>NZ_JBPRKH010000009.1:0-109204 GCF_051417515.1 Capnocytophaga sp. G1920
CATTTCTTGCTGGTGATGAATTTTACACTTGAATGGTAAGTTTGAAAATCCAATGGTGAATTTTAAGCTTAGCTTTCCTTGCTCATCTTTTTTATTCTTCTGTCCATTTTGCATTCCTAAATGGAGTAGTTTGGATGAGATACTCACTATTGTAGAATCATAACTACTTATTTTAGAAGTAATTCCTTCTTCTAAAAAAGGTGCATACTTCTTTACGCAATAAGCAAAAAGTCTTTCAAAGAAAACTACATTTATTTTAGCAATCCTTTCTGCAATGCTACTATGTGATATGACTTTAGTAAGTGATATCTTAGCAATCATTTTAAAGAAATTTGTGATATAAAAGTTTTCAAAGGTTCTTAGACTAGCTCTATCATCTGTCAAAGCACCGAAAATTAGCAACTTAAATATTTCTATTCCTTTAAGTTTTTTGCTATATTTATCGACTCCTGTTTCTTTTACAAGAAATTCTAACTCTTTATCTTCTATCTTAGAAAAGATATTTGAAATTCTTTTTCTATTCTTTATTATAGTGGTCATAACTTTTTTTTTGCAAAGATAATACTTACACAGTATTTCTACAAAAAAAACATAGTTAAAAATCAGTGCTTTATAAATCTTCCTTACAGTTTTGGTTTCAGACTTTGGCAAAGTGTAGTGACGGAAATGTGATTTAGTTTTTTTTGAATAGCCTCAGTATCACACTTTTCTTACCTCTTATCTCTTACCTAGCTCAAATCGTATTTTCTTTGCATTCTTTAGTGCCTCGTGACTGATGAAATAGGATTTGTAAGGCTTGTCGTCGATGTAAATGTTCTTAATGAAAATGTTTTCAGGCGAAGCATTACTTTCTATTACCAAATCACCAGCAGGATAGTACTGCGGATTGCGTTTGAGGGTGATTTTAGTAAACTTAGGCGAGGTAAAAGTATAGTTAGGCTCAGCGGGAGTAATAGGATAAAAACCTGCCATTCCATAAATGAGCCAAGCCGACATTACTCCTGTGTCTTCATTGCCTGGGAGCCCCGCAGGTTTGTTTTGGAAATACTCATTGATGAGTTGGTCTACTTTCTGTTGGGTTTTCCACTCTTTACCTTTAAGGAAGTTGTAGAGATACGGATAGGCAATATCGGGTTCGTTTGCCATATCGTACTGCTTACTGTCGAAAATATGGTCAAGTTGCTTTTCAAAAGGTTTTTCACCGCCCATTAGCTTGATCATTCCTTTTACATCGTGGGTTACCATATATACGTATTGCCACGCATTACCCTCTATATAGCCTACATTCTCTTCAAAGTTAGCCCCACTTTCGGGGTTGAAAGGCGCATACCACTTGCCATTGGCGTGACGTGGACGCAATAAATGGGTTTCTTTGTCGAATAACTTTCTATACGAATAGGCTTGTTTGTTAAACTTCTCGTAATCGGCTTTTTTGCCTAACTTCTTAGCGATTTGCGCAATGGCAAAGTCGGCAGCGTTGTACTCTTGGGTAGTAGATACCGGACCTCTTACACCCCCATCTACACTCAGGTACCCCAATTTCCAATACTCTTTCACCCCTGGGCGTATAGGGTTGTTTTCAAGGGTATTCGCCCCTTTGAGCATCGCCTCGTAAGCCGTTTGTATATCAAAATCGGTGAGACCGCGCAGGTAAGTATCTGCTAATACTATGCTGGCAGGATCGCCTACCATCGTAAAGGTTTCAGTGGAATTGAGTTCCCATTTTGGCAGCCAACCACTTTCTTTGTAGATGTCGAGCATCGTGCGCACCATTTGCAGTTGCTGTTCGGGGTAGAGCAGGGTGAGCAATTGGTGGTAATTGCGATAGGTATCCCACAATGAGAATACCGTATATCGTTCGTGATTTTTGCCTATTTTGTTAGTTTTGCTCTCAGGGTAATCACCATTCACATCGTTGAGGAGATTCGGGTGAATAAGCGCGTGATAGAGCGCTGTGTAGAATATCGTTTTTTGGTCGTCGGTACCGCCTTCTACGGTAGCGCGGAGGGCATCGCTCCATGTTTGGCGAGTAGCGGCATACACCTCGTCAAAAGTGCGGTTGCCTATTTCTTTTTCGAGGTTTTCACGGGCGTTGGCAATGCTCACGTATGAGATACCTACTTTGAGTTCTACTACTTCATCTTTATCAAATTTATAGCGGAAATACGCCCCTATACTATCGCCTACTACCTCGCGAGCGAATTGTTCTTTGAGGCGGGTGTCGCCGTTGTACCACATCCATTGGGCTTCTACCCCTTGATGTTTTTCAGGCGTATGCCAAACGCCATAAGAAGGGGCTACTTTGTTCACTTTAGCTACAAAATACACCGGATATGCCAGCTCCGGACTGTTATAGCAGAAAGTCCCTACCATACGCATCCCTTCCACCTCGGTAGGTGATACGAATTTGAGCATCGCGCCCTTTTCGTTGGTGAGCCCGAGTCCGAGATTGATGAGCAGGTTGGCTTCTCCTTTCGGGAAGTGATAGCGAGTAATACCAGCCCTTGTAGTGGCGGTAGCTTCAGTTTTGATATGGTATTTAGTAAGGAAGTTGCTGTAATAGCCCGCTTTAGCCACCTCATTTTGGTAGGTTGAGCCATATTTTAGGTGATTTACCTCCAATTTACCAGTAGTAGGCATTGCGATAATCACCCCGAGTTCAGGACAACCCACACCGCTGAGGTTCACGTGGGTAAATCCGGTGAAGAATTTATTTTCATTTACATAAGGATTAGAAAGCCAGCGACTGTCTTTTTCGAGCGGAGCTTTCACCCCCGTAGTATCGAAAGCTACATTGAAAGGCGAAATGCTAAGCATACCGCGCGGAGCAATAGCCCCAGGGTGCGTAGCGCCAAAGTTAGAAGTACCAATGAGCGGATTGATATAATCCACAGGTTGCTGTTGAGCGTGTAGTGATAAAGCCACCCACAAAGTGGCAAAAGAAAGAAGTTTCTTCATTCGTTCAGAACTCTAAATGGTTAATCAGGCTACAAATGTACGATTATTTTTTAGAAGAAGCAACACTTAATAACTTATTATACGTTTCTATCAAGGCTTGCCATACCATTTCCTTGTGATATCGTTGTTCTATCAAAGGTCTGCTATTACTCTTTAACTTATGATACAACGGCTTATCATCTAATAATAACGTCATTGCTTTTTGAAAAGCTTTTGCATTTTTAGGAGGAACGATAAGTCCGTTTTTGTTTTCTATAATAATTTCGTTACTACCGTTGATATCGGTTACGATACAAGGTAATTCCATAGCACCTGCCTCTAATACTACATTGGGGAAGCCTTCGCGATAACTTGGAAATACAAAACAGTTGGCTATTGCCAAATAAGGGCGTACGTCTTTTTGCTCTCCTACGGATATAATATCAGGGTCTGTATCTATGGCGCTTAATGTTTTAGTTTGCAGGGGGTCTAAATGAGCTTCTTGTCTGCCTACCAATAGCAGTTTTATAGGGGATGTTGTTTGCTGTTTCAGTGCTTGAAAAGCGGTAACCAATTCATTAATGCCCTTATCGCCTACTAATCTTCCTACAAAAACATATATAAAATCATCTGCTCCTATGCCTAAGGATGCTCGTAAAGTAGCTTTATCAGTAGCCGAAAAATGTGTTTTAGAAAAATAGTCGGTATCTATCCCGTTGATATTGCCATTAGCCAATACTTTTAAGGGTTTTGCTGTAATATGAAATTGCTGTAAATCTCTTTTTACCCCTTCACCTTCGGGATATATATCGGTAGCCGCCCAGCATAATAACTTATCCATCGCTATGAGTAGCCGTTGCATTACACCTTTGCGAGTGGGAAAAATGAGTCCGGTAAAAGTATGTATCCTGATAGGTACTCCAGCCATCTTAGCAGCCAGCATACTCAGTAAGCCTGCTTTGGGAGTAATAGAATGTACTATAGTAGGTTTTTCTCTCTTAAACAAGCGGTAAAGTTTCAACAGAGAACTCAAATCTTTCAAAGGAGCAATAGGGCGCGACATTGCAATAGCAAAGGTATTTACCCCTTCTCGCCTCTTTACCTCTTCCAAGTCTTCTCCTTCACCCGAAATAGCAGTTACCTCAAAAGTCTCGTTCAAGAACTTTAGTTGCCCTTTTAGCAGTGAGTTTAAAGACGAGGGTACAGTGGCGGTTCTAAATAGTTTTATTTTCATCTTGATAAGCTGTATAAGGTTTTACAGGGCTGATTTTTATATTGCGCCTATTCACAAGCCTTTGCTCCATACCAAAAATATGAGCTATTCTATATACAATACCTTTGAGAAAATTCGCTCTAAAATAGTGTTTCCAATAGCTTTCATTAGGATATTTACTAAAAATATAGGCTTTACTTTGCTGAGCTAAAAAATACTTCTTGTAATAGTTATTGCCCACTTCTCTATAAAACAGTAACGGCTCATTCAAACGCACAAAATGGTATTTTGAGTGGGTGCGATACCACAGTTCAGCATCTTCCATACGAAGCGCTTTGGTATCATAAGGATTTTCTAAAAACCACTGTTTTTTAGCTATGATGGTAGGGTGTATAAAGCTTTTTACACGTGTTAAAGTATTTTCAGGAGTGAGAGGGTATCGTGTGCCTGTTACGACATTCTCATCGTTTATGATATAGGCATTAGTGCCGAGTACATCTATCTCGGGATGAGCTTTCAATACCGTTAATTGTCTTTCAATGCGAGCAGGGTGCATTATATCGTCGGCGTCCATTCGAGCGAGGTAAAGCCCTTGAGCAAGAGAAGGAAGTTCGTTGAGTCGCGTTGCCAAGTTTTTATTCTTTCCATCGCTTATTACTTTTATACGACTGTCTTTCTGAGCATAACTTTGAGCAATAGATAAAGAATTGTCAGTGCTTCCGTCGTCCAAGAGGAGTAAATCCCAATCGGTATACGTTTGAGCTTGTACGGATTCAATGGCTAAGGCTAAATACTTTTCGGCATTGTAAAAAGGGAGTCCAATGGTTACCATCTATGTGTGTTTTAAAGTGTTGTACAAAGTGAAAAATGCGTATAGCAAAATGAAAAAAGCAATCACAGCGGTCTTAGGTTTAAAGTCTTTTGAAAAACACGGCAGTACAATAAACGGAATCGCTATCCAAGCAAAAAGTCCCCAACGGTCGGAATACGGAATCTGGAATGCCATAAAAAACAGAAAACTTACGCTTGTAAAATATTTTAAAAGCTGGTCGTAAGAGGTACTCCAAGCGCTCGCTACTACAAACGATTGCTTACGCATATAGAGCCCTATCCCCAGAAATAGCGTGGTAAAAGCTACAAATTGTGGTTTGAAGCCCACTTGATATAAGCCATCATCATTTATAAAATAAGTGCTAAAGCGACCTGGGTCTTTCCGCAAGATAACTTCCATAACCGAAGCAATATTTAACAGTCCTACATTTAGATAGGCTAAAACAATCCCCAATACATATAAAGCTAAAAAATAGTACAATGGAATTTTTTTAGCTACTAATTGCAATAGCAGAAATACGACAATAGGAATTATTACAGTGGTGTGGGTAACAAAGGCTAATAATAAAAATAAATAAGCTGTGTATTGTTTTCTTTCCCATAAACTATAAGCAAATATTAAAAAAGCTAAAGAAAGCCCTTGCCTAATAATATTAATAGCTAAACTCTCTGCAAAAAACAACGACACAAAGGAGAAAAAGGCAAAAAAAGCATTCGTTTGGTATTTATCACTTAAGTTTTTCAAAGCATAGGCTATGATTCCGTAGAAAAGCCCTGCAACTATTAGCAAAAATACCGAAAAAGGGGCTCCTATACTACTTAATCCTGTCATCAACCAGCTGAACATTACCTCTATTTTTACAATGGGAGGCATATCTCCATTCATCCAATAATGATAATTCATCGTATCTGTACCCACGCTTACATCTCTAAACCCTACAATTGAGATAAAATAAATCACAAAGAAGGATAAAGCGTGTTTTGAAACAAAAGAAGGTAATTTATCTTCATTACCTCTATCCATTCGGTATGCCCAAACGAGGGCTATAATAGCCATTAGTGCATAACCAACGTTATACAATAGCTTAAAATACGCTTCTGAAATTCCTAATGGTGTAATCATAATTCTTTATTTTTATACATAATTTGTTTAACTTCCTTTGCATAAAACACAGCGAAAAGCGACCCTATCACTAAACATTTTAACACAAAAGAGAGGTATAAATTATGAAATTCAATATCTCGGGTAAAATAGGCTATCAATAATAGCCCTACAAATATAATGGCTACTTTCAGCATACTCAATAACTGATGCTTTAAAATTCCTTTGAGTACTTTATCAAGAGAAAAACTCACCCAAAAAAACATTATCACACTGTGGATTACGATTCCGTAGAGCACCCACTGAAAACTTCCGCAGTAGGCAATCAAAAGAACGGGAATAATGAGTAGTTTCCCTATGAGTTCTATCCGTAAATATTGGTTAGTGTCACCTAATACCGCAAAATAATCAATATTTAAGTTGTAAAGTACTATAAAGACCCCTGAAAGGGAAAGGATTTGTAATATCGGGATACTTTCTGTCCATTTTTCTGATAATATAATAATTATTATCTCCTTTGAGGTAAAAAATAGCACACAACTCACAAAACTCACCAACAAGAAAGTAACCTTTTCAAAAAAAAAGAACTTATCACTTTTGGCTTTGAGATTTTCTTCCTTAGAAAGGGTTGAGAAACTTACTTTTTTTACAATCGTAGAAATATTGGAAGAAAACAAATCGCGGAAGGTTACTGCACGAGTGTAATAACCCAAAGCACTTGCACTGAAAAACTTACCAATAAACACGTAGTAAATATTAGTTTGTAGGATATTTAGCAGGTTTGAAAAAAGTAGATTTCCTCCATACAAAAACAACTGTTTAAACGATTGCCAAGAGAATAACCAACTGGGGCGCCATTTATTTAAAATCCAAAAAAGTGCTACTGTAATAGCTTCTCCAATAAGCACTCTATACAGCAAACTGTACACACCCCAGCCTCTTTTTGCCATTACGATAGCACAAACGGCACTGATAGTTACAGAAATGAGTGAAACAACGGCTATCTTTCTGAAAGCTAATTCTTTTATAAGTATAGTGCGATGTATAAGCTCAAAAGAAACTAATACAATGTTAAGCCCTAATAACTGTAATAGAGGCTGAATAGGAGGGTTACCAAAAAAAGAGGCTATCCCTGCTGATGAGACATAGAGGAGTAGGTATAAAAAGACTGAAAAACCTATGTTTATAAAGAAGATAGTGCTATAATCGGTTTGTGTAGTGTTCTTTTTATTGATAAGTGCTGCCCCAAAACCTCCTTCTACCAAAACATTTGTTACGGTAATGAAGAAGGTAGCAATACCAATAAGACCAAAATCTTCAGGCACGAGGATACGAGCCAAAATAATCCCTACTACAAAATTCAATATTTGTTGTAGGAAATTATCTACTGAACTCCAAAATAAATGCCTAAAAGAATTGCTTTGTAACATTAAAAAAATGATTCTCTACATTAAGTAGTTAAATTGCAAAAGTAGCAACTCTGCCGAAAAAAAACAACAAAAAGGACGTATTTTTATTTTTTGAGTATTGATAAACAACTTCTCAGAGAGAGTCTGAATACATCGGAAGGAAACGGAGATTTTCAAAAGTAGGATTTTAGATAAAAGGTAAAAGATGAGCTGTAAATTGGGTGTGCTTAGCTTATAGAGAGCTTATAGGAAGCTTATACGAATCTTGGACGATTGGTATAGAAAGGGTATATAAGTTGTTGATTCATACTGTGATACAACAGCGCTAAAAATGTTAAAAACAGGGTTTCGAGGCGAAAGAAAGAGAAAAGGCACTAGGCCTTAGGCCATAGGCACTAGGGGGAAATAGGCTACACGGGCAGTTATAACTTTCAGCAAAAATCGTAGCACAACAAGTAAAAAAGCTGTTAAGCGAGGGCTTAACAGCTTTTTTAGTTATTTATCCTGAATAGGTATGTACACTCATTTGTGCCGTTGGCAAGTAGTTAACGCCAAACCAACAGATGAGCAACAGTATAAATGCGAGCCCTACAATGATAAAACTCTGAAAGGGTTTCTTTTCTTTGTGATTGTACTTGTGGTGGAGATATACCAAATAGCCGAGCCAAGTGATAAATGCCCAAGTTTCTTTAGGGTCCCACGTCCAATAGTGTCCCCACGCTTCTTTTGCCCAAAGAGCTCCAAAAAGCAATCCAAAGGTGAGAAATACATAACCTATTTTTACAAGCTGATCGATAACAGTAAAGATTGATTGTACTTCTTGTCCTTTTTTATAGCGATAAATGCCATAGAAAGCGGTGAGTGATGCCATTCCTAACATCGCATAAGCAAATATATACACAATTACGTGTGGAATGAACCACACGCTCTGCAAGGCAGGCATTAGGGCTTTGTTCATTGTATCGGGGTGGGTGTAGGTAAGTACTACAAATACAATCCCCATTACAGCCGAATAGCTAAGCATCCACTTTTGGCGATAGAGGAGGTAGATAGCATAACCTATGAGCCCCATAAAGAATGCGTACCAAATACGCGTTTCGGCAAGTGTGCGCAATGGCGGACGGTCTAAATTCTGCCATAAGGCAACAATAAAACCTCCTATGGTTAAGGTAGCTACCAAGTGAGCTACAATACTCACTCCTCTAAGTGCTTTGCTTTTGCTGTAGATAAGCGTACCCGAAAGTAGCCACAAAGCTACTGTAATATATGTTATAAGATTAAAATAATGCCACATTTTTAATTAACAATTGACAATTAATAATTAACAACAGCGTTAGCTGTTACTTGTTAGCTGTTTTAGTTTTTACTTCAAAGAGTAGGGCAATACCGCCAGCAAGTAGTAAGAAAATTCCTACATAAACGACAGGTAACCAAGGGTCGGAGATGAGTTCGACGACACTAAGTTCTGACCAACGTCCCATACGCTCGTCATAACTCAATTGGTAAATGCGCCAACCACCTACGCTAATAGGGTGATTTACTTCTATTTTTTCTTCGAGTACTTCGTTTATATGATCTTTTTGATATATCAATACATCGGATTGGAATTTACGTGCTTCGGCAGGAGCCATTACCAAGGTATGCTCATTGTCTAAATGAATGGCACGGGGTGAGAATTGGAAGTTTCCGGCAGAAATCCAATCGGTTTTCTTTTTGTGAGTACGAAGGTCTTCTACGGTTACTTTGGCTGCATTGGTCGCACCCCACATCGTGTGATTGATGTAGGTACTATCGGTATCGGGAATAGCTTTTTCAAGATATTGGTGAAGGGTGATTTTCCAGTTCAGCAGGGTTGCATAGTCACCTTCTTTCTCCAGCATAAAGCCTTGAGGTTTTTCAGTAGGCAAAGCAGAACCTGTACTATCAATCACAAATAGTTTGTTAGGATAAATATCAATACTGAACTCTTTGAGTTCCATTGCAATGGGGAGTTCTACCATCTGATTATCTTCAGTAGTAGCGCGCCATTCGAGCTTATCCTTATAGAGGTTCATTTTCAGACGTATAATATCTCCCTGCCCTAATACCCCAGCAAACATTGTAAGCCATAAGCCAAAGTGATTGAGGAGGAAAGGAATGTTTTTGCGTTGATAAACCATTGAGCGTTTGAGGATAGAAAACCAGAGGTTCATCAGTGCTAATACGAAGATAATGCCAAAGTACCAAGTTTTGGTAAGGTCGTCTAAGCCTAATTTGCCCACAAAGCTATGAGCTACCTCTTGAGGATTTACGTTGATGCTCCCCAAACCAATGGTGAGAACCCCAAGGGTTACGACCGTAACAATAGCAAAAGGCGCTGATGAAAAGCGCACGATAAAATTCGTTTTTCTAAAAATAAAATATACAGCTGTAGTGAGTACCACAAAGGCAAAGCCTCCTATTACATTGTAAGGAAAGCTAAACCAACTTTTGCTGATACTTCCTAAGGTAAGTTGTAGTATCAGCCCTATGATAAGGGATATGCACGCTACGAGAATAGCGAAAGGATATTGTTTCATAGTTAGGTAAAAGATAAGAGGTAAGAAATAGGGGCGAATGTAATTCGCCCCTACATCGTGATTTGTCATTCGTAATTCGTTAAATTACTTTTGGGTTACTAAGCGTCCTTTTTCTTTAGCTTCTTTAATCCATTTAGGAACGATAGTTTCTAAGAATCTTTTCTTAGCAGCTTCTTCTTTAGGGATATCTAAGCCTATTTCTTTCTGAGCTTTAGCTTTAGTGCTGATATCAGGCATCACGAAAGCTGTTTTGATGTTTAGTTTTTCTTTAAGCACATCTAAATTATCTTCAGCTTGATAAGCATAGATAAGACCATCGCTAAGGAGGCGTTCAGATTCGATAGGAGCGTGGAAAGCGGCACCGTGTGAAGAGTGTACCATATCCCAACGCCATTGTGATTTGCGGATAAGTGCCAAAGTAGGTTTCATTTGTTCTTCAGTAGCACCGTTATCCCACAAGAATTTAGCTTTAAAGTGTACTTTTGCTAATTGTTTTTCGAGTTTCATACGCATACCATATACAGCATCTTGGCGATCGTATACGTTTTTCACCAATTCTTCTTCACTTTGGCGGTGACAAGTTTGACAACTTGCTGACACGTTACGCAAAGGGCTACTGATTTGGTGATCGGTGAATTTCACAGCACCATCAGTTTTGTAAGGCATATGGCAATCGGCACAAGAAACGCCACGTTGTCCGTGAATACCGAGTTGAGAAAGTTCATAGTCGGGGTGTTGTGCTTTGAGGATAGGAGTACGGCTAAGTGGGTGTACATAGTCAGTCCAACCTTCTGCATCGTAGTACTCTTCCATCTTTTCAATAGTCATACCTTTATCCCAAGGGAAAGTAAGATATTTTTTATCACCTTTGAAGTAGTACTCTACGTGGCATTGCGCACAGACGAGAGAACGCATCTCTTGATGAGTAGCTTTATTGATATCGCGCCCTTGACGTTTGAAGGCTTCTTGTAAAGCCAATTGACTTACTTGCAATTTCATAGTTTTAGTATCGTGGCAAGTAGCGCAACCGATAGGATTTACGATTTGGCTACCCCATTGATCCCAAGGAGCGCTGTAATAAGTTTCGGCACCTACTTCTTTCATAAGGCGAGGCACATCGGGGCTTTTACAAGTCCAGCAAGTACCTGGTTGAGGAGAGTGGGTAGAATCGGTAGGGGCACCAGTACGGAGGATTTTAGTAACGTCTTCAATAGCGTGCATATGTCCGCGTGGAGCGTTGTATCCCTTAGAGAAAGAATAACCAGCCCAAAGGATTACCATTTCTGGACGTAGCTCAAGCAGATCATCATCGTTACTACTCATATACTTAGAGCGGAAAGTAGTGTCGGCAGTAGCTGCCCACGAAGCGTATTCACGAGGATAGAACGGTTCGTAAAGCTCATTGCGGCATTCACCTTCTTTAAGGTTATTACCACCTCTAGCTATCAATTGAGCTTCTGTAGATCTGTTCATTATCGAATTAGCCAATAGACCTAATAAAAAGGTAACCACTGCTAATAAACCTGCAATTAACCAATGTTTCTTTTTCATCGCTGTATAAATTATATTTCGTTTTTTTTTTAATTATTTGATTTTTCTCTGTTTTTCACCATTTTGTCAAGCCAATCGGGAGTATTGCTAGGCATATTGTCCACAATAGGCACAGGCGAATGAGGAGCAGCATTAAGCCCTCGTACGCGACTGTGAGGTACTTCTCGGTGGCAGTCCCAGCACAATTTACCGTTATCAGCGTGTGCCATTTTAGCAGTCACCTTGCCCGCTTGCACTTCACTTACCAAAGTACTATGGCAACGAATACAATTTTCTTGTACCACTGTTTGCCCTGGAGTGTGCATCTTAATCACTTGTGGTTCCATACGGAAGGTGAACATTGTAGCGTGGCGAAGTCCGTCGTTCGCTTTAAAATAATATTTGCGAAAAACGTTGTCGTGAGGCACGTGACAATCGTTACACACAGTATTGCGACCGTGCGAAGAGTGCATCCACGTAGCATACTCAGGCTCCATAATATGGCAGTTCACACACGCCTTGGGGTCGTCAGACAGATAGGTGTATGCTTTGGATATATAAAATTTGTATCCGCAAAGCCCTATCAGTATCCCTACTAACGAGGGAATTAAGAAACGAAACCATCGTCCTTTTTTAGTAGATGGGGTGTTGTTATCTGTTGTCGCCATTATATAAAAAAATATTTTTTCGTTGTTTTTCGTTGCAAATGTAAATAGTTTCCTTACATTTGCAAAAGAAAATAAAGATATATCCTTATTTTATTGTAATTCTAAATAAGAGACTGTGGTCTTATGTCTTATTTTTAGTATTTTAACCTATTTTAAACGTAAAACATTTTAAAAACACTATACCAATGAAAAAACATTTATTATCATTTTTTGCTTTGGGTACCGCTTTCGTTTTGTGCCCCACTTTAGCAACTGCGCAGGTAGAAAATCCTCCTGCCCCTAATGAAGGTATTCCTCCTCCACAACCTCCTATGGAAGAGATGATGACACCTCCTTCTCCGCCACCTGCCGATAATGAGTTCACGCTATCAGCACAAATTCGTCCGCGTTTCGAGTACCGCAATGGGGCATATCGCCCTTTAGTAGAAGGTGAATCTCCTGCTATCCTCACCAACAACCGCGTGCGCTTAAACTTCGACTATAAGCATAGCGACCGCCTACATTTGTACGTTTCTCTCCAAAACGTAAACGTTTGGGGGCAAGCGCAACAAGTACAAGCTGTCGATAGAACAGGCGGTATGTCGGTTTTCGAGGCTTACGCCGAATTCCCTCTTATGAATACTCTTAGCGCAAAAGTAGGTAGACAAGTGATTGCGTTGGACGACGACCGTATTTTCGGCTCTCTCGATTGGCACCCTGCCGGACGTAGCCACGATGCAGTAAACCTCAATTGGACACCTTCCGAAAAGTGGACACTTCGCGGTTTCTTTGCTTATAACCAATCGGGAAGTACCACGACCCCTACTCTAAATGTAAATACTCCGAGCGGACAGAATTTCACTCCAGGATGGGGTCAGGATTATCAACACTTGCAAGCGCTTCACGCACACTACAACATTAGTGAAGCGCACCAATTGTCGCTCTTGTTTGCTAACTTAGGTTACCGTACTGATGATAGTGCTGACCAAAATATGCAAACTTTCGGAGCACACTACACTGGCAAAAGTAACCAGTTGACCTATGGAGCTTCTGCTTATATGCAAACTGGTAAAAACGCTACAGGAGCCGATAAAAGCGCTTATATGTTTGCAGTGAACGCAGGCTATAAGTTCTCTCCTATCTTTGGCTTAACTGCTGGTGTAGACTACCTCAGTGGCAACGCCTCTGATGACAATTCTAAAGATAAGAAATTCAATCCATTCAGCGGTACCAACCACAAGTTCTATGGCTTTATGGATTATTACTATGTAAGTTTCACTCCTTCTGTAGGTTTGCTCAATCCTTATCTCACTGCCAATGTACGCACTGGCGAAAAGAGCAACCTCAGCGCTACTTATCACTTCTTTGCACCCGCAGCTAAGTTCGAAACTGATAAGAAACACAGTAGTCTCGGTAGTGAAATCGACTTAGTGTACAACTTAAAGGTACAACCTTTTATAGGGTTGCAAGTAGGTTACTCTACTTACTTTGCTAACGATGGCACTAAAGCCCTCAAAGGTACTGCTAACCAACGCGGTTACCAAGACTGGTTCTGGTGCAGCCTAAACATCAATCCTAAATTGTTCTCTGCTATATTTTAATTGTATTGAACTATAATAAAAAGAGGTAAGAATTGCCATAGCATTCTTACCTCTTCTTTTTTGCTAAATTGTTCACTACATCTCTCTTCTACCTTCACCTTTCCGTCGCTACATTCCCCCTATTACCTCCGTCATTCGTCATTCGTTCCTCGTCATTCGTTCCCTTTTCCGTCATATTCCCCCTAGTACCTATGGCCTAAGGCCTATCACCTCTTCCTTTTTCTTTCGCCTCGAAACCCCGTTTTTCCCATTTTTATACTCGTTGTATCATATTATGAATCAACTATTTATATACCCTTCCTATACCAATCGTCCAAGATTCGTATAAGCTTCCTATAAGCTCTCTATAAGCTACCCCCACCCTCCTTACACCCTTTTTTCATCAAAAGACCTCTTAGTCTCCTTCTGAAAATTTCCGTTTCCTTCCGAATCCTCCTAACAGTCCCAACACATCGCTTTTTCATCTCAAACTTTGGCAAAGTTTTAAACTTTGCCAAAGTTAAATAAACTAACAATATTTTCTAATTCTCTCATTTTCTAATTTACTCACTTTTTTGCTCTCAGAAATATCTAACAATCAAAATATTGTATTTTTTTGTAGTACTTTTGACGTAGTATGTCATTTCGTTAATTTTTCATTGTAGTAGTTTTGACGTAGCTCTTTTTTTGGAGATAAAAGAAACTTTTAGCAATTTTGCGGTGAAAAAAATCAACAACATATGGAAATAAAGAAAATATTGTTTTTCTTCCTGATGTTTTCTCTAACCGTTACCCTGCACGCTCAACAAATTACCGTACAAGGTACCGTTTATGAAGAAGGGACTAAAAACCCCATTCCAGGAGCAAACGTAATTGTAAAGGGTACTACCCAGGGTACTTCTACCGACTTCGAAGGGCACTATACACTTCCCAATGTGCCCTCCAATGCCGTCTTAGAAGTCAGCTTCGTAGGTATGCAGACCCAAAATGTAAAAGTAGCAGGACGCTCCCGCATTAATGTTACTTTAAGAGAAAATACCCAAGAGCTCAAAGAAGTAGTAGTGATTGGGTATGGGGCAGCTCAAAAACGAGACCTTACAGGCTCTATTGTCAGTCTTAAAACCGATGAATTTGCTGACCGTCCATCTACCAACCCCTTAGCCTCTATCCAAGGGAAGGTAGCTGGGGTGCAAATCGTCAATACAGGGCGGGCAGGGCAAGACCCCGAAATACGTATCCGCGGTACAAACTCTATCAACGGCTATACACCTCTATACGTAGTCGATGGGCTCTTTACCGATAATATCAACTACCTCAACCCGCAGGATATCGAGTCTATGGAAATCCTCAAAGACCCCTCGTCTCTCGCAATCTTCGGGGTTCGTGGTGCCAATGGAGTGATTATCATTACCACCAAGAAAGCCAAAAAAGGACAAACCATCGTAAATATCAATTCTTCCGTAGGATTAAAAATCATCAACGACCGTATTGCAATGACTGATGCCGAAGGCTTTAAAACTCTCTACAACGAGGATTTAGCTAACAAAGGTGCCGCTCCTTTTGATTATACACACTATCAAGCCAATACCGATTGGCAAGATGAAATCTTCCGCCGTGCGTGGGTGTCTAATCATAACGTCAGCGTAGCCACCTCAGGCGAGAAAGGGCGCTTTTATATGGGGGCAGGCTATACCGATGAAGAGGGCTCTATCAAGCACGAAAAGCTCTCTAAACTCACCCTCAACCTCAGTAGCGATTACAACGTAACCGATTATCTGCGCTTTGGCTTCCAAGCCAATGGTTCTCGCACCCTCCCTATCGATGCCAAAGGGGTAGCAAGTGCCCTAAAAGCAGCTCCTATTGTAGCCCCTTACGACACTCAATCGGGTTTGCTAAATATAATGCCTAACTTCCAGCGTGCCCAAGTGTGGAATCCTCTTATCGATGTCGAAACACGTGCCAATCACAACAAAGGTTTGAATCACCGTTTGGCGGGCAATGTATATGGTGAACTCGATTTTCTTAAAAACTTCACCTTTAAGGCTACCCTTTCTATGGATTACCGCATAGGCGAAAACCGCGAATATTCCCCTATCATCTGGGTCTATAACCCCGATACCCAAAAGAAAGAAAACCTCAACGAACGCGAAACAATTAATCAGAGTAAATCTACCACCATTGCCACCCAGCAGGATTATATCCTTACCTACAAAAAACAAGTGGCAAAACACAACCTTACCTTTATGGGAGGGCTTACCACCAATTACACCGAACACAGTTCGCTATCAGGCTCTCGCTATCAAAATATCAACGATATAGTGTTTGGCATTCCCGAAAATACCGATAAGTGGTGGTTGTCATCAATTGGGGGTAGCAATATGAGCAATGGTTCTGGTCAGTATCGGCGTTTTACAATGTCGTATTTAGTACGTGGTTTGTACAATTACGACAACCGTTACCTCCTCAATGCTTCTTTCCGCCGCGATGGTGCCTCCGTATTTAACCGCTTAGGCAATACGTGGGATAACTTCTATTCCTTCGGGGCCGGCTGGGTGCTCAGCGAAGAAGCCTTTATGAAAAACCAAAAAGTGGTAGATTACCTCAAACTCAAAGGATCTTGGGGCGTTTTAGGTAACCAAAACACTGGCGGACGTAACTATCCTACTTACCCTCTGCTCACCAATTCGGGCAGTGCTGTATTCGGCGACCGTATCATTACGGGCTATGCACCTGCTTATTTAGTGCAAAACTTAGGTTGGGAAAAGACCTATGCGTGGGAAGCTGGTGCTGAATTCCGATTCTTAGGCAATCGCCTCAGTGTAGAACCTGTTTACTATCACAAGAAAACCAAAGACCTTATCGTGCTACTCAGTGGCTTAGCAGGAGCAAAAAACTCTTTGGAAAACCTCGGCGAAATTGAAAATAAAGGATGGGAGATTTCAGCCTCTTGGCAAGACCAACGCAAAGAAAGTGGTTTTAGCTATGGTGTAAATGCCAATATCACCACAATTGATAACAAAGTGCTTTCACTTGGTAGAGGAGAAAAAGATGCGCTTTACGAAGGCTATCAAAACGTAGCGCGCACGTTGGAAGGCTACCCTATTGGGCACTTCTACGGCTATAAAGTGAAGGGCGTGTATCAAACTTTTGAAGATATCGACACCTCACCTACCAACAATATCGCTACCGTAAAACCTGGTGATCTCAAATTTGAAGATGTGAACGGCGATGGTGTAATCGATAGCAAAGACCGCACGATGATAGGTAACCCTACCCCCGATTTCACTTATGGATTTAGTGTGAATCTCGGCTACAAAGGCTTCGACCTCACCGCCGAATTTATGGGAGCTTATGGCAACGAAATCTACCGCGGTTGGGGCGAAGTAGGCTATGCAATTCTCAACTACCAAGCCCACCGTTTAAAACGTTGGCACGGCAAAGGCACTTCTAATTGGGAGCCTATTATAGATAACGGTCGCGCTATCAACCGTGAAAACTCCTCTTATTACATTGAAGACGGTAGCTTTTTCCGCCTCCGCAACGTGCAATTGGGCTATAGCTTGCCACAAGAAGTAGTACAACGCTTCAAAGTACAGAAATTGCGCTTCTATGCCAACGTACAAAATCTCAAAACTTGGCATAAAAACACAGGGTATACCCCCGAAATAGGTGGAGGAGCTTTGGCTTTCGGTATCGATACCGGCACCTACCCTATGCCAATGATTGTTACCTACGGGGTGAACCTTACATTTTAATTAACAATTGATAATTAACAATTATGAAAAAGAATATATATCATATCATAGCAATAGGATGGATGGCAGCGAGCCTCGCCCTCTTTACCCATTGCAATAAATTCGACCAAGAGCCACAAGGCGAATGGGTCGATGGCGACCAAGGGAATGTATCAGGCTCTTTTGAAGCCGATATATTCACCCTCTACGGAAAACTGAGAGGCTCTGATCTGGTAGCGGGTATTCCTGCTTTGGCAATCCACAGTTTCCGCAGTGAAGATGCCGAAAAAGGCTCTACTGCCAGCGATGGAGTTGATCACGCCAATATGTTCGATAATTTCAATTATGTAGCGACTAATGGTTTAATTAACGGATACTATTCCGCTAACTACGAAGTTATTCACCTCTCCAATACCGTGCTCGACAAAATCAATAAGGCTGACCAAAGTACTCTCACCGATTCCGATAAGATAAACCGCGGTGAAGCACACTTTTTCCGCGCCTTTGCCTATTTTAACTTAGTGCGCGCCTTTGGCGAAGTACCTCTTATCAATTTCCGTATCTATAAAGATGAAGATGCCAATAAACCTAAGGTAAGCGTTGATAAAATCTATGAACTCATTGATGCCGACCTTACTGCTGCCGAAAGCGTACTCCCTCGCACGTGGAGTGCTATCTACATCGGTAGACTTACTTGGGGGGCTGCCCGTTCGTTGCACGCCAAAACCTATATGATGCGCTCTAATTGGCAAGCAATGTACAACGCCTCTACCGATGTGATAAATTCAGGAATTTACAACCTTAGTACACCCTACAATAAGTTGTTCCGCGAAAGTGGCGAAAACGCTCCCGAATCTATCTTAGAAGTACAGTGCACTGCCAATGCCACCTATCCTCAATCCAGCCAAGTAGGTAGTCAGTTTGCTCAAGTACAAGGCGTGCGGGGCTCTGGACAATGGGACTTAGGTTGGGGGTGGAATTGCCCTACCCAGCTTTTAGCCGATGCTTTTGAAGCAGGCGACCCTCGCAAAAATGAAACCCTGCTCTATTTTGCCAAAAGTGAAGCCGAAGCTGCTACTATGCAACCCAATACCCCTTACGACGAAAAACCAATTGCACAAGCAGGCGTGGTAAATAAATATTACAACAAAAAAGCCTATACCGACCCTGCTTTGCGTAGGTCATACAGTCGTTTTGGTTATTGGTTCAATATTCGTCTCATTCGATATTCCGATGTACTTTTAATGGCTGCCGAAGCCGCTAACGAACTCGGCAACAGTGCCCAAGCGCTCGTCTACTTAGAGCAAGTGCGAGCAAGAGCACGAGCAGGCAATAACAGTGTTTTACCTGCCGTTACAACCACCGTTCAAAGCAATTTGCGCGACGCTATTCGTCACGAACGCCGTATAGAGCTCGCTATGGAATTCGATCGTTTCTACGATTTAGTGCGTTGGAATATTGATGTGGAAACCCTGCACAACGCGGGCAAAACCGCTTATCAAACCAAACACCGCCTTTTGCCCTTACCTCAAGCGCAAATCGACCGTTCCAACGGAGTACTTATCCAAAATCCTAATTATTAATTAGCTAACAGGTGTCAGGTATTAGGTGTCAGCTGTCAGGTAACATCACGTCATCTTTTACCTTTTACCTCTTATCTCTTATCTAAAAATGAAAAAATATCTATTTTATATCAGTTTTATGGCAGGTCTTACAGCTTTTACTAACTGTTATCAAGATTTAGACCAAGACCCGCCTTTCGATTATCCTGAGGAGGTAATACCTCAGTACAACCCTCAAAAGCTCTTGTTTACCTTTGAGGGCAATGCAAAAAATGTGAGTACTTACAAGATTCCTACGCTCTCTAAGGGCAATGTCACCTATACAGACGGCAAAAAAGGCAAAGCCTACCAAGGGGGTGAAGGTACTTATGTTTTTATCTCCCCTCGCACAGCGCGTTTTGCAGGCGATATATCTCTGAAAGATACGATAGCTAACCTCGGTAGTTTTACAGTAGCTTTCTGGATGAACTCCCCTCAAGTAAATAAAGGTACAGGTATCTTTTCAATTCCTAATACTAAAAAGTTCTGGGGTAACCTCGATATTTTCTTAGATGGCAATAATACTGCTGGCGAAGGACGTTTTAAAATGCACCTCTTCAATGGTACTAAAGAAAATTGGGTAGAGACCAAAATCCCTGGTACTATTGGTGATTGGGTGTTTATGACCTTCCGTTACAACCACAAAACGGAAATGTTACACATTTTCAAAAATGGAGAAATTGTCTTTACGCGTGCCCTTACAGGTTGGGGGAGAATTGTCTACAACAATATGGGCGATTTGGTCTTAGGTACTTATGGATTCCAAACCGATCCTCCTCAATCGTCTGACAAAGCACAAACTTGGGCACAGTCCTTCCCTGGCAAGTTAGAAAACTTCGCTTTCTACAACAAAGCCCTTACCGATGAACAGATAAAAGCTTTGTATAATGAGTAGCCGTTATTATGTTTACTTTATAGCACTCTTACTTTCCTTTCCTCTTTCTGCTCAGAATGAGGCGTATACCAAAGGCGTATATGTGGATAAGCAAAAAAACAGTATGCCTTACCGCTTTCTTCAACCTAAAAAAATGGAGAAAGGCAAGAAATACCCTTTGGTGCTCTTCTTGCACGGAGCTGGCGAAAGAGGGAACGATAATGAGAGTCAGTTGCGCAATGGGGGCACGGTGTTTAGCAATCCTGCGAACCGAGATAAGTATCCTTGCTTTGTGCTCTTTCCGCAGTGTCCTGAGGGTGCGTATTGGTCGCTTGAAAAGCGTCCTGAAAAAGGTTACAAAAGCGGTAATCCTTTACCAAAGGACACTCCCATTACCAGTCATTTACGGTTGGTGAAGGAACTTTTAGACGAGACTTTGGCTACATATCCTATCGACCCTAAGCGGGTGTACATTATGGGCATTTCGATGGGTGCGATTGCTACTTTGGATATGGTGTATCGCTTCCCCGATACCTTTGCTAAAGCTGTCTCGATATGTGGGGCGACTAATATAGAGCGTATGCGTGAGTTCAAAGGGAAAACAAAATTCCGCTTTTATCACGGTGATATTGACGATGTGATACCGGTCATTTACTCGCGCGAAGCCTATGAGGCGTTGAAAAGCACTGGCAAGAAAGTAGAATACATAGAGTTCTACGGAGCCAATCACAACGCTTGGCACCCTGCTTTTAACACCAAAGACTTTTTAGAATGGAGTTTTAGGTAAGGTAAAAGGTGCGAGCCGCACAGGCAGTGTGAGCCACACGGGCAGTCGTAGCACGACGGGCGGGGAAAAATTAGCAGATTAGCAAATTTGAAAATGAGGAAATGTGGAGGGTTGGAAGATTCGGAAGGAAACGGAAATTTTCAAAAGGAGACTAAGAGGTCTTTTGATGAAAAAAGGCTGTAAGATGGGTGGGGTTAGCTTATAGAGAGCTTATAGGAAGCTTATACGAATCTTGGACGATTGGTATAGGAAGGGTATATAAATAATTGACTCATAATATAATACAACGATACAAAAAATGGTAAAAACGGGGTTTCGAGGCGAAAGAAAGAGGAATAGGTGATAGGCCTTAGGCCATAGGCACTAGGGGCGAGTGTGACGGAAAATTGAAAGAAACCTCCTCCTAGCCCCCTCAATGAGGGAGAATGTGGAGAGTCATTTATTCGGTAAGCCCCCGAACCCCCGAAGGGGGACAAGCTGTAAAAGGAGACAAACCTCCGCCTTTACACATACTTTGCTTTCGTGGGGCACATACCCAGCTATTGCTGGCTACTTTCAAAGGGGGAAATTAGTGACGGATAGGAACACAAGCTATAAGTTTGCGCTAGCGGGGAGATAAGTAGCTGATGTTGCTAAATTGCACAGATTGCAATATAAATATAACTGTAAATCAGTATTAATATTATATTGAATTGATGTTAAAATAGAAAAATATACAAAATATGAAGCATATCAAACAGATAAACAGAACACTTTTTGTGCTTCTTATTGCATTCTGCGCGTCGTGCAGTTGCAGTAAGGACAGTAAGAAAGGGGGTAATACGCCTACTCCTAAACCACCTGTTGAAAAGAATCGTCCGATGGAATTTGCTTCCGACGATGCTTTCTTGGATTATATTCAGCGTTCGCACCTCAACTATATGTGGGACGGTGCCGAACCTAACTCGGGGTTAGCCCCTGAGCGCATTCATATAGATGTCCCTTCCGATGATGCTCATATCATCACTACGGGAGGTTCGGGCTTTGGCATTGCAGGGCTATTGGTAGGGGTAGAACGCGGTTTTATCCCTCGTACACAAGCGGTAGAAAGATTTACTAAAATCGTAACTTTCTTAGAGAAAGCCGACCGTTATCACGGTGTATGGTCGCACTGGATAGACGGACGTACGGGTAAGACCAAACCTTTTGGACAGAAAGACAACGGGGGAGACCTTGTGGAAAGCGCTTTCTTGATGCAAGGATTGCTCTGTGTACGTCAGTATTTCAAAGACGGGAACGATACCGAAAAAGCCTTAGCTTCTCGCATTGATAAATTATGGCGCGAAATGGAATGGGATTGGTACTTAAACGGACAAGATGTGCTCTATTGGCATTGGAGTCCTGATTATGCTTGGCAGATGAATTTTCCTCTGAAAGGTTATAACGAGTGCCTGATTACCTATATTTTGGCAGCTTCTTCGCCAACCCACACCATTCCTGCTTCGGCTTATCACAACGGTTGGGCAAGCGGAGGAGCTATTAAAAGCACTCAGGTAACTTATAGTTTGCCACTTATTCTCAAGCACAACGGCGCAGAGCAATACGGAGGACCGCTATTTTGGGCGCATTATTCGTACATAGGGTTGAACCCCAAAGGACTCAGTGATGATTATGCCAATTACTGGGATTTGAATCGCAATCACACCCTTATCAACTACAAATATTGCCTAGAAAACCCCAAAGGTTATAAAGGTTATGGGGCGAACTGCTGGGGACTTACCGCCAGTTATTCAGTAAAAGGGTATGATGCACACAGTCCTAGCAAAGATTTAGGGGTGATAGCACCTACTGCCGCACTTTCCAGCTTTCCTTATACCCCTCAAGAATCAATGGCTGCGCTCAAGCATTTCTATTATGATTTGGGCGATACTATTTGGGGTAAATACGGCTTTTATGACGCTTTTAGCGAGCAAGCGGTATGGTATCCTAAGCGTTATTTGGCTATCGACCAGCTTACTATTGCCCCGATGATAGAAAACCACCGCACGGGTCTCATTTGGAAACTGTTTATGAGTTGCCCCGAAGTGCAGGAGGGATTAAAGAAACTGAATTTCAAGGTGCAGTAAAAAAGATAAAAGGTTAAGCCCAGCATTATCTTATGTCTAACCTAACCAGAAGTTTATTACTAACAGTGTTTTGAAAATTGGGTTTTAACAAAGGGCGATGTGTGAACATCGCCCTTTGTTTGATTAATGACTAAAAATAAAGAACAACAATTTTAATACGATAATACCAAAAATGCCAATAATACCAACTCAGAGACGAATGATGAGGGAGAAATAAGCGAAAAGAGACTTTCGTTGAAAATAGACGATGTTTTTTGGAATATTCAAAATAAAATAGTTATCTTTGCCAGCAACTAAACTTTAATACCTTATGCGTATGCGTGTTTTTCTGTGTGTTTTGATGGGATGGTTTGTAGGGACGATACACGCTCAGTTATTGCCACCTATCTATAACTACGCTCCTTCGGTATACTCGGGTGAGAGTCAGAATTGGAAAATATGTCAAGCGATAAATCAAAAGATATATTTTGCTAACAATATAGGTCTATTGGAGTTCAATGGGGTGGTATGGCAACATTACCCCTTGCCCAATGGGGCGATAGTGCGCGCCGTAAACGCCAAAGGTAACACTATCTATACAGGTGGTTTTGCTGAATTTGGTTATTGGCAAGCAGATGCTTTCAACCGTTTGCAATACACTTCGCTAAGTAAACGATTGGCATCTAAGGACATAGAAGACGAAGAGGTATGGAAAATTGTTTTTTTTGACCATTGGGTGCTCTTCCAGTCGTTACACAAACTTTATATTTACGACTCTCAGCACGACCGCTTTCACATTGTGCATTCGCAAAACAACTTACCTAAAATCTTCAAAGTGGGCGAGCATATCTTCTTTCAAAAGATGAATGAGGGGCTTTTTGCTCTTGTGAATGGTAAAGAGGAGTTGCGTTCGGGAGCATCTCTTTTCCGCGAGCATATTGTTATTAATATCTTCCCCTATAAAGGTAAGTTTCTATTTGTTACCCAAGACAAAGGCATTTACGAAGGAACACCTGCTGAGGTGAGACCTTGGCAAGTGAGTACTGGAGCACTTACTTCTTCCCTAAACATTTACAGTTGCGAACAACTCTCTGACGGTTCTATCTTGCTGGGGACGATTGCCAATGGTGTATACCGATTATCGCCAGAAGGACAACTATGGGAGCACCTTCATCAGAAGCAAGGCTTGCAAAACAACACGGTGCTTTCTATCTTCGAGGACAAGGAACACAATGTGTGGTTAGGCTTAGACAATGGCATTAGTATGGTGAATTTCTTTTCGCCTTTCCGCCAGTATAAAGATAACGAAGGAGTGTTAGGAGCCGTTTATACGTCTATTGTTTACCAAGGTGATTTGTATTTGGGCACCAATCAGGGGCTTTTTTATGCGTCCTTTCCTTTGAAAGCAGGTCAGCCATTTCAGTTGGTTGAAGGTACTAAAGGGCAAGTGTGGCAACTGAAAGAACTACAAGGCACTTTGTTTTGTGGGCACAATTCAGGTACGTTTGTGATAAACAACCATCGAGCACAGTTGGTGTGTAATCTTTTGGGTACTTGGGATATTAAACCTGTGGAAGGACACCCTAATTGGCTCTTGCAAGGCAATTATGAAGGTTTATACCTTTTGGAACTGAAAGAAGGGCGTTGGCAATACCGCAATAAGATAACAGGATTCAACGTATCGAGTAGGTTTTTTGAGTTTATTTCGCCTACTGAACTATTGGTAAGTCACGAGTACAAAGGCGTGTTCCGGTTGCAACTCTCCCCTGATTTTACCAGAGTACTCCAAGTGCACAAAGAGACTTCTGCCCCAATGGGACGCAAGTCGGCGATTGCTAAATACCGCAATGAGATTTGGTATTTTACTGAAAAAGGCTTGTTTAAATATGATATTACCGCACGTAAGTTTGTGCAAGATGAAAGCCTTACCCATCGGCTATTCGACCAAGATGCCTACTTATCGGGCACTATGTTACGGGGTAAAGAGGACGGATTGTGGTTTTTTACCCAATACAATATAGTGAAGATGAGTCAGGGTAAGTTAGACAAGGCACTTCAGCTGAAAAAGATGCCTCTCTCGGCTGCTTTTCGCAAGGATTTGGTAGGGTTTGAGAACCTCAATGAGTACCGAGAAGGTGATTGCCTTTTAGGTACGAGCACCGGCTTTATGGATTTTGCGTTTAATCCGTCGCACCATACTGCTTATGAAGTGCATATAGACCATATAGATAAAAGCAAAGTGGAAGGCGTATGGCAACCTATTGCTCTTAATAGTACTGATAACCGCTGGGCACATAACCAAAACAATCTGCGTTTTAGCTATAGTGTACCTGCCTATAATGTGATGTTTCAAACTGTATATCAATATAAATTGGAAGGACTTTATGAGCATTGGAGCGACTGGAGCAAGGAGGCAAGTGTGCAGTTTGATAATCTGCCTGCGGGTGATTATACCTTTCTGGTAAGAGCCAGAGTGGGAAATGCTGTTTCGACCAATACGGCTACTTTTCACTTTGTAATTGAAAAGCCTTGGTATGCCACTAATGTAATGATAGCCACCTATATAGGACTCTTACTGCTTTTGCTTTTTATTATCCACCGAGTGTATAGAGTTCATTATAAGCGTCATAAGAAGAAAGTAGAACAAGAAAAAGAGAAAGAACTCGCCCTATTGCAATTGGGGAACGACCGTACGGTAATGAAACTCCAAAACGATAAGCTCCAGAGTGAAGTGGAGAGCAAGAACCGCGAGCTGGCGGTGACTACGATGAACATCGTGCGCAAGAATGAACTGCTGATGAGCATCAAAGAGGCTCTTTTGAATAGTGGCAATAGCAAAGAAGTGTTACACATTGTGGAAGATAAGATCAACAGCGAAGGCGACTGGAAGCATTTTCAAGAAATCTTTAATCAAACTGACCGCGACTTCCTTAATCGGCTTAAATCACTTCACCCTGACCTTACTCCTAATGACATTAAACTGTGTATTTACCTGCGTTTGAACCTTTCGAGTAAAGAAATTGCTCCACTACTGAACATCTCTACCCAAAGTATAGAAATAAAACGCTACCGCTTGCGCAAAAAGATGCGTTTAGAGCGCAACCAGAACCTTACTGACTATATTCTAAAGCTCTAAATTAATGATTAATGGTTAATAATTAATGGTGCGAGCCGCACAGGCAGATGTGAGTCGTATGAGTGAGTAGAAAACATAAATTGATTTTCTTAAAAAAATATATACATTACCTATACAACACCTCTTTTTAAGAGGTGTTTTTTATTTGTTGTTACCTTTACATCGATTTTTTGCATATAAGTTTAAATGTAAGATTTACAATGGTTTGTTTTGTAATTCTCGTTAATAGTAACTATACATTTACGTTAAAAATATTCCTTGTATATTTTTTGTATAGGTAAAATATTTTGTGTGTTGAATAATTGCGTTTATCTTTGTTGCGTGATTGAAAGAGAAATAAAAGAAAGAGAAGGTAATACCGAGTTAATACCAGAAATGTCAATAATATTGATTAAAAGTATAAAATTAGTGAAGGATTAAAGTTTGGGCTAAGTCAGGGACAGTAAGTAGTATTATTAGTTATGTAGTTTTAGAGGCTTTGACAAAGTTGGGAGGCAAAACCAACTGAAAAAGGTGATTTGTTATTTTGAAATTAAGGCTGTAATTTATCCTTTTTGAGATAAAACTTATCAAAAGTTACCACGGGGAATGGAAGAACGAAAGCGCACGAAAATTATTCTTAACTTTATCTAAAAAAGAGACGGATTTTTACTAGATGAATGATGGACTTAGCTTATAGAGAGCTTATAGGAAGCTTATACGAATCTTGGACGATTGGTATAGAAAGGGTGTATAAATAGTTGATTAATAATACAATACAACGATACCAGTAATATCAGTAATAGGTAATGAGGCGAAAGTAAAGGAAAGAAAAGAGCAAGTTAGAAACAGTTTAAACCTAATATAATACATTAACATACCATTTAAAAAGAGCAATTCAGATGAAAGTATTTATTTTACCAATGTTGCTATTTTTATGTACGAGTTTGGCAGTGGCACAAACTTATAACATAAAAGGAAATGTGAAAGAAGCTCCTAACAGTCCGATGATGGGGGTTTCGGTGGTTGTAAAAGGCACTACCCACGGGGTCTCTACCGATTTCGAAGGGAATTTTGCCTTAGACAATGTGAAGAGAGGTCAGGTTCTGGTGTTTTCGTATGTGGGTTACATCACTCAAGAAATCACTGTGAACAATGGCAATGCGCTGAACGTTACCTTGAAAGAAGATACCCAAACCCTCGGTGAAGTGGTAGTTATCGGGTATGGAACTCAAAAGGTAAAGGACGTAACAGGTTCGGTATCAGTAGTAGATGCTAAAACCATTACCGAACTAAAGCCTGTGGATGCGGCTACTGCCCTACAAGGTACTACCTCAGGGGTGAGCGTAAACAAGGCTTCGGGCTCACCTGGAGGGAAGATAAACATTCTCATTCGCGGAGTGAGTTCTAACGGTAGCAACGAGCCTTTGGTAATTATCGACGGTTACGAAGGGGCACTGAACAGTATTAATCCCGAGGACATCGAGAGTCTTACTGTACTAAAAGACGCTCAAGCGGCTATCTACGGTATTAAAGGGGCGAATGGAGTAGTACTCGTAACTACTAAGGGTGGACGCAAAAACACACCTTTGGAAGTGAAAATTAGCTCTTATACCGGTATTCAGCAAACTACGAAAAAGTTGGATTATATGAACGCTACCGAGTATGCTGCCTTACTCAACGAGAGTTATGCAGCCAACGGACAGGCGTTGCCTTTTGGCAATTTGGCTTCTTTAGGCAAAGGCATTGATTGGCAAGACGAGGTGTTTAAGAATTCTGTCATTTCAGATATGACAGCTAGTATCTCGGGTGGAGGTGAGAAATTTAGTTATTACTTAGGAGCATCACATCTTACCCAAGACGGTATTGTAGCCCCTGAAAAGTCCAACTTCAAACGTAATAACGTGAAAGTGAGTTTGGGTGCTGATATTACCTCTAAACTCAAAATGAATTTCACAGCTAACTATTATAACAACAAGCGCAAAACCATTGAGGAAAACGGCTTGGGAGCAGTGCTTTTCAACGCTTTGAACTTCTCGCCTACCTACGGTTTGCACGATGAAGATTTAACGGGCTTTTTGGGTAATGAGGTAATTAACCCTTTGGCACAAATAGACAATACCTATAATCAGTACGATGGTAATGGATTAGAGGGAAATTTCCAGTTGAGCTATAATCTCATAGAAGGCTTAGACCTTACTTCACGTATTGGGTTTAAAACGTATAGTGATGAGAAAAAAGATTTTCAACCTCTTAGCTTCTTTGGTACGGGCAAAATCTTCAACCGCAGTCGCAGTACGGTAACTCAGGAAAAGAACGAAACGCACGCTTATACGTGGGAGACTTTTGCTACTTATAACAAAACGCTCTTTCAACATCATAACACCTCACTCACTGTGGGAACTAGTGCGCAACGGAACTGGGGCAGTGGACTCAGCGCTACGGGTTACGATGTGCCTAATAACTCTTGGGATTTTGCTGATATAGGGCTTACTACAGGCACTAACAACAGCAAAACTGATAACTCGTATATGAACGATTCGCGTCTTACCTCTTTCTTTGGTAGATTGCAATACGATTATAAGAGTAAATACTTGCTATCGGCGATGCTTAGGCGTGATGCTTCTTCAGACTTCCCGAAAGACAACCGCGCCGACTTGTTTTCATCAGTAACAGCAGGTTGGAAAGTATCCGATGAAGGCTTCTTGAAAGACAGCAAATGGATAGACTTCCTCAAATTGCGCGGTAGTTACGGTACGCTAGGTAACAATGCCGGTAAAAACCTTTATAAGGCAATTTTAAACGGGGAAGCTGTGTACGTGTTCAACGGACAGATAGTGCGTGGAAAAGCTGTAGGCAAATTGCCCAACCCAAGTGCCAAATGGGAAGTAGCTGAAAAGTTAGACGTTGGTTTTGATTTCAATACCTTGAAGAACCGTTTGTCGTTAGTATTTGATTACTTTATAGAAAACCGCAACGATTTGCTCATTTCTAATTTTCCTGTCTCAGGTATTATAGGAACGGCTGCACCAGGAGCATCAAACCCCACCGTGAACGCTGGTAATACTCAAAATAAGGGCTTTGAGGTAGCCTTAGGTTATAGAAGTGATGTAACTAAACCTTTCTCTTGGGGCTTTAACTACAATATCACCCGTTTGGACGGCAAAGTGGTATCGATTAATGGCGATGTGATTCCAGAAGGAGGAGCTTTCAGTGTGGGTCAGTTAGCACCTGCACGTATGGAAGTGGGTCAACCTATTGGTTACTTCTACGGTTTGCAAGCCGATGGAATCTTCCAAAACCAAGCTGAGGTAGATGCACACCCTTCACAACTCGCCTTAGGAGCTCCTGCCAAACCTGGCGACATCAGGTATAAAGATGTGAATGGCGACGGAGTAATCGATTTTAAAGACCGTACTTATTTGGGTAAACCTACCGCCACTTACTATATGGGCTTGAACCTCAATGCTAAGTATAAAAACTTTGATTTCTCGACCTATATGTATGCTGAGCTCGACAAAGAGATGGTGCGCAACTACGAGCGTTCACAACCTAACGTAAACCGCCATCGTTCCTATCTTGACCGTTGGCGTGGTGAGGGCACCAGCAATAGCGTGCCTCGTGTAACCACAGGCGCAACTACCAATAATTTATTCTCAAGTTTCTTTGTAGAAGACGCCTCATTCTTGCGCGTTCAGAATATACAGTTGGGCTATTCGATTCCTGCATCGGTATTGGAGAGTGTGAAGATGAAAAGCTTCCGCGTGTATTTTTCAGTAAACAACGCCTTTACGTTTACTAAGTACAAAGGTTATGACCCTTCAGCTACCTCTGGTGATGCCATTGGTGGAGGTATTGATTACGGCTTTTACCCACAAGCCCGTCAGTTTATCTTAGGATTTAATACTTCATTCTAAAACCCATACAAACAAATGAAAACGATACATAACATACAGAAATGGACTATAGGGCTAATGCTCCTCGCCTTTGCCCTTGCTTGTTCCGATGATTTTCTCGACAAAACCAAACAGTACGAAATCAATTCGGAGACCTATTTCAATTCAAAGGAAGACTACCAAAATGCGCTGATTGCAGCTTACAATTTGTTACATTCTACGTATATAAATGTATTGATGGGCGAAATTGCCTCCGATAATACCCTTTGCGGAGGTGAAAGTGCTTCCGATGTGCCTGGTTTTCAACAAATAGACCAGATGATTCACACGCCTATCAACAGCCAACTCAAAAACTTGTGGGACTGGATGTTTGCCGGTGTAAACCGCTCGGCTTATATCTTGGAATTCCAAGACAAAACAGCCTTTGAGGGCAAAGAAGTGATTATTGCCGAAGCGCATTTCCTTCACGCTTATTACAATTTTGAGCTCGTGAAATGGTTTGGGGCAATTCCACTCAAAGAAAACAAACGATTTGAGCGTGGCGACGAACAAAAAATACCCCGTTCCCCTGTGAGTGAGGTATATGCTTCTATTGAGAAAGACCTTTTGGCAGCCATTCCTCACTTGCCTACAACACCACCCGACGGACAAGTAGGACGTGCTACTAAAGGCGCCGCTCAAGCCCTCCTCGGCAAGGTGTATTTATACCAAAACAAATTTGCCGAAGCAGCTCAAGTATTAGAAACCGTGATACACAGCAATACCTATTCACTTGTAACTGACTATGCTTCTATCTTCGAAAAAGAAGGTGAAAACGGGGCTGAATCGGTATTCGAGATACAATACACCGATGCTGAAGGTGCTAGTTTTGACTGTTTGCAATGTAGCAAAGGAAATGTAGCGGTAGGGTTTAACAGTATCCGCAACTATAACGGCCCTGTGTTCGATTCTGGCTATAGTTTTAACGTACCTGTACAAGAGGCAGTCGATGCTTTCGAAGCAGGCGACCTTCGCAAAGATGTTGCTATCTTGGATATCGTAGCGTGGGCAGCAGCGAACAACGCTACTTATGCCGAAGGTTACAAACATACAGGCTATTTCAATAGAAAATATATAGCTCGTAAAGGCGACCTCAATAGCCCCGACCAAAACCTTACCAACCCTAATAACTATCGTGCTATTCGCTATGCCGATGTGCTCTTAATGGCTGCCGAAGCGCTCAATCGTGGTAATATCAGCGATGAACGTGCTCGCGACTATCTCAACCAAGTGCGCAAACGTGCCTTTGGCGATGAAAATCACAATATTACGGTTTCGGGTACTGCTCTTACCGAAGCAATATGGAAAGAACGCCGTGTAGAGTTCTTAGGCGAAGGCTTGCGCTTTTTCGACTTAGTCCGCACGGGTAAAGGTACCGAAATACAAGGCTTTACTGCCAATAAAAACGAAGTGTTCCCCGTACCCCACGAAGAAATTCGTTACGCCAATGGCAATTGGCAACAAAACCAAGGATATTAATGACGAACCTCTTACCTCTTATCTAAATTAAAATGAAAGCACTCAAAACCCTAATAGCACTACTGCTCCTCATTGGAATGGTAGCTTGCGAAAAAGATAAGGACGATCTCAGTTTCGTCCAAAATGCCACTCCTCCTACTGATGTCTCAGCTAAATTTCAGGTGAGCACCGATAACACAGGAACAGTAACCATCACACCTTTAGCTACGGGGGTAGCCACCTATAAGGTCTACTTTGGCGATAGCACTGCAACTCCCACTGTGGTAAAAGCAGGTGGTTCGGTAACACACACTTATGCTGAAGGTAGTTACCAAGTGAAAATAGTAGCTGTGAACATCGCTGGCAAGGAGGCCGAAGCGACTTTGCCTTTAGAGGTGTCGTTCCGCGCCCCTGAGAATGTAGAAGTAACTGTGGCTAACGACCAAGCGGTTTCTAAGAAAGTGAATGTAACGGCTAAAGCTAACTTTGCGATTACTTACGATGTGTATTTCGGTGAAAGCGCCGATGAAAAACCGGTGTCTGGCAATATAGGTGAAGTTGTTTCACACATTTATAAGCAAACAGGCACTTATACCCTTACGGTAGAGGTGAAAGGTGCTGGCAAACAAACTACCAAAGTACAAAAATCGGTACGAGTAATTGCCTTGCAACAGCCAACTACTGCGGCTCCTCAACCTCCAATCCGCAAAGCACAAGAGGTCGTTTCGCTTTTCAGCGGACGATATACCAATGTGGCAGGTACCGATTTCAACCCTAATTGGGGGCAAGCCACTGCCTATAATTTCTTTAAGTTGGGCACCGATGAAATCTTGCAATACGCTCACCTCAATTATCAAGGTATCCAATTTGCCCGAGAAATCGACCTATCAGCGATGGAGTTCTTACATTTAGACGTTTGGACTGCCGATGCTACAGCTTTAGATATCTATTTGATTAGCAAAAGCACAGGCGCTGACGGTGAGAAGTTCGTCAAAAAGACCCTCACTGCCGATAAGTGGACAAGCATTGATATTCCGCTAAGCGACTACACCAAACAAGGATTTGTAATCACCGATGTACACCAAATCAAATTAGTAGGACAAGGTACGGTATTTATTGATAACTTGTATTTCTACAAAAAATCGAATACCGTGATAATCGAAAACTTTGAAGGTACAGCTCCCGAATTTACTACCTTTGGCAATATGGCAGATGTGGAAGTAGTAGCCAACCCTAATACTACAGGCAATACTTCTACCAAAGTAGCCAAAATGGTGCGCACCAAAGGTTGTGAAACGTGGGCAGGTGCGTTCTTTACTTCCGAAAGTTTGGATATGAACGCTCATAAAGTCCTTAAATTGAAAGCACTATCACCTAAAACAGGTATTGTTGTAAAAGTGAAATTAGAGGGAGCTACTAGCAATGAAGCAAAAGAAGTAGATGCTCGCATCACCAAAAAGAACACTTGGGAAGAACTTTCTTTTGACTTTACAGGCATTGATACCAGCGCAAAATATACTAAAGTAGTTGTTTTCTTCGACTTTGGTGAAAAAGGCGATGATACCACTTATTACTACGATGAAATAACACTTAACTAACGTCAGTTCGATATAACAGAATATTGATTTACAGATTTGTAACATATATTCACAAAATAATTCACCGTCAGGTGAAAATTCGTGAGATAATAAAAAATAAAGACTTTTATGCACTCCCAATTTCGTGAAAATTCGTGTAATTCGTGAGATAATAAAAAATTGTTAAATAATTACTTACGCCGAACTCTCGTTAACTAAATTGAATAGAAATGAAAACCTTAAATCTTTTAACCCTATTAGTAGCTTTTGTCTTTATAAGTTGTAAAGATAAGCACGAGTTTGGAGACCTTACACCTCCTTCTAATGTAAATGCCTCGTTCAGTATTGTGGGGGCTGATAACACTCATCCTCACGGCGACGGCACGGGTTTGGTGAACTTTGTAGTAACCGCCCAAAATGCCATTTCTTACCGTGTCGATTTTGGCGATGGCAAGACCGAAATGGCTCCCTCTGGTAAAATCCAACACCGCTATACCAAAGTAGGTACGAATAAATTCACAGCGGTAGTAAGTGCTGTAGGTGCAGGAGGCTCTATGAGTTCTGTGTCTTTAGAATTGGAAGTATATAGTTCCTTCTCCGATGCTGAAGCTGAAAATATGCTTGCTGGTAAGAATGTAGGCGATACTAAAACTTGGTATTGGGCTGCCAATGTAGCAGGATATGCAGGCTTAGGACCTCAAGAAAGTGGCGATAATGGCGAATATGGCTACCCCGCTTGGTGGCAAGCAACACCATTTGACCCTACTCGTACTTGTATGTTCGAAAATTCCTTTATCTTCACCCGTACAGCTAATGGTATTACCTATAAACAAACTGCCAACCACGTGTTCATACCAGGAGCTTATGCTGAGGTGTTAGGTGTAGCTAAAGACCAATGTCACGGCACCGATGTAGTACCTACGATTACAGGTGAGAAACAAGTGTCCTTCGTGCCTTCTACTTCCAAAGCCGCTACCCAAGGTAAGTACGACAACAAAGCCTATCGCGGTACAGCTATCGAGCTCTCCAATGGTGGTATGCTCGGTTGGTGGGTAGGAGTAAGCACTTATGATATCATCAGCCTTACCGATACACAACTTGTCGTACGTGTAATGCAACCTAATAGTCAGTTTGCTTGGTATCACATTTTCACTACTACCAAACCTTCCGAAAATAGTTTTACCAACCTCGTATGGTCTGATGAGTTCAATAAAGCGGGCGCCCCCGATGCGACAAAATGGACGTATGATTTAGGCAAAGGTAGCAATGGTTGGGGTAATAACGAGTTGCAAACATACACCAAAGACCCCGAAAATGTGAAAGTTGAAAACGGTGTGCTCAAAATTACTGCCAAAGCCGATGGCAGTGGAGGGTATACTTCTGCACGACTCAAAACTGAAGGTTTGTATGGTTTCAAATACGGCAAAGTGGAAATCAAAGCCAAATTACCTGCTGCCAAAGGTACCTGGCCTGCAATGTGGTTCTTGGGCAATAACTTCGCTACCGAGGGCTGGCCTAAATGTGGCGAAATAGATATGCTCGAACAAAAAGGTAATAAAAAGACCCATATTCTCGGCGCTTGCCATTGGTACGACACCGATAACAACCGTCAGGGTGATTACGACAAAGAAACTGAATTTGCAAACACTTCTGCAGATTTTCATATCTATACGATGACGTGGACAGAAAAAAAGATTATCTTTGCAGTCGATAACAAGAACTATTTCGAAATGGACAACAACGCTAAATTGCCATTCAACCAAAAATTCTTCCTCATTCTAAACGTTGCAATGGGAGGAACACTGGGAGGTCAAGTAGCTAATAATTTCACCGAAGATAGCCTTGAAATCGATTATGTAAGAATTTATCAGTAAATACTATCGCAAACTTTTTACGTAGGGGCATATTGTATACGCCCACGTGATATATCATTTTTGTGTAAATTCGTGAGACTCGTTTTATAGCGAACTCACCTTAAAATAAGTTTTATGAAGAAATTAATCTGTGCTGTTACTGTCTTATTCGCTGTAGTAGCTTGTAACAATTCGTCAAAAACCGACGATAAAACCCCTGTAAAATGGGAGTCCTTCAGTGGCGATAAAAACATCGAACGCAAGGTAGATTCTTTGCTATCGCTGATGACCTTAGAGGAAAAAATAGGACAACTTACTCAGTTTGCCGCTAATTGGGATGTTACAGGCCCCGTAATGTCCGATGACTTTCAGCCTTATCTCGAAAAAGGTCTCGTGGGCAGTGTGTTCAACGCTGTTACCGTGCCTGGGGTGCGCAAAATGCAGGATATTGCTGTCAAAAAAACTCGTTTAGGCATTCCTATCCTCTTTGGTTACGACGTGATTCACGGTTATAAAACCATCTTCCCTATGTCGCTTGCCGAAGCCTGCTCTTGGGATTTAGAACTAATGCGTCAAACCGCTGCCATTGCTGCCGAAGAAGCTGCTGCTGATGGTATCAAATGGACGTTTGCTCCTATGGTAGATATTGCTCGCGATCCGCGCTGGGGGCGTGTGATGGAAGGCGCTGGCGAAGACCCTTTCTTGGGAAGTGAAATTGCTAAAGCTCGCGTACAAGGATTTCAAGGCGGTACCGACTGGCATTCGCTTAGCAAAACCAATACTGTCTTAGCGTGTGTAAAACACTTTGCTGCCTATGGTGCTGCCGAAGCAGGGCGCGACTACAATACTGCCGAGCTCTCTCAGCACACCCTTTGGAATGCCTATCTACCACCTTATAAAGCAGCAATCGATGCAGGAGTGGGCACCGTAATGGCTTCCTTCAACGAGGTGAACGGTATCCCTGCAACTGCCAATCGCTATCTAATGACCGATATCCTTCGCAAGCAATGGGGCTTTAAAGGCTTTGTAGTAACCGATTATACCGGTATTAACGAACTGGTTCCTCACGGTGTTGCGGTTGATAATAAGCACGCTGCCGAGTTAGCAATCAATGCTGGTATTGATATGGATATGACAGGCGCTAACTTTATCAAGCACCTCAAAAAATCAGTCGAAGAGGGTAAGGTAAAAGAAGAGACTATCAACACCGCTGTACGCCGTATCTTGGAAATGAAATTCGTATTGGGCTTATTTGACGACCCTTACAAGTTCCTCGATGAGAATCGCGCAAAAACAACCCTTATGAAACCGGAGTTCTTGCAAGTAGCCCGCACTGCCGTTGCTAAATCGGTAGTATTGCTCAAAAACAACGCCGAGGTATTGCCTATCACTCCCGATATGCCGAAAAAGGTAGCCCTTATAGGCCCTATGATAAAAGATTCTATTAACCAAAATGGCGAATGGCAAGGTCGTGGCGACCGTGAACTCAGCGCTTCTCTTTTCAAAGGATTACAAGAAGTGTATAAAGATAGTAAGGTGCAGTTCAGCTATGCCAAAGGTTGTACCCTTACTGCCACTACTTCTGCCGATATTGCCAAAGCAGTAGCCACCGCACGCACCGCTGATGTAGCAGTGGTAGCCTTAGGTGAAGACTATAACTGGTCTGGTGAATCTGCTTGCCTTACCGATATACGTTTGCGCGCTCCTCAACGCGAATTGCTCCGCGCCCTCAAGCAAGCAGGCAAACCTATAGTGTTATTAGTGTATAGCGGTCGTCCGCTCGACCTTAGTGAAGAGAGTGAATTAGCCGATGCTATTTTGCAAGTGTGGTTCCCTGGTACCCAGTCAGGTTATGGCATCGCCGATGTATTATCAGGTAAGTACAACCCTTCAGGGCGTTTGGTGATGAGTTTCCCTCGTAATGTTGGGCAAGTGCCTATCTATTACAATCACAAGAACACCGGTCGCCCCGTTGACCCTAATAACCCAACAGTTGATTACCGTTCTAAATATGAGGATGCGCCTGTCACACCGCTCTATCCTTTTGGTTACGGATTGAGCTACACTACCTTTAATATTAGTAATGTACAGCTCAGCAGTGCCACACTCAGTAAAGGAGGTAAACTCACCGTTACAGCCCAAGTAGCCAATACCGGCAAGCGCGATGGTGAAATAGTAGTACAGTTATATATTCGCGATTTGGTAGGTAGTGTAACCCGTCCGGTGAAAGAGCTCAAAGGCTTCCAAAAAGTCGCACTCAAAGCCGGCGAAAGCAAACAAGTGCAGTTTGAAATCACCGAAGACCTCTTAGCCTTCTACAACGCCGATTTGAAAAAAGTAACCGAACCCGGCGCTTTCAAACTCTGGGTAGCCCAACACTCCGCCGATAACAGCAACGAAAAAGATTTTGAACTAAAGTAGATTTTTTCCTTTCATTACACGCAAAAAGGATTGCTCTTCTAGGGCAATCCTTTTTTTGTTTTAGTGTATGATGTCTTATTCGCTAATCTTAGCCCACGTATCTTTTAAGCCTACGGTTTTGTTGAACACCAATTTTTCAGGGGTAGTATCGGGGTCTACACTGAAATATCCCAGACGTTGGAACTGTACCGTGTCGCCTGCTTGGGCGGTCTTGAGGCTTGGCTCTACATAGGCAGTTACTATTTTTAGAGAATTGGGGTTGATGTAGTTTAAGAAGCTATCCTCTTGGCGGTCGGGTTCAGCAACGGTAAAGAGGCGGTCGTAGAGGCGCGCTTCGGCTTTCACGGCGTGGGGTATGGACACCCAATGCAATGTGCCTTTTACCTTGCGCATACTCGCTTCGGTACCACTACCGCTACGGCTATCGGGGTCATAAGTACAATGTATTTCGGTAATATTTCCTTGAGCGTTTTTCACTACGCTTTCAGCTTTGATGATATAAGCATTCTTCAAACGTACTTCTCCTCCTAATTTCAATCGGAAATACTTCTTGTCAGCCTCTTCTCTAAAGTCATCTCTCTCGATATAAATTTCTCTACTGAAAGGCACCTTACGATAGGTCATAGGGGTTATCTCAGGATTATTTTCGGCGTCAAGCCATTCTTCTTGTCCCTCGGGATAGTTAGTAATCACCACCTTCACAGGGTCGAGCACTGCCATTACACGGTTAGCTTTTTTATTGAGGTCTTCGCGCACGCAGAATTCCAATAGCGATACATCGATGAGGTTTTCCCGTTTGGCAATACCGATGGTATCAGCGAATTTGCGAATGGCTTCAGGGGTATAACCACGGCGACGTAAGCCTGAGATAGTAGGCATACGGGGGTCGTCCCAGCCAGCAACATAGTTTTCGTTTACCAACTGCAACAGCTTACGTTTACTCACAATCGTATGACTGAGGTTACGGCGGGCAAACTCACGTTGTTTAGGACGGGTACGAGTGTTGTCGTATACCTGGTCTAAAAACCAATCGTATAACTCTCTGTGTGGTAAGAATTCTAATGTACAAAGGGAGTGTGATATTTGTTCGAGGTAGTCGCTCTCTCCGTGTGCCCAGTCGTACATAGGGTAGATATGCCATTTGTCACCTGTGCGGTGGTGTGAAGCGTTCATAATACGGTAGATGATAGGGTCGCGCATTAGCATATTAGGCGATGCCATATCTATCTTGGCGCGGAGTACATACGTGCCATTTTCGAATTCACCGTTTTTCATACGCTCAAAAAGGGCGAGGTTTTCCTCAGGAGAGGTATTGCGATAAGGGCTCTCGGTTCCTGCTACCGTTGGCGTGCCTTTTTGAGTGGCAATCTCTTCTGATGTTTGTTTATCTACATAGGCTTTTCCTTGTTTGATGAGCATTACTGCCCAGTCGTAAAGTTCTTGAAAATAGTCGGAAGCATAGCATTCTTTATCCCATTTGAATCCGAGCCACGCTACATCACGGCGAATCGCATCTACGTATTCTTGTTCTTCCTTAGAAGGGTTAGTATCGTCGAAACGCAAATTTACAGGGGCGTTGTAGCGCAACCCCAATCCAAAGTTAAGGCAGATAGAACTCGCGTGACCGAGGTGCAAGTAGCCATTCGGTTCTGGAGGGAAGCGAAAGCGTAAGGCGCTGGCGGGAAAGCCTGCCTCAAGGTCTTCCTCAATGATATTTTCTATAAAGTTATTAGAGCGTTGTTCTTTTAATTCTTCTGACATCTTTTTTAATGATTAATGATGAATGGTAGATAGTTAATTCTTGTTTTCAAGGTGCAAAGATACAAATAATTTCCTAATTTACTAATTAACCAATTACTCTCATTCTTTTGGCGAAGGCAATAGCTTCCACATTATCAGCGTGTGTTTTCTCTTAGGATATTTTGCCTATAACGGTTTACTGTATGTACACTGATATTCAGCTTTTCGGAGATTTCTCTGCAAAAATTTGTCATTTTCCTAAAAACATCTACCTTTGCCACCTCAGTAGCCACTAATCATTATAACTTATGCCTACTTACAACAAAATATTTGAAAACAATCGTCAATGGGTAAAACGCCGCAAAGAGGGCGACCCTCATTTCTTCGAGAAACTTGCCGAAGACCAGAACCCCGATTACCTCTATATAGGTTGCTCCGACAGTCGTGTAGCTGCCGAAGAGTTAATGGGTGTAGGTCCTGGTAAGGTGTTTGTACACCGCAATATTGCCAATGTAGTAAATACCCTCGATATGAGCTCTACCGCTGTGATACAATACGCCGTAGAACACCTGCAAGTAAAGCATATTGTCGTATGTGGTCATTACGATTGCGGAGGTGTAAAGGCTGCTATGCAAGCTAAAGACTTTGGTCTGTTAAACCCTTGGTTGCGTACCATTCGCGATGTATACCGGTTGCATCAAGCAGAACTCGATGCCATTACTGATGCCGACCAGCGTTACCGTCGTTTGGTAGAACTGAACGTAGAAGAACAGTGTTTCAATGTTACCAAAATGGCAGTTGTGCAAGAAAGTTATCTCAAACACCAATACCCTGCTGTTCACGGTTGGGTATTCGATATTCACACCGGCGAACTCATAGACCTTAACCTCGACTTCGAAGCTTTCCTTCATAAAATCCAAAAGATATACGACCTCACCGGACAAGAATGGTATAAACCCTACTAATTTCACTCAGTAGTCAAAAGTCAAAAGACGTCATATATCAGCTCCAACTATTCTCTGGCTACTTTACAACGAACTTATATTAAATACAATTTCTCTCTAAAGCTTCTTTATAAACAGCTATTCTACCACGTCTATCTTTTCGCTCCCCTAAATCTCTCCGACAGCACCCACCTTTTTAACCTATCTCATAAAACTTTTTAACCGCCTTACCCTCGTCATTTGTCGTTCATTCCTCATTGCCCGTGCGACTGACACCTGCCTGTGTGGTTCACACTTTTCCTTCGCTACATTCCCCCTATTACCTCCGTCATTCGTCATTCGTCCCCCGTCATTACTTCCCTTTTCCGTCATCACATTCCCCATTTGAAGGTAGCCAGCGACAGCTGGATATGTGCCCCGCTAGAGCGGAATATGTGTAAAGAGAGATGTTACACTCGTCATTCGTTATTTGTTACTCGTCCCTACACTCCCTCTCCTTGGGAGAGGGACGGGGTGAGGATTCTCTTTTCTTTCGCCTCGAAACCTCGTTTTTGGCATTTTTAGCCTTGTTGTATTATGTTGTGAATCAACTATTTATATACCCTTCCTATACCAATCGTCCAAGATTCGTATAAGCTTCCTATAAGCTCTCTATAAGCTAACCCCACCCATCTTACAGCCTTTTTTCACCAAAACCCCTCTCATCTCTCTTCCGTTCTTCTCCGTTTCCTTCCGAAAGCTCTTAATAGTACCAACACATCGTTTTTTCATCTCAAACTTTGGCAAAGTTTTAAACTTTGCCAAAGTTGAATAAACTAATAATATTTACTCCTTTACTCATTTCCAAATTCCTTCATTTTCTAATTTGCTAATTTTCTCCGCCCGTCGTGCTACGACCTCACACTCGCCTGTGTGGCTCACACTTTCTTCCTTTTTCTTTTGAAAAGTGTTAAAATTAACAATAATACACTTTCTTTTATTTTCTCCTTATCTATTGTAATTCATATGATTATCCCCTCTATTTAGCGAAGTATATAAAATTATTTAAAAATATTAGCTATAATTATTTGGTAGATATAATAAATAGTGCTACTTTTACGCCGTAAATTTCATTTAATAGCCAAACTTATGAAAGAAAAGTATTTAACATTTGTTATGTTTGTGTTAGGTTGCTTTTTAACAACTCTTATGGCACAAACCATCTCAGTAAAAGGTAAAGTTACTGACGATAAAAAAACGCCTTTACCCGGTGTTTCCGTAGTGGTTAAAGGCTCTACGCACGGTACATCTACTGATTTTGACGGTAATTACCAAATCCAAGCCAAAGCAGGCGATGTGCTTGAGTTTAGCTTTGTAGGGTTTACTACCCAAACTAAAAAAGTTGTAGGGGGTGGCAATTCTTATACAGTTAATGTACAGCTAAAAGAAGATACCCAGCAACTCAGCGAAGTAGTAGTGGTGGGGTTTGGTACCCAAAAGAAAGTAAACCTTACGGGTTCTGTCAGTTCTGTCGACTCTAAAACTATCGAAGCACGTCCCGTAGCTACCGTCACTGAGGCTTTGCAAGGTATTGTTCCGGGGCTGAACATCTCCACTTCTACCGCTGGAGGTCAGCTCGATGCTACCAAAAGTTTTAACATTCGTGGAGCAGGTACCATTGGCGATGGCTCTAATGCAAGTCCGCTAGTGCTCATCGATGGTATGGAAGGTGATATGAATGCCCTCAACCCTAATGATATCGAGAATATTTCAGTGCTTAAAGATGCAGCAGCTGCTTCTATCTATGGTTCAAGAGCTCCGTTTGGGGTAATCCTCATAACTACTAAAAAAGGAAAATCTGGTAAAGTAATAGTAAACTATACTTCTAATTTGCGTGCTGATTCTCCTATCATTCGCCCTAAAATGGTCGATTCTTACTCTTGGGCTACTTACTTTAACGACGCCGATGTAGGCGGTACGCAATTCCAAGATTGGAAACTTCAACAAATAAAAGACTTTCAAGAAGGAAAGATTACCAAATCAATGTTCGAAAACTCTTCTGGTAAATGGGAAGCTTGGGACGCTCACGACTTGCTCCCTATTGCAAATACCAACTGGATTGAAGAACACTACAAGAAAGCTTATTATTCTTATGAACACAACCTCAGTGTAAGTGGCGGTAGTGATAAAAACCAGTATTACATCTCTGCTAACTACTTAAACCGCGATGGACTTTTCCGTTATGCTTCCGAAGACTTCGACCGCTATACCCTTACAGGTAAAATAAACGCTAAAATTAATGACAAACTCTCCATAGGTTATAGTTCTCGGTTAGTGCGCCAGAATTACGAAGCCCCTTCCTACCTTACCCACAATGCCGTATTCTTCCACGATATCATTCGTTATTGGCCTATTATCCCTCTCAAAGACCCAAATGGCAATTATACTCGTGAAAGTAAAGTGCCATACCTGAGAGAGGGTGGTAAACAAAAATCTGAGAAGGATTGGTTGTATTCTCAACTCACTGCCAATTACAAAATCACTGATAAATGGGACGTGGTAGCTGAGTTTAACTACCGTATCTATACAGAGTTCAATCACACCGACCATCTTACTACTTATGCTAAAGATGTGAAAAATCAACCTTATATTGTAGATAACGAGACTTCTTCTATATATGAATATGCTAAGAAAGAAAACTTCTTAAACCCTAACGTATTCACAAATTATCACATCAATTTAGAAAGTGGTCATAACTTTAAGCTTATGGCGGGCTTCCAGTCCGAACTTCTAAAGAGTAGAGATTTATCAGGCGATAAAAAGAATGTGATTACCCCTTTAACTCCTACCCTAAATACCGCTTCTGGTAAAGAAGTGACCAAAGGAGGCTATAGCCATTGGGCTACCTTAGGTTTCTTTGGTCGTATCAACTACGATTACCAAGGTAAATATTTGTTAGAGGTAAATGGTCGTTATGATGGTACTTCTCGCTTCTTGCGCAATCAACGTTGGAGCTTCTTCCCTTCTTTCTCTGCCGGTTGGAACGTAGCTCAAGAAAACTTCTGGGAACCCTATCGCGACTATGTGAGTACCTTCAAGATTAGAGGCTCTTGGGGTGAATTGGGTAACCAAAATACCAAAAACTGGTATCCTCTTTATACTATAATAGATTACAAAACCAATGAAGGTAAGTGGATTTTAGGAGAATCTCGCCCTAATATTGCTGGTATACCTGCACTTATCAGTACTACTTACGGCTGGGAAACCGTACGTTCTTGGAATGCAGGTCTCGATGTAACCGCTCTTAAAAATCGTTTGAACTTCACGTTCGATTACTTTGTCCGTGCCACTTACGGTATGATAGGACCTGCTCCCGAGCTACCTCAAACCCTTGGTGCAGCAGTCCCTAAAACTAATAACTCCGATATGGAAAGCCGTGGTTTTGAAGTAATGCTCAGCTGGAAAGACAAAATCGGTGAAGACTTTCGCTATGGTCTTACCTTTACCCTTGCCGACTCTCGTCAGAAAATCCTTAAATACCCTAACCCTTCTAAGAGTTTAGGTGACAAAAGAGATAATTGGTACGAGGGTCGTTATGATGGTGATATCTGGGGATATACCACCAAAGGAATCGCCAAAACACAAGCCGAAATGGACGCTCATTTAGCTAAGGTAAACCAAAGCCAGTTAGGAAGTAACTGGAGTGCGGGCGATATTATGTACGAAGACCTTAATGGCGACGGTAAAATATCTAACGGTAAAAACACTGTCGATGACTCCGGCGACCTTTCTATTATAGGTAACAAAACCCCTCGATATAACTATGGTATAACCCTCGATGCCTCTTACAAAGGATTCGACTTCCGTCTCTTCTTGCAAGGGGTAGGCAAACGCGACTTTGCCACCAGTGGTTCTTACTTCTGGGGGGCAAGTGGCGGTAAGTGGCAAACCGTAGTCTTTAAAGAACATTTGGACTATTTCCGCGATGACCCTAATCACCCATTAGGACAAAATCTCGACTCTTACTATCCTCGTCCCGACTGGGGTTCTGGTAGAAACCGCCATACACAAACCCGCTATTTGCAAAATGCCGCTTATCTAAGGGTGAAAAACATACAGCTCGGATATACGATCCCCCAAGAAGTAAGTGAGAAAATAGGCATTAGTAACTTACGTGTCTATATTTCAGGTGAAAATATCCTCACCTTTACCAAGCTCAGTAAACTTTACGACCCCGAAATGTTAGGTATCGGTTATGGCGACGAAGGTGCTAAAACTTATCCTATCTCAAAAACTTGGGCAATTGGTTTAAATATAACTCTTTAATTTTAGTAAACTATGAAAAGATATTTAAAATATATAGCTTTATCAGCAGGAGTATTGCTCACCTCTTGCGATAAGTTCTTAGATAGAGAGCCTTTGGATAAAGTAACCCCCGATAACTTCTTTAATACCGAAAGCGACTTACTCTCTTATGCTATCAACCTCTATCCCGATGTAAGTTTCTCTACTATTCCACCAGGACAATACGGGCTTTCCGTCTTCAAATCGGACGATGCAACCGATAATCAAGTTGCCCCAGCTGGTAATGCTCGATTCTTACCCGGTGAATGGCGTGTGCCTAGTACTAGTAAAGAATGGAATTTCGAGTCTATCAGAAAATGCAACTACTTCTTTGAGAAAGTACTTCCTAAATACGAAGCCAATGAAATTAAAGGAAGCCCCGCTAATATTAAGCAGTGTATAGGAGAAGTCTATGCGCTCAGAGCACAAATTTATTTCGTAAGACTCCAAAACTTTGGCGACTTCCCCATCATTACTGAAGTATTGCCCGACGAGAACGCTATCTTAACTGAGCAAAGCAAGCGCCGTCCTCAAAATGAGGTAGCCCGCTTTATCCTTTCCGATTTAGACAAAGCCATCGCCTTGCTCAGCGAAAGTACCCCTAATGGCAAAAATCGCATCAATCTCAATGCTGCTTATCTCCTCAAGTCTCGTGTAGCACTTTACGAAGGTACTTGGCTTAAATACCACAAAGGTACTGCCCAAGTGCCAGGAGGAGCTGGCTGGCCTGGTGCTCAAGCAAGCTATTTGAGTAACTTCAGTATCAATATCGATGATGAAATTAAGTTCTTCCTTACCGAAGCCAAAAACGCTGCTAAAGTAGTCGCCGATAAGATGGTAAATAACCTTGCCCCTAACTCTGGCGTGCGTGTAGCTCGCGATGCCAGTATGGCTATTAAGAATCGCTATTTTATGATGTTTGCCGATGATAATATGGAATCTTATGACGAGGTTATCTTCTGGCGTAAATATTCTAAAACTGAACAAACGCATAATATCCAAATGGAATTAGCTCGTAACGGAGGTGGCTCTGGCTATACCAAAGGACTCGTAGACTCTTACCTAATGAAAAACGGCTTGCCCATCTATGCATCAGGATCAGGCTATTTAGGCGATGAGACTCTTTTCAATACAATAGAAAAACGCGACGACCGCTTGCGCCTCTTCACTAAGTTAGATAACGACACCTTGTATTACCACGAAGGGACTCCTGTAAAAGCCCCTGTACCCGAAATCCTTAATCCTGCCGAAACCCTTGCTACCACAGGCTATCGTGTGAAAAAAGGATTGAACTATTCAGAAGCCGATGCCACTACTCACGACCACGGTATTACAGGCTCTATTGTTTTTCGTGGTGCCGAAGCTTTACTCAACTATATGGAAGCTCAATATCTCCTCGATGGTACCCTCGACGGCTCTTCTCAAACCTATTGGCGCGCTCTTAGAACACGTGCTAACGTAGATCCCGATTTCCAAAAAACCATCAATGCTACCGATATGGAGAAAGAAAAACTTGGCGACTGGGGGGCTTACTCCGCAGGAACTCTGGTGAATACAACGCTTTACAATATCCGTCGCGAACGTCGTAACGAGTTTATTGCCGAGGGTATGCGTTGGGCTGACCTAAAACGTTGGCGTTCTATGGAACAGATTAAAAACACTCCTTATATTGTCGAAGGATTCAAAATTTGGGGAACTATGAAAGATTGGTATAAAAACCAAGATGGCACTTCCAAATTAGTAGTAAGCGACACCGATAAAGGAAATGTAAACCCACAATCCAACAGCGTCTACTTGCGTCCTTACCAACGCAATAAAGTGAACAATCTTTATTACGATGGTTATAAGTGGAATGACGCTCATTATTTCGAGCCTATACCTATGGACGCCTTCCGTCTTACTTCTCAAAATCAAGCCAATTTAGATGGTTCGGTAATCTATCAAAATCCAGGCTGGAGCAAAGTAGCCGGCGAAAGTCTAAAATAACATCTTTCATAACATAATTTTTATTGCTTAAATAGGAAAAGCTACCTTTGAGGGGTAGCTTTTTCTGTTTTATAGCTATTTGCTATAAACTTTTTCATCGCCCCACCTTTCGTCACTCATCATTCGTCCCCCGTCATTACTTCTCCTTTCCGTCACTACATTCCCCCTCATTGAGGGGGCTAGGGGGAGGTTATCTCCTATTGCCTATGGCCTAAGGCCTAATGCCTTTTCTCTTTCTTTCGCCTCGAAACCCCGTTTTTAACATTTTTAGCGTTGTTGTATTATAGTATGAATCAACAACTTATACACCCTTTCTATACCAATCGTCCAAGATTCGTATAAGCTTCCTATAAGCTCTCTATAAGCTAACTCCACCCTCCTTACAGCCTTTTTTCATCAAAACCCCTCTCAACTCCCTTCCGAACTTTTCCGTTTCCTTCCGAACCCCTCAACGCTTCCCCATTTGCTAATTTCCTCATTCTCTCATTCTCTAATTTTCTAATTCTCTCATTTTCTAATTTTCTAATTTCCTCATTTTCTTTAAATTATTTTAAACTCAAAATTCTGTACTCATCTTTCTTGCACAATTCAAAAAAAGAAAGTACATTTGTAGCCGTTAATAACCCATAAAATTTCACATTATGCCCTATTTATTTTACATTTTATTCTTTTTTGTATTAGTATTTTTGCTATCTACTTTCTTCACCGTGCGCCAACAAACCGCCGTGTCAGTAGAACGTTTCGGTAAATTCGAAAGCATTCGTCATTCGGGTTTACAAATGAAAATACCTATCATCGATAAAGTAGCCGCTCGCATCAGCCTCAAAATCCAACAGCTCGATGTGATTGTCGAAACCAAAACTTTGGACGATGTATTCGTCAAAATCAAAGTATCAGTACAGTTCGTGGTGATTAAAGAAAAAGTATACGATGCCATTTACAAGCTCGAATACCCACACGACCAGATTACCAGCTATGTATTCGACGTAGTCCGCGCCGAAGTTCCTAAGATGAAACTCGACGATGTATTCGTTAAGAAAGACGATATCGCCATCGCCGTAAAACGCGAAGTACAAGAATCAATGGAAACTTACGGTTACGACATCATCAAAACCTTAGTAACCGATATCGACCCCGATGCCCAAGTGAAAGCCGCAATGAACCGTATCAATGCCGCCGAACGCGAAAAAGTAGCTGCTCAATACGAAGGTGATGCACAACGCATCCTCATCGTCGAAAAAGCAAAAGCAGAAGCCGAAAGCAAACGTTTGCAAGGTCAAGGTATCGCCGACCAGCGTCGTGAAATTGCTCGCGGATTGGTAGAGAGTGTAGACGTATTGCATAAAGTAGGTATCAGCTCGCAAGAAGCTTCAGCGCTTATTGTAGTTACTCAACACTACGATACCTTGCAAGCCGTAGGTCAGCAAACCAATAGTAATCTTATCCTACTTCCTAACTCACCCGAAGCAGGTAGTGAGATGCTCAACAATATGATTACCTCCTTCACCGCTTCAGCTCAAGTAACCGAAACCTTGAAGAAGAAGAAAAACGACTAACTCACTGTTAAATAATATAGATTTTAAAAGCTATTCATTTTTTTTGAATAGCTTTTTTTGTGGTTATTGCTAAAATTACTACTTTTGCACTCTGTAATAACTTTTTGCGGTATACATATTGGTATACACTTTGCCAAAGTAACGCTTGATTGAAGATTGGAAAAAAACAACTATGAAAATATCATATAACTGGTTAAAACAATATTTGAAGTTAGAAATGCCTGCTGAAGATACAGCGGTCATCCTTACTGATTTAGGCTTAGAAGTAGAAGGGATTGAACACTTCGAAAGCGTAAAAGGGGGACTCAAAGGCGTAGTGGTAGGTCACGTACTCGAATGCGAAAAACACCCTAACGCCGATAAACTTAAAATCACCAAAGTAGACGTAGGGGGCGAAGCTCCTTTGCAAATCGTTTGTGGAGCTCCTAACGTAGCACAAGGGCAGAAAGTACTTGTAGCTACTATTGGTACAGTACTCTACGACAAAGAAGGTAAGCCTTTCGAAATTAAAAAAGGTAAAATTCGTGGCGAAGAGAGTTACGGTATGATTTGTGCTGAAGACGAACTCGGCTTAGGCGAAGGTCACGATGGCATTATGGTGCTCGACAGTAAATGGGAAGTAGGTACCCCTGCCAGTAAGGTGTTTGAGGTAGAAACCGACGAGGTATTCGAAATAGGACTGACTCCTAACCGCGCCGATGCAATGAGCCACTACGGTGTAGCACGCGACTTACGTGCAGGCTTGATGCAAAAAGGTATTTCATTAGAGCTCATCACCCCTTCTATTACAAAATTTCACGTCGATAACCGTTCACTTAAAATGGATATAGAGGTACAGAACAAAAAACTCGTACCTCGCTATACCGGTGTTACCATTAGCAATGTACGCGTAGACGAATCGCCTGAATGGTTACAAAACAAACTCAAAGCCATAGGCATTACTCCTAAGAACAACGTAGTAGATGCTACAAACTACGTACTGCACGGAATGGGACAACCTATTCACGCTTTTGATGCCGACCATATTATTGGTCGCAAGGTGATTGTAAAGAATGCCGACGAAGGTACGAAGTTTAAAACCCTCGACGGAGTAGAACGCACCCTCAACGCTGAAGACATTATGATTTGTGATGCCGAAAAACCTCTCTGTATAGCAGGGGTATTAGGTGGTGAAAACTCAGGTATCACTCATTTTACTCGCAATGTATTTTTAGAAAGTGCTTATTTCGATGCTGTATCGGTGCGCAAAACAGCCAAACGCCACGGCATCAATACCGATGCTTCTTATCGCTTTGAGCGCGGTATTAATATAGAAGATTGTAAATACGCCCTAATGTATGCCGCAGTACTGATTGAAAATATTGCAGGAGGGGTTATATCATCCGATGTGATAGATTTTTATCCTAAAAAGCAAGAAGATTTTCAGGTATTTCTTACTTTTGAGAAAATAGATAAACTTATCGGTCAGAAGATTTCACGCGATACGATTAAGGCTATCTTACACTCTTTAGATATCAAAGTAAATTCCTTTACCGAACGTGGGTTAGGTTTGTCAGTCCCTTCGTACCGCGTAGATGTACAGCGTGAAGCCGATGTGATAGAGGAAATCCTTCGTATCTATGGTTACAACAATGTCATTTTCTCTGAAAAGCTAAATGCTACAATGGCGTATTCTAACAAATACGACGACCACAATATACAAAATGTGGTAGCCGACCAGTTGGTAGCGCAAGGCTTCTTTGAGATAATGACCAACAGTCTTGTTTCAGAAAAAGAGATTACTACTTATGCCGGAAATCCAGAGCAAGCAGTAAAGCTCCTCAATCCTTTGAGTAGCGATTTGGGCTATATGCGTAAAAATCTAGTGTTTTCAGGCTTAGAAGTGATTGCTTATAATAACAATCGCAAACGCTCCGATTTGAAGTTGTTCGAGTTTGGCAAGAACTATCACTATATCGATGGTAATTATACTGAAAACAAGCATTTGGTGTTGTATCTCACAGGTAATACCCAACCTGAGTATTGGGGCGCTCCCGCTCAAAAAACCTCTTTCTTTGAGCTTAAAGGAGTGGTAGAATCTCTCTTCGAACGTCTCGGCTTGAAGGAAATCACTATTTTACCTTTAGAAGCTAACGACACGTTGAGTAGTGAAGGGTTCCGTTGGCAAATAGGGGAGACCCTTTTAGGAACGATAGGAGTAGTAAAAAGCAAAGTGCTTAAAGATTTCGATATCAAACAAGAGGTGCTTGTAGCTGATTTGCATTGGGAAGTGATTTTAGAACAAGTACAAGACCATAAAGTGGTATATAAGGAAATATCTAAATACCCCGAAGTACGTCGTGACTTAGCTCTTTTGCTCGATGAGAAAGTAACCTTCGCCGATCTTTACGAAAAGGCATATGCTACCGAGAAAAACCTCTTAAAACACGTAAATCTTTTTGATGTATACCAAGGCGACAAACTACCCGAAGGCAAGAAGAGCTATGCCCTCAGTTTTGTACTTCAAGACAACAATAAAACTCTTACCGATAAACAAATCGACAAAACGATGCAACGCCTCCAAGATGCTTTTGAAAAACAATTTGGCGCAGCATTAAGAGAGTAAAAAATAAATTTAGAACAAAAATAAGACGGCGTAAAAAAGCCGTCTTATTTTGTTATGCTCCTTAGTCTTATTTTGTTATGCTCCTTAATAGTGTTTAGTTCTCAAATTAAGACTATTGTTATAGAACAAAATTAGAATTATTTTGTGATATTTGTAACAAAACACAACTTTTTCATAACTACTTATATTACACTAATTTCTAAAACTCAATCTCGTTAAAATATTGGTAATCAACAATAATATAGTGTCTACACCTCTTGTTTCTCATCTCCTATCTCTTATCTCTTATCTCTTATTTATCACCTCTTATCTATCAGAGACTTTTGCAGTTTTAAAAAATAGTTGTACTTTTGCACCCGCTTTGGATATTAAGTCCAAACCTCTAATGCCTATGGACTAATGTCTATGGACTGACAACAAGTAAACAAATAAACAAATATATAGTATTGTAAATTATGCCAACAATTTCACAATTAGTACGAAAAGGAAGAACCAGAATTACCAAGAAGAGTAAATCGGTTGCTTTGGATTCGTGCCCACAACGCCGAGGTGTATGTACACGTGTGTACACCACAACGCCTAAAAAGCCGAACTCAGCTATGCGTAAAGTAGCTCGTGTTCGCTTGACTAATGGCAATGAGGTGAACGCTTACATACCTGGTGAAGGTCACAACCTCCAAGAGCACTCGATAGTATTGGTACGAGGCGGAAGGGTAAAAGATTTACCAGGTGTTAGATACCACATTGTTCGTGGTGCTCTCGATACGGCTGGTGTAGCAGGTAGAACGCAACGCCGTTCTAAATACGGTGCGAAACGCCCTAAACCAGGACAAGCAGCTCCCGCCGACAAAAAGAAAAAGTAATTTAACACACAAAATCTTTTAACTGAAAAGAAATGAGAAAAAGACAGGCTAAAAAACGCCCCCTTTTACCAGACCCTAAGTTTAACGACCAATTGGTTACGCGTTTCGTGAATAACCTTATGTGGGACGGTAAAAAGTCAGTGGCTTTTAAAGTATTCTACGACGCAATTGACATCGTAGAACAAAAGAAGAATAACGACGAAAAGTCGGCATTAGAAGTTTGGAAAGACGCTCTTAGCAATGTGATGCCTCACGTTGAGGTGCGATCACGTCGTGTGGGAGGTGCTACCTTCCAAATCCCTATGCAAATCCGCCCAGACCGCAAAGTGTCTATGGCGATGAAATGGCTCATCGGTTTCGCTCGTAAACGCAATGAGAAATCAATGGCTCAGAAATTGGCTGCCGAAATTATCGCTGCCTCTAAAGAAGAAGGTGCTGCTGTGAAGAAAAAAATGGATACGCACCGTATGGCTGAAGCTAACAAGGCATTCTCACACTTTAGATTCTAATAAAACACGATGAGTAGAGATTTAAAATATACAAGAAACATAGGTATTGCCGCACATATCGATGCCGGTAAAACCACTACTACTGAGCGTATCCTTTTCTATACCGGTAAAACGCACAAAATTGGTGAAGTACACGATGGTGCTTCTACTATGGACTGGATGGAACAAGAGGCTGAACGCGGTATTACTATTACTTCAGCGGCTACTACCTGTAAATGGAACTTCCCTACCGAAAATGGTAAACCTACCGCCGATGCTAAAGAGTATCACTTCAACATTATTGATACCCCAGGTCACGTCGATTTTACTGTTGAGGTAAACCGTTCCTTGCGTGTACTCGACGGCTTAGTATTCCTTTTCTCTGCCGTTGATGGGGTAGAACCTCAATCGGAAACTAATTGGCGCTTGGCTGATAATTACAAAGTACCTCGTATTGGGTTTGTAAATAAAATGGACCGTCAAGGGGCTAACTTTTTAAACGTTTGCAACCAGGTGAGAGATATGCTCAAATCTAATGCAGTGCCTATTGTATTGCCTATTGGTGACGAAGCAGATTTCAAAGGTGTTGTAGATTTGATTAAAAACCGCGCCATCGTATGGCACGAAGAAAATTCAGGTTCTACTTTCGACGTAGTAGAAATTCCTGCCGATATGAAAGAGGATGTAGCCAAATACCGCGCTCAATTGATTGAAGAGGTAGCAGGCTATGACGAAGGATTACTTGAGAAATTTATGGAAGATGAAAGTTCAATTACTGAAGACGAAATCCATAAGGCATTGCGCGCAGCAGTAATGGATATGGCTATCATTCCTATGGTATGCGGTTCATCATTTAAAAATAAAGGGGTACAATTTATGCTTGATGCGGTATGTCGTTATTTGCCATCACCGCTTGATAAAGAAGCTATTGAGGGTACTAATCCTGAAACAGGTGAGCCTGCACTCCGCAAGCCAGCCGTTGACGCTCCTTTTGCAGCCTTGGCATTCAAGATTGCTACTGACCCTTACGTAGGTCGTTTAGCATTCTTCCGCGCTTATTCTGGTCACCTCGATGCAGGTTCTTATGTGTTGAACACTCGTTCAAACAACAAAGAGCGTATCTCTCGTATCTACCAGATGCATGCTAATAAACAAAATCCTATCGAATATATTGAAGCTGGTGATATAGGGGCTGCAGTAGGTTTTAAAGATATCAAAACGGGTGATACCCTTTGCGATGAGAAATATCCTATCGTACTCGAAAGTATGGTATTCCCTGATCCAGTAATCGGTATCGCTGTAGAGCCTAAAACAAAAGCCGACGTTGATAAATTAGGTATGGCTTTAGCTAAACTCGCTGAAGAAGACCCAACCTTCCAAGTAAAAACTGACCAAGCCTCTGGGCAAACTATCATTTCTGGTATGGGTGAGTTACACTTGGATATCATTGTAGACCGTCTCAAACGTGAGTTCAAAGTAGAAGTAAACCAAGGACAACCTCAAGTAGAGTATAAAGAGGCTATCACTGCTAAAGCTGACCACCGCGAAGTTTACAAAAAGCAAACAGGTGGACGTGGTAAATTTGCCGACATCGTATTCCGTATGGAACCAGCCGAAGAAGGCAAAGTAGGTCTTGAGTTCGTAAACGAAATCAAAGGTGGTAACATTCCTAAAGAGTATATCCCATCAGTTGAAAAAGGTTTCAAAGAAGCAATGAAAAATGGACCTTTGGCAGGCTTCGAAATGGACGCGATGAAGATTGTTCTTATCGATGGTTCATTCCACCCTGTCGATTCAGACTCATTGTCATTCGAGTTGGCAGCCAAATTGGGGTACAAAGAAGCTGCTCGTGCTGCAAAAGCTGTATTGATGGAGCCTATTATGAAATTGGAAGTTATTACTCCAGAGGAAAATATGGGTGATATCGTAGGAGACTTGAACCGCCGTCGTGGTCAAGTAAACAATATGGACGACCGTAACGGTGCTAAAGTAATTAAAGCATTTGTTCCACTATCAGAAATGTTCGGTTATGTAACAGCGCTTCGCACTCTTTCATCAGGTCGTGCTACTTCTACAATGGAGTTCTCTCACTATGCCGAAACTCCTTCAAACATTGCAGACGAAGTAATTAAAAACGCCAGAGGCAACTAATTTATTGAAAAAATGAGTAATCAACAAAAAATAAGAATAAAGTTAAAATCTTACGACCACAACTTGGTAGACAAATCTGCTGAGAAAATCGTAAAAACAGTAAAAGCAACAGGTGCAGTAGTTACAGGACCTATTCCATTACCTACACACAAAAAAATCTTTACTGTGTTGCGCTCACCTCACGTAAATAAAAAAGCACGTGAACAGTTCCAATTGAGCTCTCATAAACGTCTTTTAGATATCTATAGCTCGTCATCAAAAACTATTGATGCTTTGATGAAATTGGAATTGCCAAGTGGTGTAGAAGTAGAAATCAAAGTTTGATAACTTTACTAAAATGTCCCGAAACTGCGGGTTAGGGAAAAACGGATAAAAATGATTCAGGGTTAAAAAGCCTAGGGCATTTTTTGACCCTGAACCATTATAATAATTGTCAATTATCAATTGCTAATTGTCAATTGAAAAAGAAACTAATAACTAATTTAATATTTAATTTTATGTCTGGGTTAATCGGAAAAAAAGTAGGAATGACCAGCATTTTTGATGAGAACGGAAAAAATATCCCTTGTACCATCATCGAAGCAGGTCCTTGCGTAGTTACCCAAGTCAGAACCAAAGAGGTTGATGGCTATGATGCTCTTCAACTTGGTTTCGATGACAAAGCAGAAAAACGTGCTACCAAAGCAGAGCTTGGTCACTTCAAAAAAGCAGGTACTTCTGTAAAGAAAAAAGTTGTTGAATTCCAAGGTTTTGAAGACAATTACAAATTAGGTGATACTATCACCGTAGATTTCTTCACCGAAGGAGAGTTTGTGGATATCACAGGCGTTTCTAAAGGTAAAGGTTTCCAAGGGGTGGTACGTCGCCACGGTTTTGGCGGAGTAGGTCAAACTACTCACGGTCAGCACAACCGCCTCAGAGCACCAGGTTCAGTAGGTGCTTCGTCTTACCCTTCTCGCGTATTCAAAGGTATGCGTATGGCTGGACGTATGGGAGCTGAAAAGGTAACAGTACAAAACTTGAAAGTATTGAAAGTGGTTGCTGAGAAAAATCTTTTAGTTGTAAAAGGTTGTATTCCAGGTCACAAAAATGCTTACGTAACTATTCACAAATAATGGAAGTAGCAGTATTAAACATACAAGGAAAAGAAACAGGTAGAAAGGTAACCCTTTCTGATGCTGTGTTCGGTATTGAGCCTAACAATCACGTAGTATACTTAGATGTTAAACGCTATTTAGCTAACAAACGTCAAGGTACTCACAAGGCTAAAGAAAGAAATGAAGTGGCTGGAAGTACTCGCAAAATCAAAAAACAAAAAGGTACTGGTACAGCTCGTGCAGGTAGCGTAAAATCTCCTGTATTTGTGGGTGGCGGACGCATATTTGGTCCTCGTCCTAAAGACTATACACAAAAACTTACTAAAAACGTAAAACGCTTGGCTCGCCGTTCTGCCCTCAGCGCTAAAGTGCAAAACCAAGCTCTCGTTGTAGTTGAAGATTTAAATTTCGACGCTCCAAAAACTAAAGATTTCACCGCAGTTGTTAAATCTTTGGGCTTAGAAAATAAAAAATCACTTTTTGTGTTACCAAATACAAATAATAATGTATATTTGTCCTCTCGTAACGTACCTACTTCAAGTGTAGTAACCGCTTCAGAGTTAAACACTTATCAATTAGTGAATGCTTCAAACGTAGTACTTACTGAGAGCTCAGTAGCAGTTTTAGAGTCAATTTTAACAAAATAAGAAGGAAATGAGCGTATTAATTAAACCTGTAAATACAGAAAAAGCAAACGACAATAGCGAGTTGAGAAACTGCTATACGTTCGTAGTAGCTAAGGACGCTAACAAGATTCAAATCAAAAATGAAGTTGAAGCTACTTATGGCGTTAAAGTGAAATCCGTGCGTACTCTTAACTACGGACCTAAACGATCTACTCGTTATACAAAAACAGGCTTGCAAATCGCTAAAACTAATGCTGTTAAAAAAGCAGTTGTGCAAGTAGAAGATGGAACTATAGATTTTTATAGTAATATATAAGTATTTAACAAATAGACAAAAATGTCAGTTAGAAAATTAAAACCGATTACCCCCGGTCAGCGTTTTAGAGTAGTAAACGAATTCGACACCATTACTACTGATAAGCCGGAAAAGAGCTTGCTCGTTCCGTTGAAAAAGACTGGTGGTAGAAACAATCAAGGAAAAATGACCATGCGTTACATTGGTGGTGGTCATAAGAAAAAGTACCGTATTATCGACTTCAAACGAAACAAATTCGGCGTAGACGCCAAAGTAGTTTCTATCGAGTACGACCCTAACAGAACAGCGTTTATTGCTCTCGTTCAATACACCGACGGTGAAAAGCGTTACATCATCGCTCCCGCTGGTTTGAAAGTAGATCAAGTAATCGTTTCAGGTCAAGAAAACATCGCCCCTGAAATCGGTAACGCAATGCCGCTCTCTCAAATCCCTCTCGGTACTGTAATTTCTTGTATTGAATTGCGCCCTGGACAAGGAGCTAACATCGCTCGTTCTGCAGGAACTTTTGCTCAACTAATGGCAAAAGATGGTAAGTATGCTACTGTAAAGCTACCTTCAGGTGAAACCCGTATGATCCTCCTCACTTGCCTCGCAACTATAGGAGCCGTATCAAACTCCGATCACCAATTGGTACTTTCAGGTAAAGCAGGTCGCTCACGCTGGTTAGGACGCCGTCCTCGTACCCGTGCAGTAGTTATGAACCCTGTCGATCACCCAATGGGTGGTGGTGAAGGTCGTGCTACCGGTGGTCACCCACGCTCACGTAAAGGTATCCCAGCGAAAGGTTATAGAACTCGTTCTAAAACCAAAGCAAGTAATAAGTATATTGTAGAACGCAGAAAAAAATAAGAGACTAACAAATGGCACGTTCATTAAAAAAAGGACCTTACGTTCACTATAGCTTGGAAAAGAAAATCCAACAAAATATACAGTCTGGTAAGAAAAACGTTATCAAAACTTGGTCACGCGCTTCTATGATTACACCAGACTTCGTTGGCCAAACTATTGCAGTTCACAACGGTCGTCAGTTTGTCCCTGTATATATCACTGAAAATATGGTGGGACATAAATTAGGAGAATTTTCACCTACTCGTTCCTTCCGTGGACACGCAGGTGCAAAAAATAAAGGTAAAAAATAATTAAGGCTATGGGAGTTAGAAAAAAATTAAGAGCAGACGAAATTAAAGAAGCTAAAAAAAGCTTGGCTTTCGCGAAGTTAAATAACTGCCCTACTTCTCCTCGAAAAATGCGCTTAGTAGCGGATTTAGTACGTGGACAGCAAGTAGACAAAGCCTTGGCTATTTTGAAATTCAACCAAAAAGAAGCAGCCGCTCGTTTAGAAAAATTGTTGCTTTCAGCTATCGCTAACTGGCAAGCTAAAAACGAGGACGCTAACTTGGAAGAAGCAGGAGTATTCATCAAAGAAATCCGCGTGGATGGTGGCGCTATCCTTAAACGCTTACGCCCAGCTCCACAAGGAAGAGCACACAGAATTAGAAAACGCTCTAACCACATAACTTTGGTGCTTGGAGCTAAAAATTTTAACACAGAAAGCTAAGATAAACTATGGGACAAAAGACAAATCCAATCGGAAATCGCCTAGGAATTATCAGAGGATGGGAGTCTAACTGGTATGGAGGCAATGATTACGGAGATAAACTCGCTGAAGACGACAAAATCAGAAAATATGTTCTCGCTCGTTTATCTAAAGCTAGTGTTGCTCACGTGATTATCGAACGTACTTTCAAACTTGTAACCGTTACTATCACCACCGCTCGCCCCGGTATCATCATCGGTAAAGGAGGTCAGGAGGTAGACAAGCTGAAAGAAGAACTTAAGAAAATCACTGGTAAAGACATCCAAATCAACATTTTTGAAATCAAACGCCCTGAGCTCGACGCCGCTCTCGTTGCAGCAAGCATCGCCCGCCAAATCGAAGGTCGTGTCTCTTACAAACGCGCTATCAAAATGGCTATCGCTTCAGCTATGCGTATGAACGCCGAAGGTATCAAGGTAATGATTTCTGGCCGTTTGAATGGAGCCGAAATGGCACGTTCCGAAAGCTTTAAAGAAGGTCGTATCCCTCTTTCAACCTTTAGAGCTGATATCGATTACGCTATTGACGAAGCTCACACTACTTATGGCCGTATGGGCATCAAAGTGTGGATTATGAAAGGCGAAATCTATGGTAAAAGAGAACTCTCCCCACTCGTAGGTATGACTAAAAAAGCTACCGGTGGAAATTTCTCTGGTAAATCAACTGACAAGCCTGCTGGTGCACCCAAAAGAGCGCGTCGCAAAAAGTAATTTTTTAAAGAACAAGAAAGATGTTACAGCCAAAAAGAACGAAATATCGTAAACAACAAAAAGGCAGAATGAAAGGTGTAGCTCACCGCGGTGCGCTCCTTTCTAATGGTACTTTCGGAATTAAATCGTTAGATTCAGCATTCATCACTTCTCGCCAAATCGAGTCAGCTCGTGTAGCTGCTACCCGTTATATGAAACGCGAAGGTCAACTTTGGATCAAAATATTCCCAGATAAACCTATTACCAAAAAGCCTTTGGAAGTACGTATGGGTAAAGGTAAAGGTGCCGTAGAATACTGGGCAGCCGTAGTAAAACCAGGAAGAATAATGTTTGAGGTAGGCGGCGTGCCGCTCGACGTAGCAAAAGAAGCGCTACGCCTCGCAGCTCAAAAGCTACCTGTGAAAACAAAATTCGTTGTAGCAAGAGATTATCAAAATTAATTAAAGAACAATGAAACAGTCTGAAATTAACAAATTGACAATAACTGAGCTACAAGAAAAGCTTGGTGAGTTTAAGAAATCGTATGCAGATTTGAAAATGGCACACGCAATTTCGTCATTGGAAAAACCAATTCAATTACGTAACGTAAGAAGAACTATCGCGAGATTGGCTTGTGAGCTAACTAAACGAGAATTACAATAATTCGAACCTGCCTTATGGAAAAAAGAAATTTAAGAAAAGAAAGAATAGGGGTTGTTACAAGCAACAAAATGGATAAATCTATCGTAGTTTCAGAAGTGAAACGTGTAAAACACCCTATGTATGGTAAGTTCGTATTGCGCACTAAAAAATATGTTGCGCACGACGAAAAAAACGATTGCAACATTGGTGATACTGTTCGTATAATGGAAACACGTCCATTGAGCAAAACCAAATGTTGGAGATTAGTAGAAATCATTGAAAGAGCTAAGTAATTATGGTACAACAAGAATCAAGACTAAAAGTAGCCGATAATACTGGCGCTAAAGAAGTGCTAACTATCCGTGTACTCGGTGGTACTAAGCGCCGATACGCCTCTGTTGGCGATAAGATTGTAGTTACCGTCAAAGAAGCTACCCCTAACGGAAACGTAAAAAAAGGACAAGTTTCTACCGCGGTGGTTGTAAGAACTAAAAAAGAAGTACGCCGTGCCGATGGTTCTTATATCCGATTTGATGAAAACGCTTGCGTTCTCTTGAACGCAGCTGGTGAAATGAGGGGTACCCGTGTGTTCGGACCTGTAGCGAGAGAACTTCGTGATAAACAATTTATGAAGATCGTTTCATTAGCACCAGAAGTGCTTTAATTTTTAATAAAGTAAATGATGAAACTAAAAATTAAAACTGGAGATACCGTAAAAATAATTGCTGGAGAAGAAAAAGGTAAAGAAGGCAAAGTATTACGTGTAGATCGCGAGAAGAACAGAGCGATTGTTGAGGGGCTAAACTTGGTGAAAAAACACACCAAACCTAACGCTCAAAACCCTCAAGGTGGAATCGTAGAAAAAGAAGCATCTATTCACATTTCTAACCTCGCCCTCATCGACCCTAAAACGAAAAAAACTACTCGTGTAGGATTCGAAGTACGTGACGGTAAAAAAGTGCGAATTTCTAAAAAATCTAATGTAGTAATATAATATGGCTTACGTACCTAGATTAAAACAAGAATACAAAGAGCGCGTTATTGCGGCTCTAAAAGAAGAATTTGGCTATAAAAACGTAATGCAGGTTCCTAAACTTGAAAAAATAGTTGTGAGCCGCGGTGTTGGTTCAGCCGTAGCCGATAAAAAACAAATCGACTATGCTGTAGACGAACTTACCAAAATTACTGGTCAGAAAGCTGTTGCCACTTATTCTAAAAAGGACGTAGCTTCTTTCAAACTCCGTAAAGGTATGGCTATCGGTGCCAAAGTTACCCTTCGCGGCGAAAGAATGTATGAGTTCTTAGACCGTCTTATCACTACAGCTCTTCCTCGTGTAAGAGACTTTCAAGGCGTGAAAGCAAATGGCTTCGATGGTAGAGGTAACTACAACTTAGGCGTTACCGAACAAATCATATTCCCTGAGATCGACATCGATAAAATCAATAAGATTGCAGGTATGGATATTACCTTCGTTACTTCAGCTTACACTGATAAAGAAGCTAAATCATTATTAAGCGAATTAGGATTACCTTTTAAAAAGAACTAAGTATATGGCTAAAGAATCAATGAAAGCCCGCGAGGTGAAACGTCAAAAGTTAGTAGCTAAATATGCTGCTAAACGCAAAGCTCTAAAAGAAGCTGGTGATTATGAAGCACTTCAGCTAATCCCTAAAAATGCTTCTCCTGTCCGTCTGCATAACCGTTGCAAACTTACAGGACGCCCTAAAGGGTATATGCGCACTTTTGGAATTTCACGTGTGTTATTCCGCGAAATGGCAAACAAAGGATTAATTCCTGGTGTAAAAAAAGCAAGTTGGTAATAATTTAAAAGGACAAATTTATGTATACAGATCCTATCGCAGATTATTTAACAAGAATTAGAAATGCTAATAGCGCAGGTCATAGAGTTGTAGAAATCCCTGCATCTAAACTCAAAAAGGAAATTACTAAAATCCTTTTCGACCAAGGATTCATTCTTAGCTATAAATTTGATGACTCTACCGTTCAAGGTACTATCAAAATAGCTTTGAAATACGACAAAGTGACTAAAGAACCCGTTATTAGGCATATTGAAAGAGCCAGCCGTCCAGGTCTAAGAAAGTACGCTGGCGCTGATAACCTACCTCGAGTATTAAACGGATTGGGTATTGCTATCATCTCTACATCACAAGGCGTGATGACAGGTAAAAAAGCTAGAGAACTCAATATCGGTGGAGAGGTAATTTGTTACGTTTACTAATCAATAAAAAGACAATAAAGAATGTCAAGAATAGGTAAAGCACCCATCAATATTCCCGCAGGCGTTACCGTTACTATCAAAGATAACGTTGTAACCATAAAGGGGAAATTAGGCGAATTAACCCAAGAGGTTAAAGACATTGCTGTAAAGCAAGAAGATGGACATTTAGTGTTTGAAACTACAGATGCTACCAAAGACCAAAATGCTAAACACGGTTTATACCGTGCCTTAGTCCATAATATGGTCGTAGGTGTTTCTGAAGGATTCACTAAAGAATTAGAGTTAGTAGGGGTTGGATACCGTGCAGCTAACCAAGGACAAAAGTTAGATTTAGCCCTCGGTTTCTCTCACAACATCATTCTCGAATTGCCAAAAGAAATTAAACTCGAGACAATCAACGAGAAAGGTAAAAACCCTATCATTAAATTAACTTCTCACGACAAACAACTACTCGGTCAAGTAGCGGCTAAAATCCGTAGCTTCCGCAAACCTGAACCTTACAAAGGTAAAGGTGTGAAATTTGTAGGCGAAGAGTTGAGAAGAAAAGCAGGTAAATCAGCTTAATAGTTAGAACAATGGCATTATCAAGAATAGAAAGAAGACAACGTATTAAAAGCAGAATCAGAAAAGTAGTAAAAGGTACTGCTGAACAACCTCGTTTGGCTGTTTTCAGAAGTAATAACGAAATCTATGTACAAATCATAGATGATACTAAAGGAACTACTCTGTTGGCTGCATCTTCACGTGATAAAGAAATTAGTGCCGCCAAAGGTACTAAAACTGAAAAAGCAGCATTGGTCGGTAAAGCTATTGCTGAAAAAGCTTTAAAACAAGGTATCGAAAAAGTATCCTTCGATCGCGGGGGATATCTTTATCACGGACGTGTGAAATCATTAGCCGACGGTGCTAGAGAAGGCGGACTTAAATTCTAATAACTATGTATCAGAAATATAAAAATGTAGAATATGTAAAACCAAGTGGTTTGGAATTGAAAGACCGTTTGGTAGGAGTACAACGTGTTACTAAAGTAACTAAAGGTGGTCGCGCTTTCGGTTTCTCTGCTATCGTTGTAGTAGGCGACGAAAACGGCGTGGTTGGTCACGGCTTAGGAAAATCTAAAGAGGTTTCTGAAGCTATTGCTAAAGCAGTAGAAGACGCTAAGAAAAACTTAGTGCGTATCCCTCTTAACGGTACTACCTTGCCCCACGAACAAAAAGGAAAATACGGCGGAGCTCGTGTATTCTTACAACCAGCTACTGAGGGTACCGGAGTAATCGCAGGAGGTACAGTACGTGCCGTATTGGAATCAGTAGGTATCCATAACGTACTTTCTAAATCACAAGGTTCTTCTAATCCTCACAACGTGGTAAAAGCTACTTTCGATGCTTTATTGCAGTTGCGCAGCGCTAAAACTGTTGCTGCTCAACGTGGCATCTCTTTAGAAAAATTGTTTAAAGGTTAATTTTTTATAGCAATGGCAAAACTTAGAGTAACACAAATTAAAAGTAGCATCAAACGTCCAAAAGACCAAAAACTTACTCTTGAGGCTTTAGGACTTACCAAAATCGGTAGAACCGTGGAACACGAAGCTACACCAAGTATCCTTGGTATGATCAATAAGGTAAAACACTTAATTTCTGTAGAAGAAGTTAAATAATATTTTTATACAAAGTTATGAACTTGAGTAATTTACAACCCGCACAGGGTTCAATTCACAGAGAAGGGAAGCGCGTAGGTCGCGGTCAAGGTTCCGGTAAAGGTGGAACCGCTACCCGTGGTCACAAAGGAGCTAAATCTCGTTCAGGCTTTTCTAATAAGATTGGCTTCGAAGGTGGACAAATGCCCCTCCAAAGACGCGTACCAAAATTCGGTTTTAAAAACTTTAACCGTAAGGAATACGTAGGTATCAACTTGGGTAGACTACAAGAACTCGTTGATAATGGTAAAATTACTGATAAAGTAGACCTTGAAATCTTAGTTCAACTAAACCTCATTAAAAAAACTGACTTGGTGAAAATATTAGGTGGTGGAGAACTAAAATCTAAGCTAAAAATATCTGTTCATAAGTTTACAGCAAGTGCTAAAGCTGCTATCGAAGCAGCTGGTGGTGAAGCTGTAACCTTGTAATATTTAATTTATGAAGAAGTTTATCGAGAACCTGACCAACATTTGGAAAATTGAAGAGTTAAAAAATAGAATTATTTTAACTCTCGGAATTTTGTTAGTTTATCGCTTTGGAGCTCACATCGTCCTCCCTGGTATCGACTCCGCTCAACTCCACGAGTTAGCAACGAAAACCTCAGGTGGCGGATTGCTCGACATCCTTAATGCTTTTACAGGGGGCGCTTTCTCTAATGCCTCAGTATTCGCGCTCGGGATTATGCCCTACATCTCGGCTTCTATCGTAGTACAGTTGATGGGAATCGCTATTCCTTATCTCCAAAAACTACAAAAAGAAGGTGAAAGCGGGCGAAGAAAGATAAACCAAATCACTCGATGGCTTACTATTGCAATATGTATTGTACAAGCACCTGTATACTTATACGGTATCAATAGATTAGGAGTTCCTGATTCTGCCTTCCTTTTAGGTAAGGGACTCAATTTTATTGTTCCAGCAGTGCTTATCTTAGTAACAGGAACTATTTTTGCAATGTGGTTAGGTGAGAAAATCACCGATAAAGGAATAGGTAACGGTATCTCCCTCCTCATTATGGTAGGTATCATCGCCCGCTTGCCTCGCGCATTCTTGTCTGAAACAGCCTCTCGCCTTACTGGTAATGGAGGACCCCTATTGATTCTTATCGAAATAATTCTTTGGTTTGTAATCATTTTGCTTTGTATTTATCTAATCAAAGCAGTACGTCAAATCCCAGTACAGTATGCACGCAGAACAGCTGATGGTGGAACTACTAACGAGAGAAACATCTTCGGAGCTCGCCAATACATTCCTTTAAAAATTAACGCTGCAGGGGTAATGCCTATCATCTTCGCTCAAGCTTTGATGTTTATCCCAGCCACTGTAGCCGGACTATCACAGTCAGAATTTGCAAAAAGTGTTCAAGCAGCCTTCTCAAACGTCTTCGGATTTTGGTACAACCTGCTATTTGCAGCTATGATTATACTCTTCACGTATTTCTATACTGCAATTACAGTGCCTACAAACAAAATGGCCGATGACCTAAAACGCAGTGGAGGTTTCATACCAGGCATACGCCCAGGTAAAGAAACAGGCGACTATTTAGATAAAATTATGTCGCTTATCACTCTCCCAGGTTCTATATTTATAGCCTTGGTAGCAATATTCCCTTCTCTGCTTAAAATCATCGGAATGCAAGACCAATGGGCATTGTTCTACGGTGGTACCTCACTACTCATCTTAGTAGGGGTTGCAATTGATACTATGCAACAAGTAAATTCATATCTGCTCAATCGCCATTATGATGGTTTGATGAAAACAGGTAAAAACAGAAAAGTATCTTAATTAATATATGGCTAAACAGGCAGCAATTGAGCAAGACGGAACCATTGTAGAAGCTTTGTCTAACGCAATGTTCAGAGTTGAATTGGATAACGGTCACGTAGTGATTGCCCATATCTCAGGAAAAATGCGTATGCACTACATCAAGCTTCTTCCTGGTGATAAAGTAAAACTTGAAATGAGTCCTTACGACCTAAGTAAAGCTCGTATCACTTACCGTTATTAGTTAATTAAGAGAATTCTTCCAATATTTTGGTTGTTAATTTCTCACAGATATTTTCCTATTTTAGTAATATCTGTGAGAAATTATAATCATAAAAAAGAATTTTTTATTTGTAGTATTTTTAGTATAAAGCATTTGTATTCAGTATCTTGAATGTGGCTTTTTATGCTTAGAAATGAGTGAGCGGAATGTATAATTGCATTTTTGTGAGCTAAAAATGTGGCTATTACAAAAAAAAATTGTAGTTTTGCGCACTCTATTGATATAAACAAAACGAAATGAAAGTTAGAGCATCAATTAAAAAAAGAAGTTCAGAGTGCATCATTGTGCGCAGAAAAGGACGATTGTACGTAATTAACAAGAAAAATCCTAAATTTAAACAACGACAAGGATAATTATGGCACGAATTGCAGGTATTGACTTACCAAAAAACAAAAGAGGGGTTATTGGTTTAACCTACATTTTTGGTATTGGAAAAAGTAGAGCTAAAGAAATCTTAAGTAGAGCTCAAGTAAACGAAGACACAAAAGTAAGCGAATGGAATGATGACGAAATCACTCGTATTCGCGAAGTGGTTGCGTCTTATAAAATTGAAGGAGAATTGCGCTCCGAAATCCAATTGAACATCAAACGTTTGATGGACATCGGTTGTTATCGCGGTATCCGCCATCGTAACGGATTGCCTTTGCGCGGACAAAAAACTAAAAACAATTCTCGTACAAGAAAAGGTAAAAGAAAAACTGTTGCAAACAAGAAGAAAGCAACTAAATAATAAGTAGTAGAGTATGGCAAAACAAAATGCAAAGAATGCAAAAGTCTCTAAGAAGAGAAAAGTAGTGGTTGAGTCAGTAGGCGAAGCACACGTTTCAGCTACTTTTAACAATGTTATTATTTCTCTTACCAACAAAAAAGGAGACGTAATTGCGTGGTCATCAGCAGGAAAAATGGGCTTCAAAGGGTCTAAAAAGAACACTCCTTACGCTGCCCAAGTAGCCGCAGAAGATGCAGCTAAAGTAGCTTTTGACTCAGGTCTTAAAAAAGTAAAAGTATACGTGAAAGGACCGGGTAATGGTAGAGAATCTGCTATCCGTACTATTCATAATGCAGGTATAGAAGTAACTGAAATTATCGATGTTACTCCACTACCTCACAACGGATGTCGCCCTCCTAAAAAACGTAGAGTCTAATTTCAATACTAACAAGTAAGAAAGGTGAGTTGTTATCGAAGGAATGCCTTAATTCATAACTACCTTTCATTTAAACAATTTAAAATGGCAAGATATACAGGACCAAAAACAAAAATAGCTCGTAAATTTGGTGAAGCTATCTTCGGAGATGATAAATCTTTTGAAAGAAAAAACTATCCTCCCGGACAACACGGTTTGGCACGCCGTAGAGCAAAACGCTCTGAATATGCTATCCAGCTACAAGAAAAACAAAAAGCTAAATATACTTATGGTATTTTAGAAAAACAATTCCATAATCTATATGAAAAAGCAAAAAGAAGTAAAAGTATTACCGGTGAGGTGCTTCTTCAACTTTGCGAATCTCGTTTAGACAATGTAGTATACCGTATGGGCATTGCTCCTACTCGTAGTGCAGCCCGTCAATTGGTATCTCACCGTCACATCACTGTAAACGGAAATATTGTAAACATTCCGTCTTACTCTCTTAAACCAGGTGATGTAGTAGGCGTTCGCGAAAAATCAAAATCTTTAAGTGTGATCGAAAATTCATTGGCAGCTCATAGTGCTGTATACGAATGGATCACTTGGAATCCTGAAAAAATGGAAGGTACTTTCGTAGCAGTACCTCAACGTATTCAGATTCCTGAAAATATTAAAGAACAGTTAATCGTAGAGTTGTACTCTAAATAATAATAAAGACAGCAGTCAAATTATGGCATTATTCAACTTCCAAAAACCAGATAAAGTTATAATGATTGAATCATCTGATTTCGAAGGACGATTTGAGTTTCGCCCTTTGGAGCCAGGGTATGGTTTAACAATAGGTAACGCATTACGAAGAGTTATGCTTTCTTCGTTAGAAGGTTTTGCAATCACTTCTGTGAAATTTGATAAAGTAGGACACGAATTTTCTACTATATCAGGAGTAAGAGAAGATGTTACTGAAATTATTCTCAATTTGAAACAAATACGTTTTAAACGCCAGATTGAGGATATAGAAAACGAAACAGCAACTATTACTGTTTCTGGTAAAAGACAATTGACTGCCGGTGATTTTCAAAAAGCTCTTTCAGGTTTTCAAGTATTAAATACTGATTTGGTGATTTGCAATATGGATTCTTCAGCTTCTTTTACAATAGAGATTACTATTGAAAAAGGACGCGGTTATGTTTCGGCTGAGGAAAATGCAAAACCAAATGCGCCGATAGGTGTAATTGCTACTGATGCAATTTTTACCCCTATTAAAAATGTGAAATATTCTATTGAAAATTATCGTGTTGAACAAAAAACAGACTACGAGAAGTTAGTCTTTGAAATTAAAACCGATGGGTCTATACACCCTAAACAAGCACTTACAGAAGCTGCAAAAACACTCATTCATCACTTTATGCTCTTCTCCGACGAGAGAATTACTTTAGAGGCTGATGAAATAGCACAAACTGATACTTATGATGAAGAATCATTGCATATGCGCCAGTTGCTAAAAACTAAGTTGGTGGATATGGACTTATCCGTTCGTGCACTCAATTGTTTGAAAGCTGCCGAAGTAGAAACATTAGGTGATTTGGTATCTTTCAATAAAGCCGATTTGATGAAGTTTAGAAACTTCGGAAAGAAATCATTAATTGAGCTTGATGAGTTGGTAGTCAATAAAGGTTTAGTGTTTGGTATGGACACCTCGAAGTATAAATTGGATAAAGATTAACTCGCTCTTGCGATATTTTAACTAAGGAAAAATGAGACACGGAAATAAAATTAATCATTTAGGAAGAAAAACTGCTCACAGAAATTCAATGCTTGCCAATATGGCGAACTCACTGATTGAGCATAAACGTATTAACACTACTTTGGCAAAAGCAAAGGCTTTAAAACTATTTGTAGAGCCTTTGGTAACCAAATCTAAAGAAGATACCACTCACAACCGTCGTATCGCTTTTAGTAAATTGCGCAATAAATATGCTGTTACCGAGCTTTTCAAAGAAGTGGCTGTAAAGGTAGGCGACCGCCCAGGGGGATACACTCGTATTATTAAATTAGGAAACCGTTTGGGTGATAACGCTGAAATGGCTATGATTGAGTTTGTAGATTACAACACTACTTACAACGTAGCTAAAACCGCTAAGAAGAAAACTACCCGCCGTGGTAGAAAGAAAGCAACTGCTGAAGAAACTCCAGCTACAGCCGAAGTTAAACCAGAGGCTACTGCTGAAGCTACTGAGTAATATTGCAGTTTATTAGGTTCGTAAATTATAAAAAAGGGCTTGCCGTCGGCAAGCCCTTTTTTTATTGTGTAAGAATCTTTTTAAAGGCGTTTTTTTAGTCTTTTATATAAAGTGTAGCTTACGCTACAGAAATCGTACAAATCTTTAAAAAATCAAACAAATGGGCAACAAGTTACCTGAAAAAGTCAATAATACTAGAAATACTGATAATTAACTTTGCCAAAGATGCGAGTCGCACAGGCAGGGGAAAAAATTAGAAAATGAGAAAATTTGGAAATTAGAGAATGAGAAAATGGGGGAATGGGGAGGTAACTTTTTGGAACATCAACTTTGCCAAAATTTCAAACTTTGGCAAAGTGCGTACCGCAAAAGCGATGTGTTAGGATTGTTAGGAGGGTTCGGAAGGAAACGGAAAAGTTCGGAAGGGAGTTGAGAAGAGTTTTGATGAAAAAAGGGTATTAGAAGGGTGGGGTTAGCTTATAGAGAGCTTATAGGAAGCTTATACGAATCTTGGAAGATTGGTATAGAAAGGATGTGTAAGTAGTTGATTCATACTATAATACAACAGCGCTAAAAATGTTAAAAACGGGGTTTCGTAGCGAAAGAAAGAGAAAGGGTATTAGGCCTTAGGCCATAGGCACTAGGGGAGAAGTGTGACGGGAAAGAGAATTAGCAAATTAGAAAATTAGAGAATTAGCAGATTAGGTGTGAGACAGGCGAGCGGGTAAGAGCTGGACGGGCTGGGAAATTAGAGAATTAGAAAATTTGGAAATTAGAGAATTAGCAGATTAGGTGTGAGACAGACGGGCGGGGACGAGCTACACGGAGGATTGTAGCAAAATAGACAATAAAAAACTTTGCCAAAGTTGTAGAACGATAGGTGTTCAGAACCTTTGGCAAAGTATATATGATATAAAAAGCGATTTTAAGCTTGTGTTATTTAGAAAAGTGTGGTTACCCGATAATCATTCCGGCGATAGTTGCGGATAACAGAGAGGCTAAAGTACCCCCGAGAACGGCTTTTAAGCCGAATTGAGAGAGGGTTTTGCGTTGGTTCGGGGCTAAGGCTCCTATACCTCCTATTTGAATGCCTATGGAGGCGAAATTGGCAAAACCGCAAAGCATATAGGTTGCCATAATGATAGATTTGTTATACATTAGATGAGGAGCGCTCGTCATATCCTTTAAGGTGGCTAACTGAGTGTAAGCCACAAATTCTGAGGAGGAGAGCTTAATACCGAGCAATTGTCCCATCAGCATAACGTCTTCTTTGGCAATACCAGCGAGCCACATAACGGGTGAGAAAACGGTACCTAAAATCATTTCTAAAGAGAGTCCGTTATAAGGAGTATTGCTGGCTATGATATTGTTGAGATGTGTTTGATAACCTACCCAATTAAAGAAATAATTAATCATTGCGATAAAAGCCACAAATACTAAAAGCATAGCCGCTACATTGGCAGCAAGTTTAAGTCCTTCGGTAGTACCATTGGCGATAGCGTCGAGCACATTGGAACCTACATTCTCCATAGAGACGTGTGAATCGTTAGAGAATTGCTCGGTTTGAGGGCATAGCATCTTGGAAACTACGATAGCACCGGGGGCTGCCATTACGGAAGCTGCTAAGAGGTGCCGAGCGAAGAGCAAGCGCATTTGGGGATCGTCGCCGCCGAGGTATTGGATATAAGCAGCCATTACGCCTCCTGCTACGGTAGCCATTCCGCCTATCATCACAAGGAGGATTTCGGAGCGAGTCATTTTGGCTAAATAGGCTTTAATCATCAGAGGGGCTTCGGTTTGTCCTAAGAAGATGTTACCCGTAACCGAAAGACTTTCGGCACCTGAGATATTCAGCAGTTTAGACAATGCCCACGCCATACCACGCACTATTACCTGAATAACACCTAAATAGAACAATAGGGAGGTGAGTGCAGAAAAGAAGATGATGGTGGGGAGCACTTGGAAAGCGAAGATATAGCCTATGCTATTGGTATCGACTAAGTTACCGAGGAGAAACTGACTGCCTGCTCTTGTGAAATCTAATATGAGCACAAAGATACTACCGGCAAAATCGAAGGCGTCTTGTATAAAGCCTACTTTTAGAATACCTATTGCAATGGAGAGTTGTAGGGCTAAGCCTATGCCAATAGTCTTCCAATTAATAGCGCGCCTATTGCTACTGAAAAGATAGGCGATAAACAGAAGGGTAATCATACCTACCACACCACGAGTAAAACTTTCGAGAGAGAAACCTTCGCTAGCGACAGCCTTCATTACTTGTGTAGTGGCGGTTTGTGTAGTAGGAGATTGTGTAGCGTCTTGGGCGACACTTATGAGTGGTAAAAGGAAGCTAAGACTTCCGATGGTTATGTTTTTTTTCATTGGTATATAGTTTTAAAAAGTACTATCGCGTTTAGAGATTTCATCTCTGATAAGCGCTGCCATTTCGTAATCTTCATTTTCGATACAGTCATTTAGCATTGTTTTTAGTTCGGGTAAGGCGTATTTAGTATATCTGTTTCGGCTACTGTCTTCCTCATCAACGTTATCTAACGAAGGACTTATGGTATTGGAGGGCTCATCGTTGAGCAAAGGGATATAAATGCCGGCTCTTTGAATGATATCTCGATAGGTGTAGATGGGTGCGTTGCAACGCAAGGCAATGGCGATGGCATCGCTGGTACGAGCTTCGATGGTGTATTCTTGACTATTTTGTACACAGAGGATATTGGAGTAGAAAATGCCTTCTTCTAATTTGTAAATCACGACTCTTTTTATTTGTATACTGAAAGTATCGGCGAATATCTTGAAGAGGTCGTGTGTAAGGGGTCGAGGAGGTACAAGACTCTTCTCTAATTCCAAGGCAATAGATTGTGCTTCAAAGGTACCAATAACGATGGGTAGCTTTAAATCGGTCTCGACCTCGTGCATTATAAGCACAAAGGCATCGTTCTGCGATTGATTGTATGATATCCTTTTTATGAAAAGACGCACTAAATCCATTGGAAGGTTACTAACATAAAATACAAATTAGGGGGTAAAGTTATAACAATTATTTTAACTGCAAAAGATTTTTAACATATTTTTTTCTTCTTTGTAAAAGAAAAGGCTGTTCAATCTTGTATTGAACAGCCTTCGCATTACATAAGATTTTACTTGTTACATTTGTTTGGTAAGAGTATATTCTTTTACCATTTTAGGTTCTTTACCATCTTCACCTACTTGTACGATATTATCGCCTTTGGTAATATAGAAAGATTTGTGATTATCAGCTTTAGAAACGAGTGTAAAACCTTTATCAGTGTGTTCTACTTTACCTTCTTCTTTAGATTCGAAGTTTTTGCTTGCACAGTTTTCTTGTTTTACATAGGTGTCATCGGCATAGAGATGGATAACGGTAGCCATTCCGCCGCAATCGGCAGCAGGAAGAGTACCTACATAAGTAGCTAACAATTGAGGAGTTACCATTTCTTCTACTTTTTCAGCAGCATTCTCCATCATAGTAGTGGTTTCACTTACTACAGTGTTAGCAGTTTGTGAAGGATTGTTTTGGCAGGAGGCGAGCATAAGCACAGCGACTCCCAATGTTAAGATGTGATTTTTCATAAAATATAATGTTTATTTATTTACTTATTCAAAAAGTGTACCAATACTACAGTAAATTCACTTCCCTTTCCTACTTCGGAAGTAAAGTGAATGCTACCCCCGTAGGAAAGCACGATGTTTTTCACCATTGCTAATCCCAAGCCACTACCACTGGTTTTGGTAGTGAATTTTGGTTCGAATATCTTTTCTTTATCGGCGTCGGGGATACCCGTACCATTGTCTTTTACTTTTAGAGTAATATCGGTATCGCTTTTATTAAGGCTCACTTCAATAGAAGGGAAAGGTTCGTTTTCGGTAGCTTGTAGCGCATTTTTCACCAAATTGGTAACTACACGACCGAGCTGGTCTTTATCGAATACACTTATAATCTCATCGTGAGAATGGGTGAAGTGAATTTCATCAGAATTAAAGATATCTAAAGTGCGTTTGATAACAGACACAAAATCGAATTCCTCATCGTTTTTAGCAGGCATATTGGTAAGTGCTGAGAAGGCAGTAGAAATATTGCTCAATATGTCTATCTGTTGGATAAGAGATTCGCAGAATTCATTAGTTTGTTCAGCTGTTTGAGGCTCTCGAAGGGCTTTGCGTTGATAACTTTGCACGGAGAGACGCATAGGGGTAAGAGGATTTTTGATTTCGTGCGCTACCTGCTTTGCCATATCGCGCCAGGCTTGTTCGCGTTCGGATTGCGCCAAAAGGGCTTTGCTGTTCTCAATCTCATCAATCATTCCGTTATAGGCATTTACCAACTCGGTAATCTCGGCAGGGGCAGATTTGAGAAGTATCTTTTCGTTTTGGGAGAGCAAACGAGTTTTCTCTAAACGACCTTCAATGGTTTTAAGCGATTTGGTAATATATTTAGAAATGAAGTAAGCTACCGTAAGGGCAACTACCAAGAGCGAGAAATACACCATCGCTAAGTTGTACAGCGACCCTTTTAAAGCGCGCTCGTTGAAGGTGTCGTTCTCGAAATAAGGAATGTTGAGAATAGCGATAGGCTTGAACTGCAAATCGGTAATATAACTGTAAGAAGTTTGGTAACCACGCCCTGCAAATTCGTGGTGCTCAACAAGTCGTTTATTGAGTGTAGCGGAAAGCTGATGCAATACATCAGGAGGAATAAAAAACGCATCTTGGTCGGGCGAGAGAGAGGCTTTGGAGCTTTTTAGCAGAACGCCGTCGAGGTCATAGAGGGCAAAGTTTAGGTTTTGGATATTGGCAATGCTGTAGATATCCTCCCGAAAGATAAGGGGTATATAAGGGGTTTCGACAGGGAAAGTGGTTTGCGAGAATACATATTGTATCTGCATCTTGATTTGGTTTTCCTTGTCGATAAGTCGCTCATCGTGATATTCTAATGCCTGTTTTTTATACTGCCCAATCATTACGAAAGCTAAGATAGCAAATGCTACTAGCACGAGTAGGGTCATACTGAGGAATATCTGAAAGCGAAGGGTGTTTTTTTTAAACATAGTGTCCCCTTATTATGAATTATTTTAAGCCTATTACAAAGGATGCGGGATAAGATTTTTTAATCTCTACAAGTTTCTTCTCAGCCTCTAAACGCGTACGGAAACTACCAAGGCGCACTTTGTAGTTAGGTGACTCGAAAGTGAGCAATACAGGGTATTGTTTGTATTTACTTTTGGCATCGAGCATTACTTTATTAGCTTCGGTGATATTGCCATTATAGATTTGTACTTGGAAAGCGCTCTCAGTACGAGCTATTTCCTTTTTGAGTTCCATAGCATCGGCTATATTCTTTTCCTGACTAATAGTTATTTGTGCATAGGATGCGCTTGTGAGCAATAGTATTCCAGCTATAAATATGTTTTTCATCATCGATATAAATTTAATTCTTTTGTTTTCTTTGGTGTAAGAACCAATACAATTTACTAAATCCAAAGCCTATGCCAAACAAGGCTATAAAGAAAGTAAATATACCTCCCAATACTTTAAAATTGATAGGTTCACTTTGGGGAACGTAGAGTATTTGTCCGTTAGCAGTACCTATAAGTCCTAAGAGAGTGATAAGCAAACTCACCAAAAAGTGCAGCTCTAAGCGCAGGTCTTTCTCGGGCAAGAGCTTTTGGAGACGCCAAGTGCCTAATATAATAAACACTCCTACGCTAGCACCTATCCAAAAGGCAATATGCTCAAACGATACCCCTGTATAATAAAAGATAGATTGAGTGAGCACGTAGAACAATGCAGGAAAGATAAGCAGGTTAGGATACCACTGCAAAACTTTATGCCAACGACTTTCTTTACCTTTGAAAAGCGTGCGTAGTGAAGTAAAACAATACGCCATACACACAGCTGTTTCTACGGTGAGCAGTACGGTAATATTGCCAAGCACTTTGGGGTCGCTGAGCATTGTTTGGAGGGTAACTTGTGACTGCTCTGAGGCAAAATCAGTAGCCAACCATACAAACAAGAAACAAACAGCTGCAAATAACACCTGTTGCCACAGTTTCCAAAAACTGAGTTTTAGCACTACGTTGAGCATTATAAAGACTGTAAGAATTGCTATTACCATATCACATATCCCTTATCTCTTACTTACATACTCAGCTACGCCAGCTCACCGGCTTTACTTATTACCTCTACTGAGTCTTCTCCGTCGTTTTGTTTCCAGTGTACTACCACACGCTCATCATTGATAGCGTCTACTTGCTTACCGTTGTAATCGGGTTGTATGGGAAGATGGCGACTAAAGCGCCTATCAATAAGCACTAAGAGCTCTATTTCAGAAGGGCGCCCGAAGCTCTGTATGGCACTGAGAGCAGCGCGAATACTGCGCCCTGTGTAAAGCACATCGTCTATGAATACCACTCTCTTGTTTTCGACGATAAAGTCGATAGCGGTAGAGTTGGCTTCAAGAGGTCTACCTGTACGCCTAAAATCATCGCGAAAGAAAGTAATATCTAATAAGCCTAATGGAATATCAGCAATGTGGTATTCGTTAGTGAGTAGTTCTACCAATCGCTCAGCTAAATAAGTGCCACGGGGCTGGATACCGATAAAAACCGTATTCGAGAAATCGTTATGGTTTTCTATCAGCTCACAAGCAAGGCGATGTAGCATTACTTGGAGTTCCTTCTCGCTGAGGATTTGTTTTGTATAGGTATTCATTTGACTTAAAAACTGAGGGTATTTAAGTTGCGTTGAGCATCGGCATTACCCTCGCTAGCGGCTTTTTGGAAAAAGACTTTGGCATTCGCCTTGTCGCCCAACATATAGTAGCAAGAGGCACGATAATTATTCAGTACAGCATCTACGGGCACTCCTAAGCTCTCCATTTCAGCCATATCATTAATAGCCTTTTGGTATTGCTGGGTGTTGTAGTAACTAATAGCACGATACCTGAGCCCGTCTATATGAGCAGGTACTTTTTCCAAGAACTTCGTAAATATAGGAATAGCTTCAGCATAACGTTGCTGCAAATAGAGTTGCATTGCCTGAGTGTAAAGAGGAGCAAACTGTTCTACCTGCATACGCGAGATAATCTTGTTGCGGTTATTAATTATATCTTTATTATCGGGCAAATACACAATGGCACTATCTAAGGTAGCACGAGCATCAGCTATTAAGTTATTTTTCTCTTGCAGATAAGCCAAAGAGTTCCACGCTTGTACCTCACTGCGATTACCGCGAAGAGCGTCTCTATCTACATCTACGTGGAAACGGTTTTTCAGTATAGTTTTCCACTTAGGTTGTGGTTTCTGCACACTGTCTTTCTCCAATCCTAAATACTGTTTGAGCAAGTGAATCGATTCTTGTTCTTTACCCATATTGTTCAGCGCAAAGGTCTCTAAATTTAGGTTACCGAAGAAATTCGGCTTTATCATTCGGGCTTTATGGGCATATTTATAAATACTATCGTTGTTTTTGTTTTCTTCCATAAAGTATGATACAGCAGTAAAATACTCAGGACGCGCATCATAAGGGTGGTAATGAATGGAAGCCAATACTTTACGTGCCTCATCGAATTTCTTTTCGTCTATCAAGTAGCGCGCTTTTTCTACATCTACGGGCTCAGCCACTGCCGTGAGATTTGGAATACGAGGATAGTTGCGTATCAGGTAATCCGAAGGTGATTTGGTAGGACGCACCCCTTGTTGCTCTTCTTTTACCATACGTTGTATTTTAGAAGAATCAAAGTACATACGCTCTACTACTACATTCAAAACCATTGCCACCACGGCTACTGCTCCTATGAAACCTACAACACTCATTGGCAATTTGCGCTCTTCTCCTTTTTTCTTACTGAAATACAATACTGCCAAGCCTACTGCTATCCCTACATAAATACCAAAAAGGGCTTGAATTTCTGGACGGTCTTGAGGAAAGTTAAAGAACGCATCGAACGAATAAGCAAAGAGACCAAACAATGGTAAGAAAAACCATTGCTCTTGCTCAGGATTCTTGTTTTTATAAGTGCCTCTTAGGAAATAATAAGCTGTCAAGAAGAAGATAGCCAAGAACGCCAACCCTGCGAAGATTCCCGCTTCGGCGGTGAGCTCCAAAAAGTCGTTGTGGTTCTTATACATATAAATATAATGCGGACTGTAAGAATTCTCATACTGTAAGAAGCGTACCTTCCAGTTACCAATGCCTACGCCCAACAGTGGGTCGTTCGGGATCATATCGGTAGCAGTAATTACCCAAGCCGTTTTACGCAAATTGTTACTGGTATTCTCTTGGTTAGCTACCTCAGCCAAACGAGCCCCGAAGCTGGTGCTTTGTCGCACTTGTTCAGGGTATAAATAGTTCTGTACAAACGAGAAAATACCAAAAGCAAGAACTACCAAGCCTACGTGCATCAGTACTTTTACGCCCGTTTCACGGCGTTTTAAGATAAAATAGTCGATAGCACCATACGTGATAAAGATAAGCGTTGTAAGAATAGTTGCTAAATAGAAAGCACGGGTACTCATAAAAAAGATTGCCAAAGTACCGACTAAAACACCTATCCCCCCAATGATACGCAAGGTGTTTTTATGAAAATAAAACAACCAGATAGCAAAAGGTATCTTGATAAACATAGCCGAAGCCAAAATATTCTTGTTAGAATACGAGCCTTTGATATTGTAATCGGCACTAATACCCTTGATGATGCCTTTTACCCCGTCGAGGGTTACCAAAAAGTCATAACACAAAAGAATTGTCATTGCAACTGCCAAATGTACTAAACTCTTTTTGTTGTAAATCACCAAAGCCGATACCATCCAAGCAGCTGAGAAAGCTGTAAATATCTTAAAGAAGTGCAAAATTGCTTCTTCTATATCAATAGCTTTGGTAAACGAGAGCAATGCCAATACCATTATTAGGCAGTAAGCAATTCCTATTTTATTAGTAAAAAAGCCAAACAGTAATTGTGTGCGTTCTCTGAATTCTTTAATAAAAAACACAAGCCCTACTACTATCAAGTTCAGAATAGCAAAGGTGTAAAACTTTGTAGCATTGGAGTCGAATGCCATCCAGTTAGGGGTAAGTACCGTTACATAGCCATAGGCAATGAGCAAGACACTCGCCAAAAGCTTCATACTCGAACTCCCTTCCTCACTCACTGTGGGGGTAGGTTTAATAGGATTCTTGCTAGGTGTTTTCTTCTTGTTGGGTTTCATCTTATGTATTTATATAAATTTTCTTAATTACTTATATCTTGATAGTTACCTCCAATTATAATCAGTCTTTTATATCAGAAATTCTATTGAATATTTGGTGTTCTTTTATTTGTTGTTTGGTGTTAATAATGGCTATGATAATCACTTCTGACAATTCTTCCAAAGCAATATAATGAATTCCAAAGTGGAATCTTTTAGTAAAGAAAATACGAACCTCCTCATATTTCTTTGGAGCAACAAAGGGAAAGTCTTTTAATGTTTCTATATAATCTACTATTTCATTATATGCTTCAAAACCTAAATTTTCTCTAAAAACATTGTAATAATCTATAATATCATTTAACTCTTTTTCTGCTCTGGGGTGGAAAATCAAACTAAATGACATACTTCTCTGATATTTTCTTCTTTACTTCTTCAAAAGAAATTCCAATAGAAGGGTTCTCTTTTATCTCTATAACTCTTTTATCCAACTCTTTTTTAAGAGAATCAGATAAAAAAGATTGTTCATACTCAAATTCCACTCCCATTTTTTCAAACAAAGAGGTCAATTCAGCTTTTTGTATTTCATTCTTAGGATACACTAATAAACACATATTATTTTAATTAAACAATTAATATCTGTAAAAGTCACTTTCTCTTCTCATTTACCTTTTATCTCTTATCTTTTACCTGCTTTTGTGGCTCTTACTGCCCGTGCGGCTCGCACCTATTTGAATCATCTCATACGCTAGTCCCGTTTGCTTCACTACGTCTTCGGTGCGTTGCGAATGAGTATCGGTAATAAAAAGCTGTCCGAAATGTTTTTGAGTAACCAACTGCACCAACTGCGTTACGCGAGTATCGTCAAGCTTATCAAAAATATCATCTAAAAGCACTATGGGCGTAATCCCTAACGATTGCTTCAACACTTCAAACTGCGAGAGCTTTAAGGCTATCAAAAACGACTTTTGTTGCCCCTGACTACCATACTTCTTCATCGGGTAGCCCTCAATCTCAAAAAGCAAATCGTCCTTGTGAATACCTGCGGTAGTGTATTGCGCACTGCGGTCTCGCTCAGTATTTTCGGCAAGCTGGGTAGCCAAATCACTTTGGTGCAAACTACTGTCGTAATGCAAACTCACTCGTTCCTTACCTCCCGAAATATACGCGTACTGCTCGCTAAAGATAGGCAAAAACTCTTCCATAAAAGCTCGCCGTTTCTCATAAATGTGTTGTCCTAAGGGTGCCAACTGCTCGTCGTAAATGTGCAAAGTCTCTAAAGAGAAAACGCCTCCTTCTGCCATTTGTTTCAGTAACGTATTGCGTTGCAAGAGCGTGCGGTTATAGCGCAAAAGCAGTTCTAAGTAAGCCCTATCAGTTTGCGAAATCACACTATCCAAAAACTTACGGCGCGTTTCACTACCTTCTACTATCAAGTCGCGGTCGGAAGGTGAAATGAGCACCATAGGGTATTTACCTATATGGTCAGCCAGACGTTCATAGGCTTTACCGTTGTGTTTCATTACTTTCTTCTGTCCTTTTTTAAGGCTACATACTATCTGTTCTTCACGTTCTTCTTGTCGAAACTGTCCTTCGATAAGATAAAACTCCTCGCCGTGGCGTACGTTCTGCACTGCCGAAGTAGTAAAGTAGCTCTTAGCCATACCTAAGTGATAAATAGCATCAAGCAGATTCGTTTTCCCTACACCATTATCTCCTACAAAACAGTTGATAGTAGGGCTAAAGGCATACGCTTGTGAGAGTATGTTCTTGTAGTTTACGACCGATATTTGTTTGAGAAACATCATTTGTTAGTGCAAAGGTACGAATAATTTGTGAATTACCAAATTTGTCGATTGAGTAATAAAAAACTTTGCCAAAGGTAATAGTCTGTCGTGCTACGTCCTTTGGCAAAGTTGATACTGTAATGCTTTTTGTTAAAATTCTTTTAGAAAATTAATAGCTGTATTCTGTAGTGCTGATAAGTACTTGTGGTGCTTTTTCATCTTTAGGCACTGAGTAAACTTTAATTCGGATTGGATAATCCCCATCATACTGAATATCATAGCGATATACGGTCTTAGTAACATTTTCTGGCTTATTGAGTTCTGCAGTTACAACTGTTTTCTTAATGATATTATTAGGGGTAAGAAGAGTAACAAAGTGGTCGGGAGTAGTTTGTATTATAAAATTCACATACTCAGGATTGATTTTAGCATCATATTCATAGGTTACCTCATAGCTATGAGTGGTAGTAGTGTACTCATCTTTTACCACATTGCCTTTAGCGTCTAAGGTGTAGCTATGCCATTCGTTTGTGTCATCACCGTTTTTGCCATCTTTTCTCACATAAGTGTTTTTGGTAATTCTTACCACATTGGTACTGGGATAATCGAAAGTAGTCGTGATGTAGCTCCCGTCGTTGTTGTTGGCGGGCTTATCTTCTTTTTTCACAAGACGTCCGTCTGCTCTGTATTCATAAACTTTCGTAGCGTAAAGAGTTGTTCCCAAGGCTATCGTTTCTTCTTTTTCTAACTTCCCATCAGCTCTATAGGTATAGATGTAGTTATGGAAGTAAGGCTCCTTTGAGTAGTAAGTTCTTCTTTGTAAACGGCCACTGCTATCGTAGTCGTAATCGTGATAAGTCTCATCACCATAAGAAGAATTGCCTCGATAGGTAATTCTTGTTTCTTTTTTAGGACGAGTAGCATCTTGCATCTCATATTTAATAACAGTGCGTTCTGTTCCTACAATAGTAGTAATTTCTTTAGGGAATTTAGCACTAGTACCGTCTTCGTCCTTGTCTTCTTTATTACAAGCTACGAAAGTTGCTGTTGCCATTAAAGCTAAAAATATTTTCTTCATCGTTTAAAAAGTATTTTGTTAATCGGCACAAAAATACACACTTTTTTGTTCCCCACCAAATATTTCATCATCTTTTTTTGTTTTACATATAACACAAACCATTTGCTAACCTTCCTACCTATGCGCTCACACCTAATCTGCTAATCTCTAATTTCCCAGCCCGTCCAGCTCGTACCCGCTCGTCTGTCTCACGCCTAATCTGCTAATTCTCTAATTTCCAAATTTTCTAATTTGCTAAATCTCTTTTCCGTCACACTCCCCCCCTAGTGCCTATGGCCTAAGGCCTATTGCCTCTTCCCTATTTTCTAATTTACTAATTCTCTTTCCCGTCACACTCCCCCCTAGTGCCTATGGCCTAAGGCCTATTGCCTTTTCTCTTTCTTTCGCCTCGAAACCCCGTTTTTAACATTTTTAGCACTGTTGTATTGTACTATGAGTCAACTACTTATATACCCTTTCTATACCAATCGTCCAAGATTCGTATAAGCTTCCTATAAGCTCTCTATAAGCTAACCCCACCCTCCTTACAGCCATTTTTCACCAAAAATTCCCTTAACCCTCTTCCGAACCTTTCCGATTTTCTTCGTGTCCGTTTACTAATCTATTAATTTTCTCATTCTCACATTCTCTCATTTTCTAATTATTAAAAAAGCTATTCACATTTAAAAAAAAGCTATTTATATTAAATCTATGTAAGAGCTTTTTACAGTATTTTTGCCCCGTTAATCAAACATTTAAATAAAATGATTCGCAATTTACTGTATATTACAGCTTTTAATAAAAAAGGTACGTGGCAGAGCGTGTTGTGGGAAATTGTGCATAACGGTTTTATCACAGCTCCGTCGGGCATATTACTCATAATATTATGGGAGCTTTTTAAACCGCAACCCAATCTGTCCCTTATCTGGGAAATGGTAGCCCTAATGGGCTTCCTACTCCTATTACAGTTCTTCGTTGCCTCGCGCACCCTTGTGTCGTCCAACCTATTAGTATATGGTATTTCCGAAAAAGTACGCATTCGCTTAGGTAATCATATCCAAAAATTCTCATTAGGTTTCTTCAAAAAGCGCGACCCCGGCGAAATAGCTTCAGTGATTATGCAAGATGTCGCCTCGTTTGAGCATATTTTCAGTCACAGTTTTGGCAATTTAGCAGCCGCTCTTTTCGGTACACTTATGCTCTCAGGATTTCTCTTCTATTGCGATTGGCGACTCACCCTTTGTTTGTTCATTGGCATTCTACTGGTAATACCGTTCTTAAAGCTCGGTATTTTTATGGTCGATAAATGGGAACTCAGCAAAGGGCAAGTAAAGGCACGAAACGAAGTATCAGCTAAATTCTTGGAATATGTACAAGGAATACGACACCTAAAATCCTATGGTCTTACAGGTAGTAATTACCGAATGCTCGAAAAGGCTTATGAGAATTTGCGCCAAAAGAGCATCCGCTTAGAAGCTATACCAGGACCATTTGTAATGCTTTCGTTCACTGTTTTGGAAATAAGCTTTGTGTTGATGCTCGCTTTAGGCTTGTACTATCTCACTCACAATACCATTACTATTCCTGTGCTTATCGTTTTTCTAATTTTAGGCTATATTCTGTACAACCCCATCAAAGTAGTATTAGTAGATTATATGATGTTGCGCTATATGAACGAAAGCCTCAGCCGTGTCATTGATGTACTGAAAGAACCCACTATGGAAACCGATAAAAACGAGTTCCCTTCTCACTTTAATATCAATTTTGATAATGTAAGTTTCTCGTATTTAGAAGATAAAACTACACTTAACAATCTTAATTTCAGCATTCCTCAGCACAGTATGGTAGCATTGGTAGGACATTCGGGCTCGGGTAAAACCACTATTGCTTCACTCATTGCGCGTTTTTGGGACGTGAATAATGGAAGAATTACCATCGGTGGAGTAGATATTAGAAATATCCGGCAAGACCGCTTCTATGGACTTATCAGCGAAGTATTCCAAGATGTATACCTATTCGATGATACTATTTACAATAACATCAAAATAGGGAATCCTAACGCTACCGAAAGCCAAATTATAGAGGCTGCCGAAAAAGCACAAGTACTTTCGTTTGCGTGGGAATTACCGCAAGGAATGCACACTCCCGTAGGTGAAGGAGGCAACCATCTCTCTGGCGGACAAAAACAACGTATCAGCATCGCACGTGCTTTGCTGAAAGACGCTCCTATTATCTTGTTAGACGAAGCTACTGCCAGTCTCGACCCCGAAAACGAAATATACATTCAAAAAGCCATTCAGGAACTTGTAAAAAACAAAACAGTAGTGGTGATAGCCCATAAGCTCTCCACCATTAAAAATGCTGATAAAATACTTGTTTTAGAAGAAGGGCGTATTGCCGAAGAAGGTACGCACCCCGAACTCTTGGCTAAAAAAGGTATTTATCATCGCCTCTGGACACTCCAACAACAAACCTCTGGCTGGACAGCAATTAACAATTAACGAACTATGAAAAGATTATTACAAATAGCAGGACAGCGTAAAACCTTACTCTTAGCCTCCTGCACTTTAGCCATTATTCACGCAGTACTGAGCTTGATTCCTTATGCCTTGGTATTCTATATCATACAAGAACTCACACAGCAAATACCCAATTTTGCTACCGCTCAACAATACGTAATCTACGCCATTGTAATGATAGCCGTGAGTATGGTCGCTTTCTTCTTATCGGGTATTTTATCACATATCGCCGCTTTCAACATTCTTTACGGTCTCAGGAAAACGATTACCGAAAAGGTCGGCGTATTGCCTATGGGCTATCTTTCTAACCGCAATTCAGGAGCTTTTAAGAAAATTATTTCAGACGATGTAGAACGTATAGAAACCTTTATTGCTCACCAAATCCCCGATTTTGTAAAAGCTATTGCCTTGCCTTTATTCACCTTAGGATATCTGTTCAGTCAAGATTGGCGATTAGCTCTTGCCAGCTGTTTGCCTTTATTGTTGCTACTGCTTATTTTCCCAATAATGTTTGGAGGAAAAAACAAAAATCTTACCCAGCTATATCACCAATCGTTAGAAGAGATGAGCTCAGGTATCGTAGAATACGTACGTGCTATGCCTGTGATGAAGATATTCCAACAATCAGCTGAGAGTTTTGATAAATACGGCAAGAAAGTAAAATCTTTCAACCGTTTTGTAAGCCAGTGGATACGTCATAGCTCACCCCCTTACGCTATCTTTATGAGTTTTGCTAGTAATGCAATGTTGCCTGTTTTGGCATTAGGTCTATATCTTTATTTTCACAATGGGGTAACCCTTGCCACTATGCTCTTTTTCCTTATCATAGGCACAGGCTATATACGTCCCGTTTTTGCCATTAGCAATATGGCAATGCAACTACAGCTGATAGAACAAGGCGTACAACAGATTGATAAAATTCTCAATCAACCCATTCTTCCCGAAGGACATAATGCACAGATACCTACTCACTATAATATCTGTTTCGACAAGGTTAGCTTTGCTTACGACGGCGAGAACTATGTATTGAACAACGTTAGCTTCACAGCCAAAGAAGGTACAGTTACTGCCTTAGTAGGCCCCTCAGGGGCAGGTAAAAGTACCGTAGGGCAATTGCTCTCTCGTTTTTGGGATTGCCAAGAAGGACGAATTACTATAGGTGGAATTGACATCAAAGAGTTACCCACCGAAAGTTTGATGCAAAAGGTATCATTTGTTTTCCAAGATAGCTTTATGTTTCAACAAACAATGTACGACAATATTTGTATGGGAATGGATAAAACAGAAGAAGAAGTGATAGAGGCTGCCAAAGCAGCTCAAATACACGATTTTATCACGAATCTGCCCAATGGGTACAACACATTTTTCGGTCAGCAAGGGGTACATCTCAGCGGAGGAGAACAACAACGCTTCCAGTTGGCACGTGCTATTCTTAAAAATGCACCAATCCTCATCTTAGACGAAGCTACTGCCTTTGCCGACCCTGAGAACGAGCATAAAATACAGCAGGCTTTCAGTACGCTTATTCGCAACAAAACTGTACTTGTGATAGCACACCGCCTTAGCTCTATCACCACAGCCAACCAGATTATTGTATTCAACAAAGGCGAAATCAATGCTATAGGCACTCATAGTCAGTTATTGCAAGGGAGTGAATTGTACGAAAGAATGTGGAATGCTCACAACCGAGCTAAAGAATGGGCTTTATAAGAAGATAAAATAAAAAAAGCACTTACATTATGTAAGTGCTTTTTTGTTGCTCCCCCTACTGGACTTGAACCAGTGACCCTCTGATTAACAGTCAGATGCTCTAACCAACTGAGCTAAGGAGGAATATTTTCTACTTATGTTTTCCTTAATTGCGGTGCAAAGGTACAACTATTTTTGAAACCTGCAAATTTTTAAGCAGAAAAATATTTAATATTTTTTAGTTGTACTGCTAAGTCGTTTATTTTCAATAATAATATAAAAAGACTTTACCGAAAGTTTAATAGTCTCTCGTGCTACGAGTTTCGGTAAAGTCCTTATTACTATTTATGTAACTTGTATTACTTTTGTACAAAGTAGTGATAGAACCACGGAATGGTTTCAATACCTTTTAGGAAGTTGAAAATACCGTAGTGTTCGTTAGGCGAGTGGATAGCATCGCTATCTAAACCAAAGCCTAAGAGAATAGATTTGCTACCTAATTCTTCTTCAAAAAGAGCTACAATAGGAATACTACCACCTGAACGCACAGGTATAGGTTCTTTCCCGAAGCTCGCTTGGCAGGCTTTTACTGCTGCTTGGTAAGCAGGCGTATCGGTAGGGGTTACATAGCCTTGTCCGCCGTGGTGCGGAGTTACTTTCACGCGCACACCTGCTGGTGCGATACTCTCAAAGTGCTTGGTGAAGAGCTCGGTAATTTCGTGGTTGTCTTGGTTAGGTACCAAGCGCATTGATATTTTGGCATAAGCCTTACTTGGGATAACCGTTTTAGCTCCTTGTCCGGTATAGCCTCCCCAGATACCATTTACATCAAGGGTAGGACGTATAGAGGCACGTTCGGTAGTGGTATAGCCTTTTTCGCCATATACCTCATCAATATCTAAGGCTTTTTTGTAGGCTTCGAGTGAGAAAGGTGCTTTTGCCATTTCATCGCGTTCAGCTTGTGAGAGCTCTTCTACTTTGTCGTAGAAATGCGGAATGGTAATGCGGTTGTTCTCATCGTGCAAAGAAGCAATCATTTTAGTAAGCACGTTGATAGGGTTCGCTACGGCACCACCATATAAACCAGAGTGCAAATCGCGGTTAGCACTGGTAACCTCCACTTCCACATAGCTAAGTCCGCGTAAGCCCGTAGTGATAGAAGGGGTGTCGTTAGCCAGCATACTGGTATCGGAAATGAGAATAATATCGTTTTTGAGTTTTTCGTGGTTGTTTTTTACAAACCAACTAAGACTTCCTGAGCCTATTTCTTCCTCGCCTTCAATCATAAACTTCACATTGCAAGGGAGCACGTTGTTTTTCACCATATATTCAAGGGCTTTCACGTGCATAAACATTTGTCCCTTGTCGTCACAAGCCCCACGAGCGAAGATAGCTCCATCGGGGTGAATATCGGTTTTTTTGATAACAGGCTCAAAGGGGTCAGATTCCCAAAGCTCAATAGGGTCGGCGGGTTGTACATCATAGTGCCCATATACTAAAACAGTAGGCAGGGCAGGGTCGATAGTTTTTTCGCCATATACGATAGGGTAGCCAGGGGTTTCACATATTTCCACCTTGTCGCAGCCAGCCTTCTCTAAGGCGTTTTTTACAGCATCGGCGGTGTTGAGCACATCCTGAGAATAGGCAGCATCAGCACTGATAGAGGGCATTTTAAGCAGTTCTATCAGTTCCGCAATAAAGCGGTCTTTGTTTTCATTGATATAATTTTTTACTGAATCCATATGTCAATTAACAATTTACAATTAATAATTTACAATTCTGCAACCGTAGCAGGGTGTTTTTTCTTTTTGTGTTATTGTTGTGTGTTTTTTAAAATATGTAGTTATATCCTTTAGTAAAATTATTTGCTAAACAATTCTGAATGAGAACCTAACCTAACTAAAAGTATTCTTTTCCTCTCTTCATCGTATTGTAACCAAATGATAAGTAAATCAGGTTCTATATGGCATTCCAAATGTCCTTTATAATTTCCTGTGAGAAAATGGGCTTTCATTGATTTAGGTAAGTTATCTACTCCTCCCTCTTCTAATAAAGCAATAGTATCTTCAATCTTTAGGATTTTGTTTTTATTACTTCTATACTTTTTATAGTCTTTTTTAAACTGTCCAGTATAAGTTATTTCATATACATTTCTGTTAATATTATCCATAACTTAATCATTTAAAGAGGCTATTAATTCTTTTACATTTGTAAAGTATTTTGTGTTAGGATCGTTTATAAGTCTTTCTGCTTCTTCTAAGGCTTTTTGAGTAGTCTCATTTGGAATGTTTTCTCCCCTTCGTAAACGTGGAGTTTCTTCAAAAGTCTCTATTATTTTAAAGTTGAGACTTTCAAGTACAGATTTAGCATTTTTCAATGAAAGTCCTTTGGGTAAGGCAACTGTAATTGTTTCCATATTTTTCTTCTTTTACGCAACAAAGGTACATTATTTTTCTAAAATACCAAAATTTCATCTATAAAAAGCCAAGCATCACCTCCTTTTGGGGGTGTTTTTACGTTTTTGAGGGTGAGCTTGATATAGCGTGCTTCCGTTGGACTAAACTTCAACACAAAATCTTTTAAGGTGGCTTTCCCTCTGACTACACAAGGCTCGTTGTGAGTTGCTACTTCACGGTAGTTTTTACCGTCGTTTGAAAGGGATACTATAAATTCTACGGGAAAGTAAATACCAGATGCTTGGGCATCCATTGCGCCTATACGCACTTCTCTTACCTCGGTAGCTTGCTCCAAATCGAGGGTAAGGGTTACATCGTCGCCTAACCAACCGAGCCATTGCCCATCGTGAAAGTTTTTGGTACCGCGAATGACATTGGTGAGCGTCGCTTCTCCTTGCCCTTGGTAATTCTTGTGATAAAGTGGACTGTAACTTACTTTCTTATCTATCGCTTTGTGGAATGTTACCTCGCCAGTGGTAATGGTGTTGGTCGCCTTTCCACTGAAAACAGTTGCTTTAAAGGTCGTGCTTCGATTCAACGCAATAGGCTGGTGGTATTTCGTAGCTTTCTCTATAGGAGTATCTCCCAAAGCGTAGCGAATGTCGGCGTTTGGGACTTCACAGTCTAATTTTAGAAAGATAGTCCCCTCTTGGTTTTCAACGGTAGGCACTACTTGGTACATAGAGCGGGCATAGTTCACCTTCATCACGTCCAAACGCTTCATAAAGGCTTGAGTGCGATTTATAAAGTTGTCCCAATTCTTCAAGTTATCGGTTGTCCAACTGATTTCAGCAAGCGCCAACAATCGCGGAAAGAGCATATATTCCGAATGTTCAGTGCTACCCACGTGTTCTGCCCATAAGTTGGCTTGCGTACCCAAAATATTTTTTTGTAGCGCTGGGCTGAGGTTTTCTTTTTCAAGACTGTAATGGTAAAGGGTTTTGAGCGGTAAGTAACCACCATTGGCTTGAGGCTCATAATCGGGAAGACCTTGATAGTTGTCTATATAGCAATCGCTAGTGAGGACAACAGGGTTACCTTGTTCGAGGGCTTTTTTACCTACCTCGATACCGCGCCAATTCATCACCACTGCATTGTTAGCTAAACCACCATCCATTATCTCGTCCCAACCTACCAAAGTGCGCCCTTTGGATACTAAGAAATCATTTATACGTTTGATAAAATAACTCTGTAGTTGGTGCACATCTTTTAAGTGGTGGTCTTTCATACGTGCTTGGCATTTGAGGCACTTTTCCCATTCGGTGTGAGTGGCTTCGTCGCCACCTACGTGAATGTATTTGCTGGGGAAAAGCTCCATCACTTCGGTAAGTACATCTTCCAAGAAAGTAAAAGTTTCTTCTTGCCCCGCACAATAAATATCGGTGATAGGCCACACCGCGCCTGAGGGTACTCCTATGGGGTGTTTGTGACAAGACAGTTTGGGGTAAGCCGCTATGGCACTCATTGCGTGGGCAGGCATTTCTATTTCGGGGATTACCATAATGCCACGTGCAGAGGCGTAGGCTACAATCTCTTTAATATCTTCTTGGGTATAGAAACCTCCGTATTTTTTAGGAGCTGTCGCAGGATTAGCAAAGGCGTTGGCGGGGTTAGTGATGCGCTCACCCCATAGTTTATCCTCTTGGTCTACACGCCACGCACCTATTTCGGTAAGTTTAGGATACTTTTTAATTTCGATGCGCCAACCTTCATTGTCTACTAAGTGGAAGTGGAAGGTATTGAGCTTGAGCATTGCCATACGGTCGAGGGTTTTCAGTATATATTCCTTGGAGAAGAAATGGCGAGAGACGTCCAGCATCAATCCGCGCCAAGCGTACTGAGGAGCATCAATGATGGTAACTGCGGGCACCGCCCAATCAGTCTTCACGGGTGTAGTGCTTTCAAACTCTTTAGGCAGTAGTTGACGCAGCGTTTCGAGGGCGTAAAGTGCCCCGTTGTAACCACCTGCCTTAATGATAATTTCTTTAGGATTTACAGTGAGAGTGTAACCTTCTTTAGGAAGAGATGTATCAGTGTCAATCACTACATAATTAGTCAAGAGAGCTACTTTTTGTACAGAAAACCTAAATCCAGAAGCCTTCTCAAATTGTTCGAGAAAAGAACGCCGAGCTGGCATCAAAGCAGGGTCAATCACAAAAGCAGTTTCCTTAGTAAACCGGAAACTACCCTTACCCAGAGTGAGCGATTGGGGTCGCGGAATAACATTAAGGTCACTCTCGGTAAAGGCAACCTCTTTATGAGGAAGTTGGCAAGCAACTACCCATAAAACACTAATGCATAAGAATTTTTTTATCGTCTTCATTGGTTAATCTGTTAATTGGTCAATTTACTAAGTAAGATACGCTACCACAAATCCTACACAAACACTTAAAAACTTTAATAGGTTAAAACGATGTCCTTCGGAGTTTTTAAATAAGATTACGGTAGATATATGTAAGAAAATACCTATTACAATAGCCGAAAGCTCCGTGTGGTAACTGATAAGGCTTGGTACTGTATTGCTTAAAAAAGTGCCTAATGGCGTCATTAGGGCAAAGAAGAGTAAAAACAGTGCTGTCTTCCACCTGTTCACCCCCGAATTCACAAAAAAGGTAGTGAGCACAATAGCCACAGGCAGTTTGTGCACGAATATACCATACACAAGGTCGTGATTATGCCCGTGAGATAGCGGGAAACCTTCTAAAATGGAGTGAATACTAAGGCTGATAAACAGTGAGAGCGGGAAAGCACTATGCTGGTGTGGGTGTGGGTGCTGGGTGTGACCGTGTTCGGCTCCGTGCGAAAAGAACTCTAAAACAATTTGTAAGAGTACTCCTACTATCACAAATAGCCCTATGTATTTAAAATCGTGCTGCTCATCGTGAGAGTGATATACTTCGGGTATCAGCACGAATACAGTGAGTGCTAATAGGTAAGCGCCACTGAAAGAGAGTAGTAGTTTGGTGTATTGCTGTTGGGCAGGTTTAAAAAAGGTAACGAATGAGTAGCCTAATACCACTGCCAGAAAAGGGAGAAGATAATTCATTTTACATTTAATCTCTTACCTGTTTTTTAAAGGTAGCACGGCGAGCAAAAATGACGGGGTCAAAACTCTTCCAGAGTTGCTGAATAGCAATATTTTCTTCGAGTTCAGGTGTAATCACGCAATGAGTAACACCATTGCGGGTGAATATATCATAATAATAGTCGAACAACAAGGCGGGAATACCCTTACTTTGGTATTCGGGGGCTACCCCAATAAGGTAGAACTCCACCGTGTCGTGATGTCGTTTCGATTGTAACAAATACCACCAACCCCAAGGAAAGAGTTTGCCTTTTGCCTTTTGTAATGCTTTGGAGAACGAAGGCATCACTATGGCAAAACATATCAGTTTACCGTCCTTATCTTCAATAAAACGTATATACTCAGGATTGATAAAAGGGATATACTTTTGTTTGAAGTACTCGCGCTGACGTTCGCTTATAGGCACGTAGGAGGCTAACTTAGAATAGGTTTCGTTGTAAAGGTCAAACATTGCGTCTACGTGCTTGAGCACTTCTTTAGTAGTAGGCGTATCAATAAACTTTACCCCATAGCGTTTTTTTATGGCTTCAGCTGTTTTCTTAAAAATCTCAGGTTTAGAGTTCTTTACTAAAAATTCCATCTCTACAAAGCCTTTTTCTTTGGTAAAGCCTAATTGCTCTAAATGCCGATTATAATAAGGATAGTTATACCACGTCATCATATTCGAGAGATGGTCGTAACCTTCAGTAAGCAATCCCACTTTGTCCATATTCGAAAAACCTATAGGTCCTTCCATATACTCCAGTTGATACTCACGAGCTTTTTCAGCTACTTTATCCAAGAGAACTTGTGTTACTTGAATATCGTCTATCATATCCAGCCAACCAAAGCGCACTTTCTTTATGTTCTGTTTAAGGTCGTGCTGATTAATAATAGCTACTACGCGCCCTACCATTTTACCTTTCTCATTGTAAGCTCCGTAAAAGAAGGCTTCGGCATTGTCGAATACAGGGTTCTTGGTTTTGTCAAAAGAGGCTACCTCGTCACTGATGAGAGGAGGCACCCAATAAGGGTTGTTTTTGTATAAAGAGAAAGGGAACTTCACAAACTCGGTAAGTTCCTTTTTAGTGGTGAGTTCTTTAATCGAGATCAATGGCATTACGTCTGTTTCTTTTAGGTTTTTTCTTGTGTTGTATTTTGGTGGTTTCTATTGTTTCACTCAATACCTTCTTGATATAGCTGTTGTGGTTATCGATGCGATAAGAAGCCCCGAACAATCCCATATAGCGTTGTGGGGTATCTTTCCAGCCAAAGCCCATATCGGCATTGAGTTGTATTTTATCGGAGAGCAAGAAGGCAACGCCAAGACGCGTAATCTGGTCGTTGTAATGCTGGCTGTGAATACCTTGATGCTCTGCAAAGATACTAAACCAACCATTGTCTAAGTTATGAGTAACGGTGAACAAATAGCTGTATTCGGTGTTTTTTCCGCTTAAGAACCTATCAATGATACCGTTTGCTACCAACACCACACGGGGGATAGGCTCTGCTTGAAAGATAGCTGCTACTTTGGGAGAGAGTGCCGGTATTGACTCGTAGTAATATCGCTTGTTTGGTAAGAAATTCACCCCTGCATAAAGAGATATGGAAGGTGTGAGATTGCGCCATCTAAAAGAGTTATTAGCCTTCCAACTGTAAATACTCGGCTCTTCATCTAAAAAAGCAGGTTTAAAGAGCAAATACTTAGCTCCGATAGTATTGTTCACAAAACCAAAGTGCGAAGTCGTACCATTAGATGCAATCGTACGGTCATAAGCAAGAGTACCATTGAGCATCACTTCCAATTCTTCTTTATAAAAACCATAACGCACTGCATAGTTCATTCCAGTAAAATCCATAGAAGTGCCTGTCTCTTTGTGGTGGTTGTGCTCGTACCATAAACCTCCTTCAAATTGTAATACTCTCGCCCCTACTGCGTAAGCACTTTGTGAATTACCTGGGAGGTTTGAGTTAATAATTTCAGTGTATTGTGCCTTTGCCAAAAACGGAAAAGCACAAAGCATTAGCAAGTATATTTTCTTCATTGTATGTGAATATTTTAGGCGACAAAGGTAGGAAAAAGTTTTTTACTATACAACTTTTATAACCTAAACACGTTCTTCTTCACTTTCAACTTCCCCTTTACGTCGTAAACGATACCGTCTTCTTTTAAGTAATTTCCTATATTCATCTGTAGAAACTCTTGGTGCGCCACGCAAAGCACCACTACATCGTTGTGGGTAGGGAGGTTTTGTGGTTTAGTAGCTACTGTAATGCCATATTCTTCACGAGCGCGCTCGGGGTTTGCCCAGGGGTCGTATACCACTATATGATTAGTAAAGTTTTCGAAGGTGCGGTAGATGTCTACTACTTTCGTATTGCGAGTGTCGGGGCAGTTTTCTTTGAATGTAAAACCTAAGAGCAGGATTCGGCTGTCCTTCACAGGCATACCTTGTAAACACAAGCGGTTGATAATCTGATAGGCGATATAGCCTCCCATCGAGTCGTTTGTCTTTCGGGCTTCCATCATTAAGCGTGGCGATACGCCGTGCAGTTTAGCTTTTTGTATGAGGTAGTAAGGGTCTACCCCTATACAGTGTCCACCTACCAGACCGGGGCGGAAGGGCAAGAAGTTCCACTTGCTACTGGCTGCATCTATCACCGCATTAGTATCAATCTCTAAAATATTGAATATCTTCGCTATCTCATTCATAAAGGCGATATTCACATCGCGCTGAGCGTTTTCTATCACTTTGGCGGCTTCGGCTACTTTTATAGACGGGGCAAGGTAAGTGCCTCCCCTCAGCACTGAATTGTAGAGAGTATCTATTTCCTGTGCTACCTCAGGGGTAGAGCCTGAGGTAATCTTGCAGATAGTCTCCACGGTATGGTGCTTATCACCAGGGTTGATGCGCTCGGGCGAGTAACCCACAAAGAAATCGCGGTTGTATGCAAGCCCCGACACGCTTTCCAAGATAGGCACACACACCTCTTCCGTCACTCCTGGGTAAACCGTCGATTCGTAAATCACTATATCTCCTTTTTTTAGCAATGCACCTACTGTTTGGCTCGCCTCGCGCAAGGCGGTAAGGTCGGGTTGCTGATAGAGGTCGATAGGTGTAGGTACTGCCACTATGTACACATTGCAATCCTTAGCGTCCTCAGGGTTCGCAGTACAAATAAGGTGGGTAGCCAAACGCTCTTTAAGGATTTCACTACCGATTTCGCCCGTAGTGTCAATACCTGTGTTGAGGCTCTCCACTCGCGCCGTATAGGGGTCGTAACCCACTGTGGGATATTTTTTGGCAAACAGACAAGCTAAGGGGAAGCCCACATAACCCAGCCCAATAATGCCTATTTTATATGATTTCATCTAAATAATTAACAATTCACAATTAATAATTAACAATCCTTTCCCAAAACTCCGCCACGTCCGGCTGGCAGAAAGTTCTCTCTTCTGACCTCCTATTACCTGAGGCTTATGCCCCAAAGCTTAGTGCCTAAATCATATTATACTGTTTTAGTTTGCGATATAGCGTCCGCTCCGAAATCCCCAAGGCTTTGGCGGTTTCCTTGCGCTTGCCACCGTTGTGTTCTAACGACTTGCGTATCATTTCGCGCTCTTGCTCTTGAAGTGAAAAACGCTCTTCTTCCGCAGCTTCCTCATAGTCGTACACCTCTTCGTGAGATAGGATTTCCTTCTCGGTAGGAGGTACGGGAATGATAGAATAAGCCGGAGAGCTCGCCTCATTCTTGTGTGAATCATTGCCGTAGATGCGATGAATAAGTCCCTCGTTGTCCTGTTGTACTTGGGCTGAATTGCCGTGTTGTAGCAGTTCAAGGGTAAGCTTTTTCAAGTCATTGAGGTCAGATTTCATATCGAAAAGCACCTTGTAAAGCAACTCGCGTTCGTTGCTAAAATCACTATCCTGGCGCGCTTGCTGAGGTACAACCTGTGGTAGATTGCTACCCTCATCGGGTAAGTAGGTGCGCAAAATACTCGCCGTAATATCCCTGCGCTGTTCAAGTACCGAAATCTGCTCGGCTACATTCCGCAACTGACGGATATTCCCGCTCCAACGGTAGTTCGTGAGCAGATGTACCGCGTCTTCGCTGAGCTTCACAGGAGGCATTTTGTATTTCTCGGCAAAATCCGAAGCAAACTTGCGGAAAAGCAAGTGGATATCGTCTTTGCGTTCGCGCAAAGGAGGCAAATGTATCTCTACTGTGCTGAGTCGGTAGTAAAGGTCTTCGCGAAAACGTCCTTTTTTAATAGCTTCTTGCATTTGCACATTGGTAGCCGCCACAATGCGCACATTCGTCTTCTGCACTACCGAGGAACCTACTTTTATGAACTCGCCATTCTCGAGCACCCGCAAGAGGCGCACTTGGGTAGTGAGGGGCAATTCACCTACCTCGTCCAAGAAAATAGTCCCGCCATCGGCTTCCTCAAAATATCCACTACGGGTAGCGGTAGCTCCCGTAAAAGCGCCTTTTTCGTGACCAAAAAGTTCCGAATCGATAGTCCCTTCGGGGATTGCTCCGCAGTTTACGGCTATGTATTTACCGTGTTTGCGTAGAGACAGCGAGTGAATGATGCGCGGTATAGCCTCTTTCCCCACCCCACTTTCTCCGGTGATGAGTACCGAAATGTCAGTAGGGGCTACTTGTATGGCTTTTTCGATAGCGCGATTTAGCTTAGGGTCGTTGCCAATAATGCTAAATCGCTGTTTTATAGCTTGTATATTTTCCACTTTTTTAGTTGAGAGTTTATGAACGGCAAAGGTACGAATATTTTTTTGAATTTATGTCAGTTCGATATAACAAAATGCTATTTTTCAATCGCTTTTCCTCCGCCTTTCCGCCACCACACTCCCACTAAACTCCTCCCACAAATTTGCTAATCTCCAAATTTTCTAATTTTCTAATTCGCTAATTCTCTAATTATCCCTTCTCTTTTCGGTCGCCACATTCCCCTTTTTTCGTCGCTCTCTACCCGTCACTACACCCCCTCTCCTTGGGAGAGGGACGGGGTGAGGATTCTCTTTCTTTCGCCTCGAAACCCCATTTTTGGCATTTTTGGCATTGTTGTATTAAGCTATTAATCAACTTTTTACACACCCTTCCTATACCAATCGTCCAAGATTCGTATAAGCTTCCTATAAGCTCTCTATAAGCTAACCCCACCCTCCTTACAGCTCATTTTTTACCTTTTGCCTAAATTTTCCCTTCCGTTCTTTTCCGATATCTTTCTATCTCCTCAGTCTCTCCAATAAAGCCTTTAATCTCATCTGAATCGTCTGACTTGTCTGACCTGTCAAAAAACTATTTTTATCACTACTCATTTGCTAATTCTCTCATTTTCTCATTCTCTCATTTTCTCATTTCCACATTTTATTTATCTTTGCAAAAAAAATATGTTTTTAATGAAGAAATATATCATCACTTTATCGCTTTTGTGCCTCGCAATGGCTTGCAAAAGCCCCTCAACCGGACAGATAATCCCCCAAGAGGAGATTACTAATCAAATGTATTTCACCTCCAAACCCATTGTTTCTGCTCATCGGGGTGGGGGAGGAGAGCAACTTAAAGGCTATCCCGAAAACTGTTTGGAAAGCATTCAATACCTTTCCAAAAAAGGAATACACAGCTTTGAGATAGATATCTTCGAGAGTGCCGACGGCGATTTGCTCCTGATGCACGACGATAAGTTAGGACGTACCGCCACAGGTCAAGGAGTCGTATCAGCTCTTACTACCGCACAGTTGCGTACTGAAAAACTCAAAGATGAGTTCGGTAATGTAACTGCTTTTCAGATTCCGTTTTTAAAAGATGTACTTTCCTGGTGTAAAACCAATAAGGGGTACTTAATGTTAGATTTTAAAAAGGGTATTTCTTATCAAAAAGTGGTAGATTTAGTGCGCGAAGAGAAGATGGAAGCACAAGTGGTGCTTATCAGTTATAATACTGCACAAGCCGAAGCCTTGCATAAGGTAGCTCCTGAGATGCTCCTTTCGGTGAGCGCCCGCAATGAAGACGAACTGAACCGTATTTTGCAAACAGGTATTCCTAAACAGAAGTTGTTGGCTTTCACTGGTATTCGTTTAGCTCCTGATCAGCTGTACGAACGTTTAAACCAACTAAAAATACCTGCCATATTAGGTACATTAGGTAACTTAGATAAGCGTGCTGCTACCAAAGGCGACCACCTATATACCGAGTGGGCAAAGAAAGGTATACAAGTTTTTTCTACTGATAGACCTTTGGCATTCAACTAAAAAATAAGAGGTAAGAAACTTACTTCTTACCTCTTATTTTATCTAAAACAAATCGTTTTCGCTAATACTCTTGTCGTGTTTAGTATAAGCAGTAGGGCGTTTGGCAAAGAAGTCGTCAAGCTCATTGCTGAACACTTCCTCCTCAAACCACATCATCGGTTTAGCTTCCTCTCCCGAAATACCAAAAGGCTTTCCTAATCCCAATTGTGTAAGCGAGTCGTCCAAACGATAACGCATATAGTTCGACAAGTCTTTTTTGCTAAAAAACTCCAATTCACCTTGTTCAAAAATCCAGTCTAGCATCTTGTCTTCCAAAGTGATATAACTACGGATAAAAGTAGTCGCATCTTCTTCGGCTTTAGCTTTCATTTCTGGATTTTCTTCAAATATCTTTTTGAGAATATAAATACCTGCATTGGCGTGTAACTGTTCGTCTACCGATGTCCACGCAATAATATTCGCTACGTTTTTCAAGAACCCTTTGAAACGCGTAAATGAAAGAATAGTAGCAAACTGACTGAACAACGAAGCATTCTCAATAATCAATGTGAAAAACAGAATCCGCTCCATAGCGTTCTCACGATTTTTAGCCAAGTATTCTTTTAATACATTACTGCGTTCTTTAAAAACAGGTACCTCCAATAAGTTTTCAAACTCGTTGTTGTAGCCCAAAACCTCCAATAAGCGTGCGTAAGCCTCGCTGTGGCGGAACTCACATTCGGCAAAAGTAGCCCCTAATCCGTTGAATTCAGGTTTAGGAAAGAGGTCATAGAGGTCTCCCCAGAAAGTCTTTACCGATACTTCCACTTGGGCGATACCTAATAGAGCGCGCTTTACAGCCTCTTTTTCCACAGGTGTTAACTCCGATTTAAAATCCTGAATATCGGCAGTAAACTCCACTTCTGAGTGTACCCAAAACGATTTGTGCATAGCGTTCACAAACTCCATAACCTCAGGATATTCAAAAGGTTTGTAGTTCTCGCGTTTGTCAAAAATTCCCATAATGATAAATGTTTTTTTTATGAATGTTTTAATGATGTTTTACAGAGCGCAAAGATAATAAAAATACTATAAACTCCAATAATTTTTCTAATTTTCTAATTCCCACATTCCCTAATTTTCTAATTTTTTTTTACCTTTTATCTTTTACCTTTTACCTAAATTCCTCCTGTTGATAACTCTGTTAATAACCTGTTAATTTAAATTGATAACTATTTTTTTGTCAATAATAAATTTATTCGTACTTTTGCCTCGTCAAACAATGATTAAACATTTATAGAACTATGGAAGAATTTGTAAAATTAGTAGAACACATTTTGTATATGGAGAATTTCAATACTGCAATTACTCCTGATTTAAAACAAAAGTTTATAGAGCTTAACAGAACTTATGGCAATAATGTGCCCGATAAGTATAAAGCAGACGTAAACAGATTATATAATAGCTTTCGCGATAAACAAAGCGTAGAGGTAGATAGTAACGCTTACGCTGTTAGCTAATAGTAAATGAATGTTTTAGTAACTGGAGGTAGTGGGCAATTAGGTTCTGAAATTCAGGCTAATTCTCACAAGAAAAGTTGCTACTATTTCACGGATATAAATAGCTTGGACATCTGTGATGTCCAAGCTATTCGTGCTTTTGTGCAACTCAATAATATTGATGTCATTGTCAATTGTGCAGCTTATACCAATGTTGATAAAGCCGAAGACGACTCAGCTCTCGCAACTCTTATCAATCATACAGCTGTCGAGAATTTAGCAACTGTTTGTAAAGAACACAACTTGCCTCTTATTCATATTTCCACCGATTATGTATTCGGAGGAAGTAAAAACACTCCTTATACCGAAACCGACCCAACCACACCTCTTGGGGTGTATGGGCGTACTAAATTAGCAGGCGAACAAGCAATACAACAAGCAGGCATTGAACATCTCATTATCCGTACAGCGTGGTTGTACTCATTGCGTTTCGGTCATAACTTTGTAAAGACTATTCAGCGCCTCAGTGCCGAACGTACTGAACTAAAAGTAGTATTCGACCAAGTAGGTACCCCTACCAACGCTTCTGATTTAGCCGATTTTATTGTGCAAGCAGTCGAAAACCTTTGGTATAAAGGCAAACGTGAGGTATATCACTTCTCTAACGAAGGGGTTTGCTCGTGGTATGACTTTGCAGTAACTATTGTAGCACAATCGGGTAATAATTGTAAAGTATTGCCCTGTCGTTCTGATGAGTTTCCAAGCAAAGTAACGCGCCCTGCCTACTCAGTGTTAGATAAAACCAAGCTAAAAAAAGACTTTAATTATCCAATTCCTCATTGGAGGCATAGTTTTAATTGTTAATATTAATTGTAATTATTAAATTAGATATGGGACTTATAATAACCATCGCAATCATAGTGATTGTAGTATTTTGGTACATTAGTGCCAATAATAGATTGGTAGCATTAACCAATAATCGTGAGAACGCCTTTGCTGATATTGATGTGCAACTCAAGCAACGTCACGACCTTATTCCTCAACTCGTAGCAGCTGTAAAAGGCTATATGACTCACGAGTCCGATGTGCTCACCAAAATCACTCAAGCGCGCAGTCGTGCTATGAGTGCTACTGATATAAACGATAAGATTGCAGCCGAGAAAGAACTCTCTTCTGCTATGGGCGCTTTCAATATCCAAGTAGAAGCTTATCCTGATTTGAAAGCGAATACTAACTTTATGCACCTCCAACAAGAAATTGCCGATATAGAAAATAAATTGGCGTCAGTGCGTCGCTTCTTCAACTCTACTACCAAAGAGCTGAATACCGCTATCCAATCGATACCTACTAACATTGTAGCAGGTTTCAAGAAAATGACTCCACAACCCTTCTTCGATTTGGGTACAGAACAACGCCAGCAGTTGGATAAAGCTCCAGAGATTTCGTTTAGCTAATCGAATGCACAGAAGATATATAAAGGAGATGTTTTATAGCGTCTCCTTTATTTGTTTTTTGAACATTGTTTGGTATTCTCATATAAAACTAATATCTTTGCCACTCCTATCCTTGCAAGTAAAGAAAAATTGCTAATAATAAAACTTAAATTATGCAATATCTTGGTATCCGACAACAAATCGCACGAAATAACACCAAGTCTGTTCTGTATTTATTAGCCTTCCCCTTGCTAATCCTTGCGGGAACCTATGCGGTATTGTATATGCTTAACGACCAAGATATAGAGGCTGTGAATGCTCAATTCCTTTCAGTAGTACCTGTGGTGCTGATAGGGGTAGCTATATGGTTTGTAATCTCCTACTTCTTCAATACCCAAATGATACAAACCGCCACCCACTCTCGTCCCTTAGAACGCCGTGAGAATATGCGGGTGTATAACCTCACCGAGAACCTTTGTATGAGCGTCGGAATGCCTATGCCCAAGCTCTATATTATAGAAAGCGATGCGCTCAATGCTTTTGCTTCTGGTATCAACCAAAAAACCTTTGCCGTCACCCTCACACGTGGTATTATCAACACGCTTAACGACGACGAACTCGAAGGGGTGATAGCTCACGAACTTACCCATATCCGCAACCGCGATGTCCGTTTGCTTATTATTACCATTGTGTTTGTAGGTATTTTTGCCACGATTGCCAATATCGCTTTCCGCACGATGCTCAACAGTCAGTTATATTCTTCACGCAACAGGCGAAACGAAAAGGGTGGGGGAGGAGCTGTTGTGCTGGTAGTCTTATTGGTAGCAGGGGTTGTCTATTTTTTTTCAATACTCTTTAAGTTGGCACTTTCTCGCAGTCGCGAATATATGGCTGATGCAGGAGCTGTTGAAATGACCCATAAGTCTTTGGCATTAGCCAATGCCTTAAAGAAAATCTCAGGGCACTCTACCATCGAAGGTGTGGATAACGACGAAGTAAAAGAACTCTTCATCGACTATAAAGCCGAAGGCTTTTTTGCAATGTTCGCCACCCACCCACCTATTCGCAAACGCATACAAGTATTAGAGCAATTTTAATGACTTATTTTAGCTCAAATCAACCAAAACATTCTTGTGCATAAGCTTACCTTCTACAACTCCTCTTGATTCTTTCAGTAAACGTACCTCCCCTATGTATCAATCACAGAAGTTTTCTTTCTTCATTCTTCGTCTTTTGTTTGTCTTTTCTTCATTCTAGACCCACTGTAGACCCACTGTAGACCCACTGTAGACCCACTGTAGAGCCACTGTAGACCCACTTATCCTTCGTTTAAACCTTATTACTTGTCCGTATGCCCCACACTTGCTCGTGCGGTTCGCATCGTACTTTTATTTACTTTTACATCACAAAGCTTTGCCAAAACCTTAAACTTTGGTAAAGTTGAAGTTACTCAAAAAGCTCTTTTTATCATCATTTTTATCTTTCAGTCTTAATTTTTGTATAAGCAAACCCTAATTTGCCAATTATTCACGTAAGCTAAAAAAACAGCAATAAAGTTAAAACATATTATTCAGAAAACACATCTGATATTCAAATGTTTGTATTTACAGTTAAAATATTTTAGTAAAAAAAGTGCTAAAAATTTTGTCAATAAAAAAAAATGTTATACTTTTGCGCTCTGTAAAAAGATAGACGCCGGCATAGCTCAGTTGGCCAGAGCACGTGATTTGTAATCTCGGGGTCGTGGGTTCGAATCCCTCTGCCGGCTCAAAAAAAGTACATATTTTAATAGTTCAAATATTCGGGGGAGATACTCAAGCGGCCAACGAGGGCAGACTGTAAATCTGCTGGTTTTACCTTCACAGGTTCGAATCCTGTTCTCCCCACTGTCATATTTTTATTTTTTTGCGGGAGTAGCTCAGTTGGTAGAGCGTCAGCCTTCCAAGCTGAATGTCGCGAGTTCGAACCTCGTCTCCCGCTCTTTTTTTGTATGCTGATGTAGCTCAGGGGTAGAGCACTTCCTTGGTAAGGAAGAGGTCACGAGTTCAAATCTCGTCATCAGCTCTGACGTATTTTGTACACACATCAAACACTCATTTATATAACTAAGATTTAAAATTTATTTAAAAATGGCAAAAGAAACATTTGATCGTTCCAAACCCCACTTGAATATTGGTACTATTGGACACGTGGATCACGGTAAAACAACTTTGACAGCCGCTATTACTAAAGTATTAGCCGACGCTGGTCTTTCAGAAGTTCGTAGCTTCGATTCAATCGACAACGCTCCCGAAGAAAAAGAACGTGGTATTACCATTAATACCTCTCACGTAGAATACCAAACAGCTACTCGTCACTACGCACACGTAGACTGTCCTGGCCACGCCGACTACGTAAAGAATATGATTACAGGTGCTGCCCAAATGGACGGTGCTATCCTCGTAGTTGCTGCAACCGATGGACCTATGCCTCAAACTCGTGAGCACATCCTCCTCGGTCGCCAAGTAGGTATTCCTCGTATCGTTGTGTTTATGAACAAAGTAGATATGGTAGACGACCCAGAATTGTTGGAACTCGTAGAACTCGAAATGCGTGAGCTTTTGAGCTCTTACCAATACGATGGCGATAACACTCCTATCATTCAAGGTTCAGCACTTGGAGCTCTTAACGGTGAGAAAAAATGGGTTGATAGCGTTCTTGCCCTTATGGACGCTGTTGATAAATGGATCGAACTTCCAACTCGTGACATCGATAAACCATTCTTGATGCCTATCGAAGACGTGTTCACTATCACCGGTCGTGGTACCGTTGCTACTGGTCGTATCGAAACTGGTGAAGCTAAAACAGGTGATGCAGTTGAAATCATCGGTATGGGTGCTGAAAAATTGACCTCTACTATTACTGGGGTTGAAATGTTCCGCAAAATCCTCGACCGTGGTGAAGCTGGTGACAACGTAGGTTTGTTGCTTCGTGGTATCGACAAAAAAGACATCAAACGTGGTATGGTAATCTGCAAACCAGGTTCTGTAACTCCACACGCTAAATTCAAAGCTGAGGTGTATATCCTTTCTAAAGAAGAAGGGGGTCGTCACACTCCATTCCACAACAACTACCGTCCTCAGTTCTACGTACGTACAACCGACGTAACCGGTACTATCCACTTGCAACCAGGTGTTGATATGGTTATGCCAGGTGATAACGTAACTATCGAAGTAGAATTGTTGCAACCTATCGCTCTTAACGTAGGTCTTCGTTTCGCTATCCGCGAAGGTGGTCGTACCGTAGGTGCTGGTCAAGTAACTGAAATTCTTGACTAATTAGCTTAGAAGGTTAGGTTAAATATTATTTAATACAAAAAAGTTTTGAGCATAAAAACTCAAAACTTTTTTAAAATACGGGTGTAGTTCAAGGGTAGAATAGCGGTCTCCAAAACCGTTGATGGGGGTTCGAATCCCTCCACCCGTGCTTAACATTGCTAAAGTTACAAACTTTGGCAATGTTTTTTTGTTTTTATCTTTATCTTCTAAAAATCATATCTTTGTATCACATTATTTTTTATCTTTTACCTGAATATACTCCATATTTTTGATGATAAATAAAAAAGTTGTACCTTTGTGGTGTCAAACCCAGAAACGATATTTCCAATGAAACCTCTTTATTTTTTCTTCTATATGCTCCTCGTTATGAGTTGTAGCAAGAGTTCCGATGATAGTTTTTCCAATCCTTTACAAGGCACGTGGAAACTTATAGCTGTGATCGACGAAACTGGAAATGGTAGAAAGCCTGATCCTACGGTAGCCGATTGTCCGGATTGTTATGTGATTACTTTTAATAATGATGGTACTCTCACAGGAAAAACACATACTAATTTGCTTAGGGGAAATTACTCTTTTAGTGCTGAAAGCAGTGTGTTATCAATTGAAAAAGGCTTAGGAAGCACTAACGCTGCTGAAACCGCTGATGGTGAGTTGTTGATAAAAATACTCACAGGTAAGAGTATTTGTGTTTTCAAAAACAATTTGCTAAAAGTAGTCAATCAAGATACTCAAAACATTAAAGAATCCTTACTTTTCGAAAAACGATGAAACCTTTTTACTTCTTTTTCTGTATGTTCCTCGTTATGAGTTGTAGCAAGAGTTCCGATGATAATAACGCTTTTGTTTTTACGTCTCTACTCAATAGCTATACGGGTTCTACTGCTTCTGTTACTCACCAGCAAGAAATTATTCATAGCGAAACCGAATTACAAGAGATTGCTAAAAAATGCGGTATAGAACACAAAATAGTCAAACTCCCTAAAATTAATTTCAACACTGAACAGCTGGTACTCATTTGGGGAGACATCAAAGGTTCGACACCATCGCAAATAGAGGTAATCTCGGCTATAGAATACGATGACTACATAGAAATCATCACCGAAAGCAAAGTAACAGGAGATGCCTTGGCACTTAGTCGTCCTTTTTGTATTATTAAAACGACTAAAACACATAAGAAAATGGTGATTAAGAGTAATATCTCTACTGGTGGAATTATAGGTTCTTGAAACAATATGCCTAAAACATTTGCTTTTTAACGACAGGTTTAATACCTTTGCAGTGTAGTTTATTAGGTGTCAGGGGTCAGGTTTCAGGCGTTAGCGTTTTATCAGAAACTCTCTGAGTTTCTTTGAGAATTTAGAAGCTCTCAATAAATTAAATATCAATTAACAACAAGTTAAAATATAAAGGTATCATTTCTTACCTCTTATCTCTTACCTCTTAGCTAAATAAAATGGAAAGCAAATTTAATATAGGACAACGTGTGTGGGTTTCTCCTCAACTCACAGGAAAACCCGATTGGGTAGAAGCTACCGTTACCGAAATAGAACAAAATCCCTTTATAGGAATTGTCATTGAAGTAAAGACGGACAATGACGAATTATTCTTTGAAAAAGAAGATATGTTTAAACCCGTAGAAGAGGAAGAATTATGCAGGCTATAGCTTTTGACTTAATAGTTTCTGAGCTAAAGAAACATTATAAAGATCCATATCACAACGCTTATGCTGAAATTAGAAAAGTACTTAAGCAAAATAATTTTTATTGGATACAAGGGAGTACTTATGCTACTGAAGGCGATTTGCGAACCCTTTTTCGTGCTATACAAAGCCTAAAAAATATCAAATGGTTCTGCCTTTCAGTAAGAGATATTCGCGCTTTCAAAATAGAAGACTACTCCGATTTTACTCAAGAATTTCAACTAAATATCAATTAACAAAAAATCAAGAAGTAAAAGGTATCATTTCTTACCTCTTATCTCTTAACTCTTAGCTAAATAAAATGGAAAGAATAGCAAGTTTTTGTATCGACCACCTCAAACTCGAGCGTGGCATTTATGTATCGCGTAAAGACTATGTAGGCAACGAAGTGCTTACCTCTTTCGATATCCGTATGAAGCTCCCTTACCGCGAGCCTGTACTTGGCAGTCCCGAAACGCATACTATCGAGCACCTCGCCGCTACTTGGTTGCGCAACAATCCCGAGTGGAAAGACAAGATTATCTATTGGGGGCCTATGGGCTGTATGACCGGTAATTACCTCATTCTCGCTGGTGACTATACCTCTAAAGATATCGCCCCCCTGATTACCGAACTCTTTGAGTATATCGCTAATTTTGAAGGTGACATTCCTGGTGCATCGGCTTTAGAATGTGGCAATTTCTACAACAATAACCTCCTAATGGCGAAGTATGAAGCTAAGAAATATTTAGAAACTCTTCACCACCTCACCGATAAAAATCTGAATTATCCAGAATAAAAACTATAAACAATGAATACACCTGAAAAATTATCCCTCTTGCGCTCTAAAATGCAAGAAAACCACATCGACGCTTTTGTGGTATTCAGCGCCGACCCTCACCTTAGTGAATACCTCCCAAAAGAATGGCTCGAACGCGCTTGGCTCTCTGGATTTACAGGCTCTGCGGGTTTTGTAGTCGTTACCAAAGATAAAGCCGGCTTATGGACGGACTCTCGCTACTTTGTACAATCGGCTATCGAGCTCAAAGGCTCTGGCATCGACCTCTTCAAGGACGGTGTAGAAGGCACTCCCGATTATGCCGATTGGCTCGTATCAGTACTTCCTGCTGGGGCTACTGTGGCACTTAACGCCTTGGCAACCTCTCACATAGCTTGGGAAAAACTACAAGCTACTTTAGCCACTCACAACATCAAATTGGTACATAAACCTCTCATCGACCTTATCTGGACAAACCGCGAAAAAGACCCTCTTCATCACATTTTCGTACACCCCGATAAATGGGCAGGACAAACCGTAGCCGAGAAACTCACCGCTATTCGCAAAGCAATGGCTACCCACCGCACTACCTTGCACCTTATCACTGCCTTAGACGATGTAGCTTGGACACTCAATCTCCGCGGTAGTGATGTGGCTTACAACCCTGTATTCCTCGGTTATATTGCTCTATCCGATAAAGAAGCGACCCTTTTTGTAGATAAAGCTAAACTCACCCCTGAGGTAGAAAATCATTTGGCAGCAGCCAAAGTAAACGTGCGTGCTTATGATGAGTTCTACAACTATTTGGCTACCGTAAAAGGACAAAATATACTCCTCGCCCCTAATACGAATCAAGCGATATTTGAAGCCCTCCAAAAGGACAATAAACTCGTGCAAGCTCCCGCTCCTGGCAACCTGATGAAAGCCGTGAAGAACGCTACCGAGCTCGAAGGTTTCCGCACCGTAATGGTACGCGATGGGGTAGCAATGGTGAAGTTCCTCTACTGGCTCACCCACCAAGTAGGCAAAGAACCAATGACCGAATACAGCATTGGCAAGAAGCTACGCGATTTCCGTGCCGAAGGCAAAAACTTTGTAGGTGAAAGTTTTGGCAGTATCATTGGTTATCAAGGTAATGGTGCTATTGTGCACTACTCAGCTCCTGAGCACGGCAGTAAAGAGGTACACCCCGAAGGTAGCGTTTTGGTAGACTCTGGCGGACAGTATCTTGAAGGCACTACCGATATCACTCGTACCATTCCATTAGGCAAAGTAAGTCAGCAGTTTATAGACGACAGTACCCTCGTACTCAAAGGAATGATACAACTCGCAATGGTACAATTCCCAAGAGGTACTCGTGGTGTTCAGCTCGACGCCTATGCACGTATGGCACTCTGGAAAAACCACAAGGACTACGGTCACGGCACTGGTCACGGGGTAGGTAGCTTTATGAACGTACACGAAGGACCTCAAAATATTCGTAAAGACCTCAACCCACAAGTGCTATTAGCGGGTATGGTATGCTCCGACGAACCTGGGGTATATCTCGAAAACCAATACGGTATTCGTCACGAGAACCTCATTACGGTGCGTGAAGTAGCTACCAATGAGTTTGGTACGTTCTACGATTTCGAGACCCTCACCCTTTGTCCGTTTATGCCCTCAGGCATCAATGTGAGTCTCCTTACCGATGTAGAGCGTAAGTGGCTTAATGCTTACCACAAAACCTGTGAAGAGAAACTCGCTCCCCTTTTGGAAGGCGATGTAAAAGAATGGTTCTTAACTCTTGTAAAACCTTTGTAGTTTAGCTTCTATTTGTTTTTAAATATACTGAAGGAAGGCTACCTAAAGCTCTATTGGGGTAGCCTTTTTTAATTATTACGCTTGCCAATTGTTTATTATTTTGTACTTTTGAGCCCAAAATATAATAAGATGTCTGTAGAAGTTCAACAACTAACAAAAATATACGGACAGCAAGTGGCTGTCAATGCTATCAGTTTTCAACTTGAAAAAGGTGAAATTACCGGCTTTTTAGGACCTAATGGCGCAGGTAAATCTACGACTATGAAAATGATTACAGGAGCGCTTACCCCTACTGATGGAATAATAACAGTAAATGGCATTGATATACTAAAAAATCCTATTGAAGCACAGAGAACAATAGGGTATTTACCCGAACACAATCCGTTGTATACCGAAATGTACGTGCGAGAATACCTGCGCTTTATGGCTGAACTATACCCCAAAGTCCCCTCCGATAGAATTGAAGAGGTAATTGCTCTTACAGGGCTTTCTTCTGAAAGCAATAAGAAGATAGAGGCGCTCTCCAAAGGCTATCGCCAGCGTGTAGGCTTGGCTTCTGCGCTTATTCACGACCCCGAAATTCTTATACTCGATGAACCTACCGCAGGGCTCGACCCCAATCAGCTGGTAGAAATACGCCATATTATCAAAGAGTTAGGTAAGCGTAAAACAGTGTTGCTATCTTCTCATATTATGCAAGAAATTCAAGCTTTGGCTGACCGTGTGATTGTATTGCATAAAGGTAACATCGTGTTAGATAAGAAAATGACCGAACTGCAAAACAAAGAACAAATTATAGAAGTAGCTTTTGATTTTCGTGTCGAAGAACGCCTCTTACGCGCTTTGCCTAACATCGTATCAGTGCATAATGTCTATGATTTTCTATATCAGTTACAGTTCGATACCTCAGAAGATATGCGCCCCACTGTATTTGATTTTGCCAAAGAAAACGGATTGAAAATACTACAAATTAATCACAAACATAAAGACTTAGAAGAAACCTTTATTCAACTAACGGCTAATAATTAAAAAAGTTGCTTGATTTTTTCAAGCAACTTTCTTTATTGACCATTAGGTATTATTTTATTCAGAAACGCCTCCCTACAATTCTCAGCAATCGTAATGCGTTGTTTGCCAAATACTATTTGGTTGCGCTCCACTACTTTCACTTTGTTCAAAGCTACTATAAACGACCTATGCACTCGCATAAACCGTTCTTCCGGTAATTCCTCTCCCAATTTCTTCAAACTCATCAGCGTTACAATAGGTTGTGGCTGACTGTTGAGGTATATTTTTACGTAATTTTTAAGACTTTCTATATACAAAATATCATCATACATCACCTTTATTTGCTTGTAATCCGCCTTTACAAACATATAATCCTGCGCTACTTCGAGCGGTTTTTCAGTAACAGAAGGTGTGCTTAATAGCAAAGCCTTTTGAGCCGTCTCCAAAAACTCAGCATAATCAAAAGGTTTCAATAAGTATCCAATAGAGTTTACCTTATATCCCTCAATAGCGTATTGGTCAAAAGCCGTAGTGAAAACAATTTTAGTAGAGGTGGGTATCTTTTTAGAAAGCTGGAGCCCTGTAAGCTCAGGCATTTGGATATCCATATAGATAAGGTCTGGCGTACTACCTTCATATAAGAACGTCAATACATCAATAGCATTGCTAAATTTGCCGACTAACCTCAGAAAAGGAGTCTTTATCACATAACTTTCTAGCAGTTGGAGTGCCATAGGCTCATCGTCTACAATGATACAAGTAAGTTGCATTTTGCCACAGATATAAAATTCCAAAGGCAAAGATACACTTATTTTTCTGTTATATACCCAAATAATAATATTTTTTCCGCCCCCACACTCCCACTAAGCTCCTCCCACAAATTTGCTAATTTCCAAATTCTCTAATTTGCTAATTCTTTTTTCTGTCATACTCCCCCCTAGTGCCTATGCCCTAAGCCTCGCACATCACCCATTTTCTCATTTTCAATTTTGCTAATTCTCTAATTATGTCACGTCCTAAAAAAGGTTGTCATAATTAATTATTGTTTTATTAGTCAATTTTTTTCATTAAGCTACCTTTTGAAAGTACACCTGATCAGGAGTTTTTAAGTTCAATGCATAGTGAGGACGTTTTTGATTATATGTCTTTATAGCCGAACATACCGCACTAAGAGCTTGTTGTTCAGTATTAAAAGTAACTCCTAAATTAAACTCTTGCTTGAGAATCCCATTGATACGCTCCGTGTGAGCATTTTCATAACAGTGATTCTCCTGAGTCATACTAATTTGAATGTCCTCTTTTTGCAATAACAATATATACTCTTTGCAACAATATTGAACTCCTCTATCCGAATGATGTATTAAAGACTCTGACCTTTTCTTCCCTTTTAAAGCCTTCTTCAAAGCCTCTAAACACCCTTCA
>NZ_JBPRKH010000010.1:0-106191 GCF_051417515.1 Capnocytophaga sp. G1920
CAGGGCTGTTACATAGAGTTACAAATGTTTGATTTATAATATATTAAATTCATAAGTTCTTTGAAATTAATGATACTCCATTCCATAGCTGACTTGATAGAGTCTTTTCCATTAAGACGAAATAGGTTAATTGATATATTTCTCATTATTGAAAGATTCTCAGGAGCATTACCTGATTTAGTCTTACTCTTGTCCTCTTTCATTTGTACATCTTTCACCCAGTGCAAACGATTTTCTATACCCCAATGAGAACGTATGTGATTAGCAAAGAAATCAGCCTTATTCTTAGCTACACTGCTAATATGGTAAACTATCTCTATTGTCTGACCTTTCTTTGTTTTGACATAACGTGTTGTTTCTATAATTCGCTTTATACCAAACCATTCAGGAGAAATACCCTCTAAATTTTTATAAACTTTGGTAATACGCAATTCATCACGACCTCTTAGCAAAGAACACTCTTGGTAAGTGTGCATTAAATACTTTTTTGTAGCAACATTTGCTTTTATTTGCTCAAAAAGCTTTTTTTGATTACCTTTTACTTGTACTATGTAGTCATTTTTTGACTTTATAATAGTTTCAAGAGTTTTTTTGACAATGTAAGGCATCTAAAGTGATTATTTCACCTTGAATGTCTAAGGCTTGTAAGAGTCTTTGAACGGTATAAATTTCAGATTCTTTTTTGTTCTCTAATTTATCACAAGCTAATACAATGCCTCTTTGTGAAGCAAAAACACTTATCAATGAAACAAAATTCTGATAGTTATTTTGAGTGTCTTTAATAGTTCCTGCAATAGCCTTTCCATCAACAGCAAGTGTTTCACCTTGACACATTGGTAAAAATTGGGCAGTCCACTGATTGAATTTTTGGGCAAAATCATCAAAATCAATTTCCATAAATATCCTTCTAATAGAGCCATATGTAGGTACTTTACAGAAAGTTAGATACTTTTTAAACTCCCATTGGTTTTCTTTGAGGAAACGGCCTATTTCTCGATAACCAGTATAACCTGACATTATTGCTGTTAGGCACATAATCAGGAAGTTAGGCATTTTATGGCGGATACCGCGTCTTTTTCTAGTATCCTCTATACTAGATAACATTTCTATCAGTGTCATAGACTTTTACATTTTATTAGAATGCAAAAATAGTAATTTAAAATAACTTACAAAACTTTGTAACAGCCCTGCCTTCGGAAGGGGGAACGGGGGTAGGCCTTTAAACGCAAGTGTCGTGTTGCTCTGTGAAGTTTTTTTTGTCATTTGTAATTATTTCGTATCTTTGCACCAACTTTATTTTTGATAATGAAAAGAACTATCTTTATATCATTTTTAATACTCTCGCTTTCAATGTTGATAAGTTGTGAGTCCGATGATCTTTGCGACCACAGCGTGAATACGCCTCGCTTGGTGGTGCGTTTCTACAACCAAAATAACACCCGTACGCCTTTTAGCGTGACTAACCTTACAGTTTATGGCGAAGGAAATACTACGCCTCTGGTAAGCAGTGCAACTTTAGATTCACTTGCACTACCTTTACGCTTGGAGTCGCCCACTACCTACTTGTTCCAAACCGTAGTTTCAGGTACTACCACTAGCACCGCAACTCTCACGCTCACTTATACTCCCGAACAGTCGTTCGTAAGCAAGGCTTGTGGAGTGAAAATTACTTACAACACCCTTTCAGCTACCATTCAAGATACAAATACCTCTTGGCTAAAAGGTCTTAACATCAAGAACACTACCGTAGATAATGAAAAAAGAGCTCATATACATTTGTATCATTAGTATTTGGTGGGGCTTAGGTGCAATGGCTCAAACGGCTACCCGCACGACCTCACAAACTACTATCGCCCTACCCGAAAAACAAGAAGCCCCTGTGTACAAACAGCGGTATGGCTTGCGCGTAGGTGCCGACCTGAGCAAACTGGTACGCCCTTTCTTTGATAAGGATTACTACGGACTCGAATTGGTAGGCGATTACCGCCTAACAACCAACTACTACTTCGCTGCTGAACTCGGTATGGAAAAAAGAACTAAAAACGAAGATTTCTTTACTTACTCTACCGAAGGTCAGTTTTTACGTGCTGGCTTCGATTATAACACCTATGGCAATTGGTATGGTATGGAGAATATGATTTACGTGGGGGCTCGCTATGGCATTTCGCTCTTCTCTCAAGACCTTACCTCGTATATTATTCATAAAGATAACCAATATTGGAACGAAACTATCACAGGCTCCGACCCTTCTTTCTTAAAGAAATACGACGGACGTACTGCTCATTGGTTGGAACTCGTTTTGGGCATTAAAGCGGAACTCTTGCACAACCTTTACGCAGGAGCAAGCGTGCGCGTAGGTCTTTTGGTGGCTCAAACGGGCAGTAGTGGTTTCCCTAACTACTATATTCCTGCCTTTGGTCGGGTATATGAAGGGAGTCGTTTTGGTGTGAATTTCAACTATACTCTCAGCTATCTCATTCCTCTTTATAAAAAAGAGAAAAAGAAAAAAGAGACAGATACCCAAAAAACTAACTCCTCTCCTACCCCTTCAGCTCCTGCTAAAAAACCAAAAGGAAGAAGATAATAACAAATGACAAGTTACGAATGAATAGATATATTACTTTTTTTCTGCTATTAGTTTGTTCTGTAGTTTCTGCTCAAGATGTGGAGACAATGCTTACCGAAAAAGTAAAACTCCTTGACAAAAGTTATGCTACTAAAGAATTGCAGACTTTAGCTAAAGATTTTGAAACTCTTGCCAACACAGTGCCTTCGCATTGGCTCGCAAATTACTATGCGGCTTATGTGAACATTCGCCTTGCCGACCAATCATCGGGAGGGTCTATTGACAGTTATTGCAATCTGGCAGAAAAGTACATAAAGATAGCTGAAAAACAACCCGATGCCGACGCATCGGAAATCAACGCTTTATACGCCTATCTGTACAGTGCAAAAGTCAAAGTAAGCCCGATGTTTCGCGGAGCTAAATACGGTAAGCTGAGTCGTGAGTATTCCGAGAAATCTATTAAGGAAAATCCCGAAAACCCAAGACCCTATCTCATTCGTGCTATCGGTATTTACTTTACACCCAAAGTATTTGGTGGGGGAGTAGCGAAAGCTAAACCAATGCTCAATAAAGCCTTAGAGAAGTTTGAACATTTTACTCCAAAAACGCCTAATCATCCTCATTGGGGCAAAGGAATGGCTGAATCAATTAACAAATAACAATTAACAAGTGCACAAAGCTGGATTTGTAAATATTATCGGGAACCCCAACGTAGGAAAATCTACTCTTATGAACGCTTTTGTGGGCGAAAAACTCTCTATTATCACCTCCAAGGCACAAACCACGCGACACCGTATTTTTGGTATCGTAAGTGGTGATGATTTTCAGGTAGTTTTTTCGGATACCCCGGGTATTATCAAGCCATCGTACGCCTTACAAGCCTCGATGATGGACTTTGTAAAGAGTGCTTTCGAAGATGCCGACATTCTCATTTATATGGTAGAAATAGGCGAAAAAGAGTTGAAAGACGAGGCTTTCTTTAAGCGCATCAACCTGTTGGACGTGCCTGTATTGTTGCTCATCAACAAAGTGGATACTTCCGACCAAAATGTATTAGAGGAACAAGTCGCCTACTGGAAAGAAAAAGTGCCTAGCGCCGAGATATATCCTATTTCGGCTTTGCGCAACTTTCAAACCGAAGTGGTGTTTAACCGCATTATAGAACTCTTACCCGAGTCACCTGCGTTTTTCCCAAAAGACCAACTCACCGATAAACCAGAGCGTTTCTTTGTAAACGAGATTATACGCGAAAAGATACTATTGCATTACAAAAAGGAAATCCCCTATTCGGTAGAAGTAGAAACCGAAAGTTTTGCCGATAGCGAGACTATCATTCACATTCGCTCAGTGATAATGGTAGAACGCGAGAGCCAAAAGGGGATTATCATAGGTCATAAAGGGGAAGCCTTAAAACGGGTAGGCATTGAAGCTCGCACCGATTTAGAGAAGTTTTTCGGCAAACAAATACACTTAGAACTTTTTGTAAAAGTAAATAAAGATTGGCGTAGCAATGTGCGACAATTGCGTAGGTTTGGTTACGATATCAAATAAAGAAAAATGTACATAAAAAAGATTATAAAAATATTTGTCATCGTCTTTTTGCCCTTTTGTATACAGTTGTTTGCTTCAGGGCGTAATAAAACACGTACCGTAAAAGAGGTGGTAGTAGACCATCAGGACGAGAATATGTATGTAACCGATGATGCCATACGGCGCACTATCTTCAAAGACCCACAAGCAAAACACCCTATGGGACTCCTCCGTTTAAGTGAAATCGAAAAACTCTTAGACAACAATGTGATGATTGAGAAATCAGAAGTATTTTGCACTATCGACGGCACTCTGAATGCTAAAATCAAACAGCGAGAGCCTATTGCACGTGTATACGACGGCAATGGAGTGTATTATATGGATACACAAGGAAAGAAGATGCCTCTTTCAAGTTCTTATTCAGCGCGAGTGCCTATTCTCAGAGGTAATACTGAGCGCTATTGGCAAGCCTCCTACGCGCTGATGCAGTTTATCCAAAATGACCAATGGATGGCAGAGAATATCACCGAAGTATTGGTAAAACCTAATGGCGAATACGATTTTTTGATGCGTGTACCTACTTTTAAAGTTGTTTTTGGCAAGTTTGAAGACGAAGCGCTCAAGAAAGCAAACCTCAAAGCCTTTTACAAGCAATTGGAGAAGACCAATAAACTGAATGAATATAACACCGTAAACCTAAAATACACCAACCAAGTGGTGTGTAGAAAATGAGACAATTAGTCAATTTACTAATGTATCAATTCAATTATAGAATAACAAAAACAGAGGTTACTTTATTGAGTAACCTCTGTTTTTTGTCAATTATCAATTGTCAATTATCAATTCTTCTTTAATAAATACCATTTTACAGTTTTCCGTATACCTTCTTCAAACTGCAAGGAAGGTTCCCAACCGAGTTCATTTTTCAATTTAGTAGCATCAATAGCGTAACGGAGGTCGTGACCAGCACGGTCGGTTACGAAAGTGATGAGCTTTTCGGAAGTACCTTCGGGGCGACCTAACTGTTTATCTACCTCTTTGATGATAACCTTCACCAAATCGATATTACGCCATTCGTTAAAGCCCCCAATGTTGTAAGTATCGCCGTCTTTTCCTTGGTGAAAAATAGTATCAATAGCACGAGCGTGATCTTCCACAAAAAGCCAATCGCGGATATTTTCGCCCTTGCCATAGATAGGTAGTGGCTTATTATCTACAATATTATAGATACACACGGGTATTAACTTTTCAGGGTACTGGTGAGAACCGTAGTTGTTAGAGCAGTTTGAAATCACCACAGGCAATTTGTAAGTGTTATGGTAAGCTCTCACAAAATGGTCAGAGGAAGCTTTAGATGCCGAATACGGTGATTGAGGGTCGTAAGGTGTTTGCTCTGTAAAGAGGGTATTATCCATTTCTAGGGCTCCATACACCTCATCGGTAGAGACGTGATAAAAGCGTTTACCTTGCATATTATCTTTCCACGATTCACGAGCTGCTTGCAAAAGGCTCAAAGTACCCATCACGTTCGTTTTCGCAAAGATAAAAGGGTCTTCAATACTTCTATCCACGTGACTTTCGGCAGCGAGGTGAATAATCCCATCAATGCAATGTTCAGCGAAGAGGGCTTTCATACGCTCGTAGTCGCAAATATCCGCTTGTATAAAGGTATAGTTAGGGGCATTGGCTACATCGGCAACATTTTCTAAGTTACCAGCATAAGTAAGCTTGTCTAAGTTAAAAATGTGATAGTCGGGGTATTTGTTTACAAATAGCCTTACGACGTGAGAGCCAATAAAGCCAGCTCCTCCTGTGATTAAGATATTTCTTTTCATTTGTTTGTCATTTCAAAAACTAATTCACCGCCTTTTAGAAGGTCTTGGTGAGAAATATGCCATTGGGTATATTCTTTGCCGTTGAGTTTTACGGATTGGATATATTTATTGTCTTTAGACACATTTTTAGCAATGATTGTAAAAGTCTTTCCGTTAGGCAAGTGTATGGTTACTTTATCAAAAAGTGGACGACCGAATTCATACTCGGTAGAAGCTGGGTTCATAGGATATAAGCCCATAGCACTCCAAATGTACCAAGCCGACATCTGTCCGCAATCCTCATTACCACTGAGTCCGTTAGGGGTAGTGTTATACTGAGTTTGCAAGATGCGATCTACCCAATATTGAGTTTTCTTAGGTTGTCCTGCTACGTTGAACATATAGGCAATATGGTGGCTAGGTTCATTGCCGTGTGCATACTGACCTATGAGTCCTGAAATATCAGGAGAGGTGTTATCACCGGTGATTTCAGAACTTTCGGTAAAGAGTTTTTCTAAGTGTGTTACAAAAGGTTCATTGCCTCCAAATAAGCTGATAAGTCCTTGTACGTTGTGAGGCACAAACCAACTGTGTTGCCAAGCATTACCTTCGGTATAGTCGGTGTTTTCGCGGTGGTCGGAGCGTTTAGGGTCAAAAGGTGTGCGCCATTTACCGTCGGTACTTTTACCGCGCATAAAGCCCGTTTCTTTATCAAATAAATAAGTGTAGGCTTCAGAGCGTTTGGTAAAGAAGTCGGCATCTTCGGTTTTACCTAAGGCTTTAGCCATTTGCGCTACACACCAGTCGTCGTAAGCGTATTCAAGGGTAATGGTAACCGACTCGTCTACCCCTGCGTTATAAGGTATGTAACCATATTTTTTGTACGCTTTGAGTCCCCGTGCGTCTTGCATCATTGTAGTTTTCATTGCCTCATAAGCCTTTTCAGCATCAAAACCACGTACGCCTTTAAGGTAGGCTTCGGCAATCACTGCTACCGAGTGATAGCCCGTCATTGTATTGGTTTCATTGCCATAAAGTGTCCAAACGGGTAGCACTTTGTGCACTTGATAGTAGGCTAACATAGAGTTGATAATATCAGCAGTTACTTTGGGTTGCAAAAGGGTAAGCAGTGGGTGCTCGGCGCGGAAAGTATCCCACAGAGAAAGGGTAGAATAAGCTGTGCCTTCTGTTTTTGCGATCTCATCGTTTTGTAGGCGGAACTGACCATTTTTATCAGAGAAAGTTACAGGCGCTACTTGTGCGTGATAGAGGGCAGTATAGAAAATTGTTTTGAGTGAATCGACAGGGGTTTCTACTACTATACTGCTGAGGGTCTTCTCCCATTGTTGTTGTGCTAATGATTTGGTTTTATCAAAATTAGGAGCGTTGTATAACTCCAAGTTATCTAAAGCATTTTCTTCACTTACTGACGAAACGGCTACTTTTACCTCTAACTTCTCATCAGTATTATCAAAGAAGATTTGCCCTGAAGTAACATCATCTTTGTGTTTTTGATAGGTAATATTTTTTATAGGCTTAGAAAACTGAATCGCAAAGAACACTTTTTGGTTTTCAGCCCAGCCAGTACTATAACGATAACCTGTAATAATATTGTCGTTATTATTAGCGTCTAACTTCTTATCCGATTTGCTAAAAGAAGTTTTGGTAGGGCTATCCCAGTTGATTGCAAATCCCAAGTTCAATAGTACTGATTGTTCTGCACCTTTTTCAAAGGTATAACGATGTACAGCATAACGTTGTGCCGCAGTGAGCTCTACATTCACTTTGGGGTCTTCTAAATACACTTGGTAATAGCCAGGTTCTGCTTTTTCGTTCTTGTGGCTGTACTTCGATTTATAAGGCACCATATCGCGAAACTCTTGGGCATTCACAGGGTATTGCTCTTTGCGTCCGTATTTCAGTACACTGAGGTCATATTCTTTAGTAGTAGGCATTAGCAAGATGTCGTTTAGGTCGCCTATACCTGTACCACTAAGGCTCAAATGTCCAAAACCTACCATAAGGCTATCGGAATAGTGGTAACCTGAGCACCAATCCCAGTTGCTGAGACCATTCACTGGGCTCACTTGTATCATACCGAAAGGCGTAGTCGCTCCAGGGTAGGTATGTCCGTGTCCGCCAGTACCAATAAACGGGTCTACATAGCTGATAAGCGGTTTTTGAGGAGTTTGCGCTTCTTGCTCAGAAGCTGTTTTAGATTGATTACAAGCCCCTAGTACAAAAGTAGAGGCTACCAAAAGAGTAATATGTTTTAACTTCATTGTAATAGCAATTAAGTATTTTGGGCAAAGATAATAAAATAACAACGAATAGCAAAATGTTTTTGAGGGCTTTTCTTTCTCATTGTTACTAAATATAGGGTATAACTTTTATCTGAGCATTTTCGTATTCTGCTAAAAATACCTCAGAAGGATTGCTGTATCCTGTCTTTTGTAGCTCTCCAAGTAGCCATTCTTCGCTTTTATCTACATCTTCCAGCACGCTTTTTTGAATAATCCCATCGGTAATGACAGGATATTTGGGGTTTTCTTCTCCTGCCAACACGATAATGAGTTCTCCATTCTGTTCAAGTACCGCTCTTTTTACCTCTCTGATATAGTATACCCCTTCTTTGCGCAGTTTGAAAGCGAGTTCGTGTGCCGTAATTTTAGCTTTTTTGCAGGCGGCTATATCTATCTTACCACGATTGATAACAATCACAGGGGCGCCGTCTATAAACCTCCTAAAAGCTTGGTTTTTAGTTTTTAACTCACGTAACCCTATGATAAGGAATGCCCAAATAGCCAATACGATAGCAAACTGAAAGATACTCACCGATGGACTGTAAATTACACCTCCAATAATACCCCCAAGTACGTAATTTTGCACCTGATCCATTGCCGAACTCGGTGCCAAATTACCCTTGCCCGATTTGTTGATGATTAAGGCAAGAGCCAACAATCCTAAAAGCAATTTTAAAATACATCCAAATAGAAAAATTCCTCGGATTCAATATAAGGAATTGTATACATAATGTTAATCAGAAAATGAGAAAATTAGCAAATGGGGAAATTAGAAAGAAATATTAAGCCCTACTTCAAGCGAATGATAGTCCTTTTTTATAGGTACAATAGGGGCAGAGTCGTAGATAAGTCGGTAGGTACCAAGTATACCTATGGTAGGCGTAATATTGTATTTAAGGTCGATAGCCCCACCATAGCGCGCTTCCTTAAAAGTACTATCAGGTCTAGTTTGATGAATGGCAGTAGTGGTAAGCTCCCATTTTTCACCTATTCGAAGTTTATAACTGAGCGATAAATGACTTTTGATACTACGACTGTAAGCATAAGTAGCCTCAACGTTATCGGGAGCAGGATATTCCCATTTTTCGTATTCAAAGAACAAGCCCACCGCAGCAAACATCAGCGAGGATTGAGTATTCAGCAACCGATAACGCGATTGTAAGCCGGTAGAAATCTTGTGGTTCATTCCCCTGCTCTCTGCCCATTGCGACTCAGCATAAGGATACACCTCAAAAGCGTGGTCTAACAAGTAGCGGTACTCCATATGCACATAGCCACCACTTAATATTACTTGACTACCATAAGTAGATAACTCAAATTTGTTAATTACATTAATAACCCTATTGCAATTGATGAGCAAGTTGAGGTTAGCCGTATTTTTAAAAGTGAAGACATCTTCTTTTTCGGTTTTAAAATCCAAGATAGGCATTAGGCTCCCTTGCAGAGTTTTGGTGCTGTCTATCGTCATAGTAAGATTTTCCGAAAAAAGCATTTGTGAATAGGCAGAAGCCGAAGACAATAGCGCCAATAACATATAAAGTAATCGTTTCATCGTTTTTAAGCATATATTTAATAAGGCACAAAAGTAGAAAATCAATCGCGAATACACAAAAAAATCTCACTTAAAACCAATGCTTCATACCTTTTTTATAACAATTTTCCAAGAGAAGTTTTTCACCACATTACCCTCATCATTCATCACTCGTCATTCATTTTTTCTTCCCTTTTCCGTCATCACATTCCCCCTTTGAACGGAAGTCCGCGAGAGCGGAGTATGTGAATAGGGGGAGGTTTCTTTTGATTTTCCGTCATACTCCCCCCTAGTACCTATGGCCTAAGGCCTAGTGCCTATTCCCTTTTCTTTCGTCTCGAAACCCCGCTTTTAACATTTTTTTCACTATTGTATTACAGTAAAAATCAACTACTTATATACCCTTTCTATACCAATCGTCCAAGATTCGTATAAGCTTCCTATAAGCTCTCTATAAGCTAATCATACCCTCCTCACACCCTTTTTTCACCAAAATTCCTCCCGACTCACTTCCGAACTCCTTCGTTTCCTTCCGAATCCTCCTAACAGTCCCAACCTATCGCTTTTTCATCTCAAAGTTTTTGTCCGTGCGACACACACCTCTCCATTAGCTAATTTCCAAATTTTTTAATTTGCTAATTCTCTCATTTGCTAATTAATCTCAGTTATATATAATACTGATTTACAGCTATGTTTACATTGTAATCTGTAAAATCCAGCAACGCAGTTGCCAATTCGTGCCCACCATATTTTTCAATTATCAATTGTCAATTATCAATTGTCAATTGAAAAACTATCCGTGTAATCTGTGTGTAGTCTGCGAGCTGGCATAGCAGAGTATGTCTTTAAAGGCAACTTGTTGCCTATTTGTTTGATTTTTTCAAAGATTTGTAAGATTTCTGTAGCGTAAGCTACACTTTCCTTACATCAAACTCGCATTAATAAAAAATTATCTGGGAAAAATCAGTGCAAGATTTTAAAGCAGTCTATAACACTACCTAATCCGTTCCAAGTACTCTGTCGGACTTTCGTTGTAAAAATCTTTAAAGCATTTCGCAAAGTAGGAAGGAGAAGAAAATCCTACTTCATAAGCAACTTCCGAGATGCTCTTGGCTTTGCTGTTGAGCAACTGCTTAGCGTATTTTACTCGTATAGTGCGAATAAGCTCATTAGGCGAATAGTCAGTGAGCGATTTAATTTTGCGATATAAGTTAGAACGCGACAAACCTAAGGCGTCGGCTATTTCGTCTATATTCAGTTCAGGATTGGCGATAGAGTTCTCTACGTAATGCGTAAAATCAGTGATAAACTGCTGTTCTACCTTACCTAAAGTCTCTTGTTTAGTTTCGTTCAAGAGGAAATTACTAAAACTCTCACGTATCTTCTTACGGTTTTCTATGAGCTTGCGCACCCGTGTTTTCAGTAATTTTATGTTGAAAGGTTTCGCAATATAGGCATCGGCACCACTCTCAAAACCTACTTGCTTTTGCTCGTCTAACGCATAAGCGGTGAGCAAAATCACAGGAATATGATTAGTAGCCACGTTAGTTTTTATCAACTGACATAAATCAAAACCATCAGTCTTGGGCATCATCACATCGCTGATTACTACATCGGGGAGGTGCTTTTTAGCGACTTCAAAGCCTTCTTCACCGTTTTCAGCTTCGATAAGGTTATAGTCATCACTGAGGATATAGCGAATAAACTGACGCATATCCTCGTTGTCTTCCACAATCAGTACAGTAGGTTTCTCCGAAGCCGTTGGAGAAGCCGGTAGTTTGAGCTTCTCGGTAGGTGCGGGCAACGAAGGCAATAAGTCGAGATGGGTTTCTATGTAATTGCTGTCGTATACCGCTTTTACCGATACTTGTTCTTGAGTGAAAGGCAGGCGAATGACGAAGGTTGTCCCCTCCCCTTCTGTACTCTCTACGCTGATGGTACCGTTGTGTGAGGCTACTAAGGCTTGCACCAATGCCAAGCCAATACCCGAACCTTCGCTATCGGGATTTATTTTGTAGAAGTGTTCAAACACCTCATTTTGTTTGTCTTTTGGGATATATGAACCGCTGTTGAACACACGCAGCACAGCTACTTCTCCTTTGGAAGGTGGTAGAGGGAGGTCTTCTTTAGTTAAAGAAACATTGATACTCCCTTCTTGAGGTGTGAATTTCAGTGCATTGGAAAGCAGGTTGAAGTAGATTTTCTCCACTTTTTCCTTATCGAAAGCCATTTCAAAAGAAGTGTCTTCGGCAACAAACTGAAAATTGAGTTTCTTTTGCTTGATACGGTCACTAAAAAAAGAATTGAGTTCAGTAAGAAACCGTTTTAGATTGCCCTTAGTGAAGTACATTTGCATCTTGCCATTCTCATAACTGCGGAACTCAATTACTTCGGAAATGAGATGCAAAAGTCGGTTGCTGTTCTTTTTGATGAGGAATAACAAGTCTTGTTCTTCTTTGGGGAGTGAATTGTGAGCCAAAAGAGTCTGCACAGGACCTAAGATAAGCGACAACGGCGTTTTGAACTCGTGAGAAATATTGGTAAAGAAGAGTAATTTGGCTTGGGTCGCCTCTTCTAATTGCGCCGAGATTTCCTCTAAGCGTTCTTTTTGTTGTTGCAATTCGGTAGCCTGACGTTTGATTTCTTCATTTTGTTTTTCTAACAGATTATTTGCACGACTCTTGGTGCGATATGCTCTGATAGCTATTGCCAAAAATATGGTAATCAACACAATGGCAGTAATAGAAATGTAGAAGAGTGTGCGCTGAGTAGTATGCTGAATAAGGCTCTCACTCAGCTGCTGATTGATATCCTCTATCTTAGCTTGTTTTTGAGCAATTTGCTCTGTTTGCAACTGTAAAATACGCACGTTGCTCTTGTCCACCACAGTGGTATTTAGGATATTCTCGCGCTCAAAAGGTTGTTTATGGAGTATTTTCATTGCAAGGTCAATAACCTTTTCTCCTCCCGTAGGATAGATAAACGACGCGTCTTGCACGTTGTTCTCTATATTGCTAATTCCTTCTTGTTGTAGCGCATCTACCCCTATGATAAAGGGTATCTTACCGTTGAATTGCATCGCTGCTTCGTGAGTACCCGCTGCCATTGGGTCATTCATTGCAAACACAAGGTCGATATTGGGGTGTTGCTGAAAAAGTTGTTGCATTTGCACTTTGGCATCTGCTTTGAGGAAGTTGCCCCAGGTCTCGGCTACTATTCGCACCTCAGGAGCGTTCTTAAGGGCATCTACAAAGCCTTTATGGCGTTCTGCATCGGAGGTAGAGCCTTTGGTACCTCGCACTTCGGCTATATTACCTTTGCCTTTGAGAATACCTATTGCATAGTGTCCCGCTTCTTTTCCTATTTGGTAATTGTTAGCTCCCACATAGGCAGTATAACTCTCAGTAGCAATTTTCCTATCTACCAAAATCACAGGAATACCCTGCTGGTAAGCCTTTTCAATAACTGGGGTACACGCTTCCGACTCATTAGGCGAAACGACAAGCACATCTACCTTTTGTTCTATAAACCACTCTATATCGGCAATTTGCTTAGGAGTATCGTCTTTCACACTGCGAATCAGTAGCTCAGTATTGGCTTGGTAAAGGGCTACTTCGCGTTTTAGCTCCTCGTTCATCGTTTGTCTCCAAAGGTCTTCACTGCACTGCGACACCCCTATCACATAACGGGGGTTTCGCTCCCTTTGGCAAGCTAAGCAAGCAAAGAGAGCGAAATATAAAAAAAGTATATGATACTTCCTAAAAGTCATTTTATCTAAACAACTCTAAATGAGCATCGGCAAGGCGAGGCATCGCACCGTGTTGCTGACATACGTAAGCCGATACTTCTACCGCCAATTGATGCGATTGGGCAATACTGCGACCATTGAGGTAAGAGGCTACAAAAGCAGCTGTGAACGAGTCGCCAGCTCCTACCGTATCGGCGATAGTAACCTTAGGCGTACCTAAGAACGATTTTTCATTAGGCGTAAACACATAGCTACCTCTTGTACCTTGTGTTAGAATAAGGAATTTGAGGTTATATTTCTCCAATAGGCGCTTACATACCTCTTCATCAGTTCCTTGCAAATTGAACATTTCAGCTACTTTCACTATCTCCTCATCGTTGATTTTCAATGCTGTTGCCTTGTCTAACGAATCGGCGATTACCTCTTTGCTGAAGTATTTCAAGCGGAGGTTGATATCGAATACTTTTAGACTCTCGGCAGGCATTAAATCTAAGAACTTGTGGATAGTAGCGCGCGATATTTCACTGCGCTGTGCCAACGACCCGAAGCACACGGTATTAGTGTTCTTTGCTAAGTTCTCAATACGCGAAGAGAATGGAATATTGTCCCACGCTACATTTTCGCTAATCTCATAGGTAGGCACCCCGCGACCGTCTAACTGTACTTTTACAGTACCTGTGGGGAAATCAGTCTTCTCAATGATGTAGTTGAGTTCTTTCTCTTCTAAACTTTTTAGTATTTCCTTACCGAGGAGATCGCCTCCAATGGCACTCACAGCATAGCCGTTGAAACCAAATTGCGACACGTGGTAAGCAAAATTAGCAGGCGCACCACCTAATACTTTTCTTTCAGGGAAAACATCCCAAAGGATTTCTCCCAATCCTACTACTGTATTTTTCATTGTATGTTATGTTATCCTCTCCCCTGCCCTTCCCTTGGGGGAAGGAGGCAAGAGTGTTGTTGTTAATTCTTTTTCAGCGTACAAAGTTATAAATTCTTTTTGAGATTTCCTACTAATAGTAATAAATACTATCAGTCATCAAACCTTTTTGACTAATCCGACTTATACAATTTGTAGGGCTCTCTAACGACTAAGTGTTAGCATTTGCTTTGAGTCGGGTGCTCATTAGCAATAGGTATAATACTCCTATGCTGAGGACAATAAGGGCACCTATCTGTGAGCCGTTCATTGCATCGGAGGCTAAGCCCATTGCAAAAGGGAAGATAGTACCGCCAAAGAGTCCCATAATCATCAAGCCTGATACTTCGTTTTTCTTAGTAGGGTTCTGCAAGAGGGCTTGCGAGAAGATGATTGAGAATACATTGGAGTTGCCAAAACCTACCAAAGCAATAGCGGTGTAGAGCATTGTCTTATCACTGAAAAAGAACAGTATCGCCATTGAGGCTACCATACAAAGTACACTGAGAGTAAAGAAACTCTTAGGAGATACTTTGGTGAGAATATAAGCTCCTGACAAACATCCTATGGTACGGAATAAGAAATACCAGCTAGTGGCAAAAGAGGCTTGGGTAGTGGTAAGTCCTAAACGTTCCATAAAGATTGTAGGTGCTGAGGCATTAACTCCTACGTCTATCCCCACGTGGCACATAATACCAATGAAACACAAGAGTACATAAGGGTTAGCAAGCAGTGCAAAACACTCGGCAAAGGTGGCGTTTTTACTGTCGTTTTTCTCTTCTTCAATATGGGTAGCACCCAGCCACAAGAGGGTTACTACCGAGATAGCTACAAAAAGCAGGAAGAAAAGTCGCCAATCATTGAATTTATCAAAGCAGAAGCTCATCAGCAAGGGGGCAGAAAACGAGGCTATCGCCTTGATAAACTGACCAAAAGTGAGTGAACTCGCGAGTTTGTCGCCTTTTACGATGACTGACATCAGAGGGTTTAGCGATACTTGCATTAGAGTGTTACCAATACCAAGCAAGGAGAAAGCTACCAGCATAGTGGTATAGTTGTAACTGATAAAGGGCACTACCATTGCTAAGATAGTAATCACTAAGCTGAGGAGTACAGTTTTACGACGACCTATTTTGCTCATCAGTACGCCTGTGGGCACTGAGAAAAGCAGAAACCAAAAGAATACCATTGCGGGGAGCGCTTTGGCGGTGGTTTCGGTCAAGCCAAAATCGTCTTTTACAAAGTTAGAGGCTGCGCCTACAAGGTCTACGAAGCCCATACAGAAGAATGATAGGAGTACGGGCAATAAATATTTTAGATAGTTGTTATTCTGTTGCATACTATGAATATATTATTAGTCTCACACACTCCCCTCTCCTTGTGAGAGGGGCAGAGGGAGAGGTTTATTATTTCAATTTATAGACAGTTACATTGTTAAGGGTGAGGGTACCTTTGCTGGTATTGAAGCGGAGGGTATTGTACACTTCGGTAGGGAATACGGCATTGGTTTGTACTACTTCGCCGTTGTTCACAAAGAGCTCGGTTGAGGCTTTGTCTACCAATAAACGTACGGTATAGCTTTTCTTAGCTGTTAGCGGTGCTTTGATAAGCGTTTCGGCGAAGTTAGCATTGAAGGCTACACTGCTCTTACTGCGGTCTACCGATAGGGTTTTGTTAGCTCCATCGAATAGGTATTTGATAGTTTCACCTTTGGTATTCTCGAGAGCGAATGAAAAAGTATCGGTTTCATTAGGGGTTACCGTGAAAGTGAGTTCGTAAGCCCCTTGATTATTGGGCAAGAAGTTTTCGAAGGTTATAGCATCGGAGGTGTTGGTACGTGTTTTATCACCTAAAAGTACCGCTTCACGACGCAAACTCTCCAACTCTTTTACGGGCTCACTGGCTACTACCAAATGCTCGCCATTATGCACCAAACGCAAAGTGCGCGCAACAGTCATCGCGCTACGGAAATTTTGAGTAGGGGTTTCATTGGCGTAATCCCAGTTGCTCATCCAGCCTATGAAGAGACGACGACCATCGGTAGCGGGGACATTACTCCACGTTACACCTGCATAATTATCGCGTCCGTAGTCTAACCAAAGCGGATAGTTCATAGTATCAGGGGTGAAGGTTTTGCCATCGAAATTACCGATAAAGTACTGAGTAGCACTTCCGCCGTTAGGCCCACCTGGGTTGATACTCACGAAGAGCACCCATTTGGTTTTTCCTTCATAAGTAAGAGGGAAGAGATCGGGGCATTCCCACACACCGCCGTGTCCGCCTAAACCTTCTCCAAACTCACTGAGGCGTGTCCATTCTTTTAAATTCTTAGAGCCATAGAAGGTAATCGTTTGCGTAGTGGCAAGGCTCATCACCCATTGTTTAGAGGGCGCGTGCCAAAATACTTTCGGGTCGCGAAAGTCGATAATATTGGCATCGGTGAGGACGGGGTTGCCTTCGTATTTGGTGAAGGTCTTTCCGCCATCGAGGCTATAAGCAATAGATTGTGTTTGGCGGTCGCCTGCTGAAGTGAAAATAGCCACCATAGCACCTTTGCCAAAGCCAGCAGTATTCTCGTGGTCAATCACGGCACTGCCTGAGAAAATCGCTCCTAACTTATCGGGGGCTAATACATAAGGCTTGTATTCCCAATTCACCAAGTCTTTGGAAACAGTATGACCCCAGTGCATATTACCCCAGCGTGCACCATAAGGATTATATTGGTAGAAGAGGTGGAATACTCCGTCGAGGTATACCATTCCGTTAGGGTCGTTCATCCAGCCGTATTGAGGGGTGAAGTGGTATAGCGGACGGTATTTTTCGTTGTAGTTGAAGTTATATTCAGCCGACTGTTTGATTTCGGCTAATCCCATATCGGTAGTTTTGGCTACTGCGAAAGTAAGGGTTACTTTCTTGCCTTTGTACGCCTCGATAGCGATAGGTACCCAGTAGTCTATTTTGTTTTGGGCGATGCGAATGGTCATTGGCTCGCCTATAAGGGTACCGTCTACCGATAGTTGGACTTTGTTTTCGGTTGCTTGGTCTTCCACAGGAATGAGCAAGTATTTGTCTTTGGCTTCAAAGGTGCGGGTGTAATCAGTCATAAAAACGCTTTTTTGTTTGTTGCCTTGTTCGATTTGGTCGATGAGGATATGCCCCCAGCCGCCACGTTGGTTATCGACAATGCGGATAGTGGCTTTCTTGTTTTTATAGGGTTTTACGTCCCAAGTGAGCCATTGTAGGGTTTCTGTTTCGTAGAGAGAACGCGATTGTAGCACACTCTTTCCGTCTACCAAAAGCTCGATGTAGGTGTCGGCGTGAGTGCCTCCTCCTATGAGGAAGTTGATGTAATCACGCTCGATGGTGAACTCTTTGGAGGTTAGCACTCCTCGAGAGTCGTCACCGTTGTTGAAGCTGTTAGCAAGGTGTTTCCCTTCAAAGCCTGTTACGGGCTGCTGACCGGTATAGCTACCCGTGGCGGGAGTCGCGCCAAAGGCATCGCCTTCTACCGTCCAATTGGCATAAGTGCCTGATTCGAAGTCCTCGATAATGAGGTCATCTGTGTTTTGCTGGCAGGCAGTGAGCGTTAAGACTCCTAATCCTGCTATTAGTTTGTTATTCATATACTTTTTCATATCTCTTTTTATTTAAAAGATGGTACAAATATATATTATTTTTTTTGAATTAGCAAATAAGTAAACTAATTCCTCATCTTCATTTCCTCTCACTAAGGAGAGGGATGAAGCTGAGACTTATAAAGTAATGAAAGTATCTGTTTTTGAGGTAAAAGATAAGATGTTTATACCCGTCCTTCGCCTTAGGTTCGCTTTAGCTTCGCCTTAGACTCATCTTTTGTTCGTCTTTCCTTCGTCTTTCCTTCGTCCTTTGTTCGTCCTTTGTTCGTCTTTTGTTCGTCTTTCCTTCGTCTTTCCTTCGTCTTAGGTTCACTCTTCCTCTTTTTACCTTTTATCTTTTACTTTTTACCTAAAAAGTAAAGTTTGCTGTACCGTTAGCAAAGATACCCCAAGGGTTTTGGTTCATCTTATAGCAACGGATAGAAAGGGCTACTGCATCGTTCACATAGATTGCTGCTGCCGAGCCTTCTTGCACTATTTTCACTGTGTATTCCTTGTTGGCGTTCACGGGGAGTTTTATGCTATTGATGGTAGCAGTGCCTCCATCTCTAATCACACGGTTGAGTTGTAACTCTCCTTTGTTGAGATTAAGCGTTACGCGGTAGGTTTCATAAAGGTTACCACAAGCGCCAAACATCACCCCAAACTCGGTAGCGGTATTGGCTTTTATTTTGGCAACTATCTTATTGAACCCAGTGCCAAGGCGGTCGAATACACGAGTATTATTATCTAACGAAATGCTACCCAAAGAAGCAGATACCGCTTGCTTGCTATCGAAAGCGGTAGGCATTTTTACGTTGAGGGTACCATCGCTGTTTTGAGTGAGCTCGTGAACAGCCAAAGAACCTCCCCAGTGGTAGGCAGAATTATCTTCGTAGTTGATACGTGACGGATTCCACCCCCATATATAGCGGTGAGTGCCGTCGGTAGCGGTTTTTCCGGCATAGAACACACGGTCGTCTAAGTCTTGTTGTGCAGGGGTAATCCAATTCTTGTCACCCACACGACGGTATCTGTATTGCACACGGCGCACGCTTTCTTCGATGTTAGAGAATATTAAATACTGATAGTTTCCTTGTGTAAACACATCGGGACACTCTACCATAAAAGCACTGGGGTCAGTATAGAAGAAGGGTGTGTTCGGGTCTTTTGTCCAGTTCTTAAGGTCGGTAGAAGTGAATTGTGCTACGACACCTTTCCATACACCTCCTCCTATATCGGCACGGGTGCTGACGAGCATCTTATAGGCATTTCCTTCTTTGAAGACAATAGGGTCGCGGAACTCATTGCGGTCATACTTATCAGGGGCACGGAAGGAGTGTTGTGTATCCTTTGTCCACGTTTTCAAATCGGTAGAAGTAGCCCAATAGATGATTTCTTTGGGGTCTAAATCGCCGTTATGCCCTGTGTAGAAAGCGTAATAGGTATTCCCATCTTTGAATACTGAACCTGTACCGAGGGCATCTTCGTGCGAACCATCAGCACCACAAGCAATTGCTTCACCATTATCAGTATAATTAACCAAATCAGTAGTGGTAGCACTATACCAAGGATGGAAAGTTGCAGGTGCTGGACGTTGGTCGTAGAGATAGAAGATATGGAACTTACCATTGTCATAGAACGGCATAGGGTCTCCTACCCAAGCGTTCTTGGGCTGGAAGAAATGCTTATAAGTACGACCATAATCTTGTACGGCATAACAAGTAGAGGCGTCGGGAGCCGCATTAGGGTCGTTACTACAATATTCTTTTTTTTCACAAGCTATTAAAGCGGTAGCACAAAGTGCCAATGTAAGTGTCTTTTTCATTGTTTATTAATTTAATTTTAACCTCCTTTTTATTATTTAACCTCCTCCTATTCCCCCTTTTTAAGGGGGGAAGAAAGGACGGTTACACATATACGTATGAAAAGAGGTATTTTATGTTTCTATTAATTCGCTAAATATTCTAAGGCGTTAGCAGTGAGCAATTCGATATTGCCTTTATAAGCATTAGCAGGTGAATTGTTTTCGTTATACCAGTCGTAAGCTTCACTACCTATACAGATAGTGCGACCTGCATTGCCTCGTTTGAGGTATTCAAAGATGACAGCGCGATTGCTCATCGTTACGTCCCAATGCAAACTTGCTAATATTTTGGAGCCTGCAGCAGTTTGCCAACCTGCAGCATTATGTTCATAATCTCCCCAATCGAAGTTCCAAATAGCATTATGTCCTTTTGTATTTGTTCCTTTAGAAAGAAAGAAGGATATATAATCAACCCCTGACTTTTTAGTCAATCCTTTAAACAATGGGTGGTTTTCATTGCCTTTGTAGCAAAGTGACCAATCTTCACCTACTGTAAATGGAACGTTATTTTCACCCCACATATTGTTTACTACCTTGCCGTCTAAGGCGATACCTAAATCGACTACGTATTGTACTGCCCAAGAAGACAATAAGAACGAACCGCCGGCAGCATAGAATTGTTTCATCTTGTTCACGACAGCATCTGCTTTGGCTTCGGCAGGCAACTCTTTGTTGTTATCCCAATGCCACCAAATCACTTTATAGTCGTTGAGATTAACTTTGCCGTCCTTGATGTCGCTAAACGAAATGTATTTAGCAGTGTCGTAATTTTCGGCAAGCCAAGTGTAAGCTGCTTTCTCGTCTTCATCGGCTATAGCAGAAGCACTGTTAGCTGTACCTACAAAGGCAATAGGTGCAAAGTTAGTAGGGATAATCTCTACGCTATACACAAAGCTTTTTCCACGATAACTCATAGTATAAGTAACGCTTTGGGTAAAGTTTTGGGTAACTCCCGAAGCAGGGCTCACAGTAGCATTAGGTGTTGTGCTGAAGGTGGGAGTAAGCGCAGTAAGGCTTTCACCCTTAGGGTATTTCACACTTATCTTACCCGTACTGTGGTCAATCGTAGCTTTGTATTTGCCAATAGCAAAATTCTCTAACTGTGGATATTGAGCGGTAACAGTGTAATCCCAATAGAGGTTACCGTTGAAAATGCGGTATTTGGCACCTTTGCTCAAATCGACATTCGTTCCTGCAGTAGGCACTGAGGTAGCTCCCTCGGGCAATGAGAGGGAAGTGGTCATTTTGGTAAGATCGGTATTCCAAGGAGCGTACACCGTGATAGTTTGTTTCTCCTCGTCTATAATCCCATCGATACCATCGGCTTGAAAGGCATTAATTTTTGCCTCTTTGTCGTTAATAAGTTCGCCTTCGTGCTTTTCGTCACAGCTGAGTAAGCCGAGCAAAGCTACTACACTGAGGGCGAGTTTGTGTACTATTGTTTTCATATTAGAATCCTGCATTTTGTTTGTAAATACCTTTTACATACCCTATTTGGTTTTGTGGAATAGGGATATACTCATTTTTATTTTTAGTGAAATAAGCACTGCTGAATATCGCTGGACGACGTGTTTTCTCTTTAGTGAAATAGTCGTTGAGTACTTGGTCGGCGATACCCCAGCGTACAAGGTCGAAGAAACGAGAGCCTTCCATAGCAAACTCTAAACGGCGTTCCCAACGGAGTGCTTTGCGTGCGTTTTCTTGATTCCAAGTGATGTTTACTCCATCTTGGTACAAGGCTATATCGGTGTTTGTGGCATAACCGATAAGCGAAGTACTTTGTTTAGCACGTTGGCGCACTTGGTTGATAAGAGCAAGGGCTTCGTTGCTACGATTGAGCTCGATAAGAGCTTCGGCACGCATTAGGAGTACATCGGCATAACGCAACACGATACGGTTCTTAGAGTTACCACGGAAAGGGTTGATATTGCGGAAGCAAGAGCAAGAAGGGTCTACGTTCTCTTTGAGGGAGGCATAGAAGCCATACACATTGCTATTGCGATTCCAGTCGTTCTTGTAAATCAACTCGGTGTTGTACTTATAAGGCAAGCCAGGTAAGGCAACAGTGTGGAACAAACGAGGGTCGGCTTTATCACTAGCAGCGTTGTAATCGTTGTTGTTGAAGTTATCAAAATCGGGTAAGCCATTCACTGTTTTAAAGGCATTTACCAAATTCTGACTTGGTTTATGAAAATCACAGCACCCTAATTTCTGTGGCACTGAAAGTACATCACCCCAGTTGAGGCTTCCGTATTGGGTACCATCGTCCACTGAGTATTGTACCGCAAAGAGAGATTCTTTACCATTTTCATACCCACCAGGGAGGAAGTTAAAAGCAAAGTCGTCTTCCAAACCGTAAGCAGAGCTTAACACTACATTGGTATAAGTAAGTACTTCTTGCAAATCTTGACTGTTAATACCGGTTACACTGTTATTATCGCTTTGGCGATACGCTTTGTACAAATAGGCTTTAGCAAGGTAAGCTGCTGCTGCACTTTTAGTAGCTCTTCCCTTTTGAGCTTGAGTGGCAGGCAATAGGTCGTAAGCTTTTTTAAAGTCGCTTACTATTTTTTGCCATTGTTCATCGTTGGGCAAGGTGTTAGGTGTGGTTTCGTAGGCACTATCAGGAGTGTTTTCGTCTACGAAAGGTATATGCCCAAAGATGGTTTTAAGAATAAAGTAAAAGTGCCCGCGCAAGAAGTACATTTCGCCTATGCGTGATTGGCGGTTAGGCACTTCGGCATCCGATGCTTGATGTAACGCTTTAAGAGCGGTATTGGTGCGCGAAATTGCTTGGTAACACATAAACCAGAATTTATCGGCTTCGGCATAAGTAGGGTCGATATTTTGGGCTATTTCATAGAAGTGAAATACTTGAATATCACTTACGTCTTGACCGCCTTTATAAGCATCATCTGCACGTACATTGCCATAAATCCAAAGACTAAAAGGCGAATCGTAGTGGTCGTTACCCAAAGCGGCATAAGCAGCAATAGCAAGTTCATCGGCTTTAGAAATAGCTTCTTTCTCGGTCATAATCCCTTGTGGATTATCGTCCAAAAAACTGCAACCTGTAAGTAGAGTTGCAAATATTGCGGTGGTATATATTATTTTTTTCATTTTATTATTATTTATCGGACGTGTCGGACTATTAATAATTATTAAAAGCTAGCATTCAATCCCATAGTAAAAGTTATTGGGATAGGATAGCCATAATTAGGGTTTTCAGGGTCTTTACCTGTAAACGATTTGCTCTTGATTGTAAGGAGGTTTTGTCCGCTCACATACAAGCGCAACTTACTGAGTCTTACTTTTTCGGATACTTCTTTAGGCAAGGTATAGCCTAACTGTACGTTACGAAGTTTTAGGTAAGAACCATTCTCTACATAGTAGGTAGACATACGTCCTTCGTTGTTATCGTCTACACTTGAAACACTTGGGATATCGGAATCTGGATTGGTAACAGGATCAAAGGCATCGAGCAAACGGCGACCTTTGTTACCATATGTATCTTGCACACTCCAAAAATCAGTATGGCGTTTTACGTTAGAAACGACATCTACATTCTGTACTCCTTGGAAGAAAGCAGTAAAGTCGAAGTTTTTGTACTCTAAATTGAGGTTGAGACCATAGATAAAATCGGGTTGTGGGTTACCTATCCAAGTGCGGTCATCTTCGTTTACTACTCCATCGTTATTCAAATCGCGGTAGCGAATACGACCAATACCTTTACCATTCTGTATAGGATGCTGGTCTACTTCTTCTTGTGTTTTGAAAATACCGTCGGCTACATAACCATAGAAATTATTAGAACCTACAGGACGACCTAAACCGTTATCCCATTTACCGTTACCTCCATAAGCATTGATCACTGATTCAGGCAATTCAGTAATCTTGTTCTTGTTAGTAGCGATATTGGCATTGATATCGTATTTGAGTCCGCCTTTGGTTTCGTTGCGATATCCTACGGATACTTCCAAACCTTTATTTTCCATTGCCGCACCGTTCACCCATTGATAAGCACCCTCTCCTTTAATACCTGCATAAGGAGGTTCTACCAAGATATCTTTGGTCTTTTTGATATAGTATTCGGCTGAACCGTAAAGACTATTATTGAAGAAAGCAAAGTCTAACCCGAAGTTGGTTTGCGTGGTAGTTTCCCATTTGAGGTTTTTATTACCGAGGCGAGTACGACGGAATCCAGAAGCTAATTGTCCTGAGCCTTTACCTTCGATATCGTAAGAAGTTTTCCAGATGCCATTCCAGATAAAGTCGCCTGTTACCCCATAGTAAGGGTCGAAGATATCGTAGATTGCATAGTTGTTAATATCTTGGTTACCGTTTTGTCCCCAACCGAAACGCAATTTGATTTCAGACACTGTATTGCGAATATTCTCCATAAAAGCTTCTTGAGAGAGACGCCAACCCAAGTTGAAGGCAGGAAAAGTACCCCAGCGGTTTTCTTTGGCAAAACGAGAAGAGCCATCGTGACGAAGAGTTACAGAAGCAAGATATTTGTTATCAAAAGCATAGTTGATTTTTCCGAAGAAAGAAAGTAACTTATAGCCGGTAGATGAACCACTACCGCTAACCCCACCTGTAGCTAAAGTTGGCCACATATATTCAGGAGTTTCAACGGCAAGATTGTTACCTTTTACAGCAAAATTGAGATCATTTTGTGAATACATTTCCATACCTGCTAAGGTTTCGAAACGACTCTTACCGAGCTCGAAGTCATAGGTGGCAGTATTTGCCCAGTTCCATTTTGTCCAGTGAGCTTGCTCGAGTTGAGAGAAAGTTTTTTCTTTACCTTCTTCCATAAATCCTGAAACGTACGAATGATTGAGTACGCGTTTGTAGAAATTACCGTAATCTACCCCAAAATTAGAACGCACATTGAAACCTTTAATAGGCTGAATGTTGATGAAAGCATTCCCAAACATACGCCAATAATTATAACGATTATCCTTATTGTCGTTCACTAAGCGAGCAGGGTTCTGACGGTCGGGCAAACCATTTACAGGACCTCCCCAATGCTTACCGTCTTGGGTGCGCACCGGAATGAAAGGCACCGCTATCATTGCCGATTCGGTAATTTGGTGAGGTTGTTCTACCTCGCTGGTACGGTTTACAGTGAAGTTTTCGCCTATGGTTACCACATCGCCAAAGAGTTTGTAATCGGTATTAATACGAGCAGAAAAACGGGAGAAATCAGTATTCTTTACCAAACCATCGTTGTTATAATAGCCTAACGAAAGGAAGTAGTTACCTTTTTCAGTACCATTGGTAACCGAAAGGTTATAAGATTCAGTTACCCCCATACGAGTGATTTCCTTGAACCAATCGGTATTAGAAGGGAGCATAGGGCTTCCTGTTTTATCGAAATACTCACGTGGATAGTACAAATTATTAAGGGTGCTGTGACCATTGGCATCGGTAGTGTAATCATAATGAATACCAAGTGGGTTTTGATTAGGGTCGTTACCACGGTTTACCGCTGCTTTCCAAAGCACTTGTGCATACTCATTAGCATTGAGCATCTTCATACGAGAGTGAAACATCGAAACGGTAGTATAATGGTCGAAATCTACCTTTAACACTCCGTTTCTACCTTTTTTGGTAGTAATAACGATGACCCCATTGGCAGCACGTGACCCATAGATACTTGCTGCCGAAGCGTCGCGCAACACTTGTATACTCTCGATATCGTTAGAGTTCAGCTCGTGCATACCACCCTGAGTAGGTACTCCATCGATAATATAAAGAGGGTCGTTGTTATTAAGCGTACCGATACCGCGAATGCGAATGGTAGCTTTACCAGCAGGACCACCGTTATCGGTTACTTGCATACCTGCTACACGACCTTGGAGGGCTTTCATAGGGTTGTTTTCGGCAGTAGACATCATTTCGTTTACCTTTACTACTGATACTGCACCGGTAAGGTCGGTTTTACGTTCAGTACGATACCCTACAGAAACGGTAACTCCTTCGAGAGTAGTCACCTCTTCTTCTAAACTTACGTTTATTTCCTTGCGTCCTTTCACGGCTACGGTTTGGGATTTGTAGCCTATATAAGAAAAGACCAAACTATCGGTGGCTGCAACAGGTTGAAGGGTATAATTCCCGTCGAAATCAGTAGAAGCACCTACTGTTTTGTGCTTTACCACCACACTTACACCCATCATAGGGCTGTTGTCGGATTTTGCTTTCACCACTCCTTTTACTTGTTGGGCGAAAAGAGCACCCGAACAGTTGCAGAGCAAAAGCGATAGTAAAATGCGCTTGTTTATCTTTCTACTCATCATATTGGTATTTGTTTTTTAACAATTGGTTTTATTTTCTTCGTATTGATGAAAATACGATGTTTTTTCGGAGGCAAAGGTAAGGCAAAAGAAAGTATAGCACTATCAAAAATCGGTCAAACACTATCAAAATTGTGGCTAATTTTTGATAATGAAGAAAAATATATAAAAGTTAATTGACTAACTATTAAACATTTAAATATTTTTGATAGCAGATGATTAAAAAGTGATAGGAGGAAATTTCTATTATTTTCGTTTGTGTATTTAAAAATTATAGTAATCTTAAAGAAAATGATTAATGAACAAAGGGAACCTACCCTCCTTATCCCCTCTCGCTGAGAAGAAACTACAACGACGATAATACGAACAAAGGGTGGTTTTACAGTGGCTCTACAGTGGCTCTACAGTGGCTCTACAGTGGCTCTACAGTGGCTCTACAGTGGCTCTACAGTGGCTCTACAGTGGCTCTACAGTAGCTCTACAGTGGCTCTACAGTGGCTCTACAGTGGCTCTACAGTGGCTCTACAGTGGCTCTACAGTGGCTCTACAGTGGCTCTACAGTGGGTCTACAGTGGGTCTACAGTGGCTCTACAGTGGCTCTACAGTGGCTCTACAGTGGCTCTACAACGAATAAAAGACGAACGATGAACGAAGGAATAACGAACCTAAGGCAAAGGAAAGTTGAAGCTAAGGTAGAGATAAAAAGAAGGTTATTAGTGGATTTCAACTTTGCCAAAGGTGCGAGTCGCACGGGCAGGTAGAAAAATTAGCAAATTAGGAAATTTGAAAATTAGGAAATGAGAGTACGAGCTACACAGACAAATCAAGAGTGAACGAAGGTAAGAGAAAACTAAGGCAAAGGCAAGAGATTATAAAGATAATTGTTAAAGATTTGAAAATGGGTATATTTTACTTTTTTGCTGATTTATCAGTTGATAATGTAGAGTTTTTTGGTTTTTCATTACTTATTCTTTAGTTTTTTGTATCTTTGCCCTTTGACAACTAAAAGAATAAGACCCATAGAATGGAAATAACCAAAGAAAATAGACAGTGGCTCGATGATTTACACCTTAACCACCCCGTAGTAATTGCTGGACCTTGCAGTGCTGAGACTGAAGAACAAGTGCTGAAAATAGCACATAGCCTAAAAGATACTGATGTATCTTTCTTCCGTGCAGGTATTTGGAAACCTCGTACCCGCCCAGGTATGTTTGAAGGTGTAGGAGCGTTAGGGCTCAAATGGCTACAACGGGTAAAAAAAGAAACGGGACTCAAAACGGCTACCGAAGTAGCCAATAAAGACCACGTGAAGCTTGCCTTGGAGCACGATATTGATATGTTGTGGATAGGAGCGCGCTCTACTGTGAGTCCGTTTATTATTCAAGAAATAGCCGATGAGCTAGAAGGCACTGATAAGATTATCTTGGTAAAAAATCCTGTAAATCCCGATCTTCCGTTATGGATAGGTGCTTTGGAACGATTACAACGCGCAGGCATCAAAAACTTGGGGGTGATACATCGCGGATTTTCTACTTACGAAAAGACCAAATACCGCAATATTCCTGAATGGCAATTGGTAATTGAACTGCAAAACAAGTTCCCTGACTTGCCACTTATTTGCGACCCTTCGCATATCACCGGCAAACGCGATATGATTTTTGATGTATCGCAAACGGCTCTCGACTTAAACTTCGATGGCTTAATGATTGAAACGCACTGTACCCCTGATGCTGCGTGGAGTGATGCAGCACAACAGATTACCCCTGAACGCCTCATACAAATAATGAGAGATTTGCGCATTCGCGAGGCTTCGGTAGCTGAAGAAGACTATGTGAGTCAGTTAAGTAATTTACGTTCGCGCATTGATATACTGGACAACAAATTATTGGATTTACTCAAAAGACGTATGGAGGTAGCCGATGAGATAGGAATGCTGAAAAAAGCGAATAATGTAGCGATTTTGCAAAACCAACGTTGGCACGAAATTCTTGGCAAAATGATATCAGAAGGCGAACAACGCAACCTAAGTGAGGATTTAGTGATTCAGGTATTTAAGACTATTCACCAAGAATCTATCAACCGCCAGGAGAGAGTGGTAAAGAGTGAAAAGTGATTGATAGACTTTTCTGACCTTTCTTACCGAAAAAAAGACAGTAAGCCAAAATAGCTCAAAACCGATGTGACTCCAGTGTCCATACGTCTTTTGTTTAATTAAAATATGACATAAAGATATGCTATATTTTTAATATTTAGAAAGAGAAACGAAAAAATATAAAATGATATTTGTTTTTTAATAGAAAAGTCGTACATTTGTTGCGAAAAACTATTGTATAAAATGACTATGGAAAAAACTGTCAAACGTTTTTTAGACGTAATACTTGAACAAGCAACTCCTCTTATTGCAAGTCTCAACAAAGGTGTTTCGGATACCCAAATAGCGGTATTTGAGGAGGAAATGGGTATTACTTTGCCTTCTGAGGTGAGAAAGTTATACCAGACTTTCAACGGACAAAAAGAAGGCGAAAACGATGTATTCTTCCTTAATGGTTTGCGCTTTATCCCCTTAGAAGAAATCAAACGCACCCAAGAACACTGGCTTGAGCAATTGGAGAGTATGCCTAATTGGCAGTCACTCCGCTTTGATGAAGAAGAAGCGATTGATATGTGCTGGGATAAGGTAATAAAAAACCAATTTTATAATCCTAAATGGATCCCGTTCCTCTCCAATGGGGCGCGCTTTATGTTCATAGACCTCGATCCCGATGAAGAAGGCGTGATAGGTCAGATAGGAGAAATAGATTTGGTGTTGGATTCTATAGAAGACTCTTTTATGGATTTGCACCACGACTCTATGGAAGATTGGCTAGAATTCCTTACTGATGATATTGAAAAGGGAATCGTATACTACGACAACGAGATGCACTCGCTCATTGAAGCCGTTTCTTATGACGAAGAAAACGATTTGCCTAATATCTTCGCTCCTACCCCCGATTATGTATCGGAAGGAGGCTCGAACGTTTATAACTATTCAGAAAAAGACAGAAGCAATTTTGTATTGCCTGACCGCACCTGTGTGTATATGGACGAAATTTGCGACCATTTTGAAAAATATATCGGCAAAATAGACAGCGTATTCCACGAAATCGTCTCAGAATATGTGCATATAGATGTACATTGGATTAAACCTACCCCCGAAACGCCTTACAACGTACTCTTTACGACCGGTATGAGCGATTACCCTATGTACTTACCCGAAGGCTTAGATGACCCGAACGACTACAGCCACGCTGAGCTGATGGTCTACCTCCCCGCCGATTGGCCTATCAGCGATGAAGCTTTTAAAGACGACGATAACTATTGGCCTGTGTACTTCCTGAAGATGATAGCGCGTTTCCCGCATCAGTACAAAACGTGGATGGCTGAAGGACACACTATCCCCAACGGTCCTGATGCTGAACCTATTGCTAATACTGATTTCGGTTGTATCCTGCTGATGCCCCCTTACTTATCGGCACCACAGGACTTCTTAAAGTTACACACTAAAGATGGTACGATTATCAATTTCTATTGTATTTTGCCTATTTATCCAGAAGAAATGGATTTAAAATTAGAAGAAGGGGTTGACGAGCTTCTCAGTCTTTTTGATGAATACCAAATCTCCGAAGTCATAGATATCCACCGCAAGAATGTAGCTTTATAAAACAAGTATAAAAAAACAGATGAAACATAAAGGTCTCATCTGTTTTTCTTTAATATCTCTGCCAGCATTTTCTTAGCTCTTAGCAGGGTAATCTTCACACTGCTCATCGGTGATTGCATCTCTTCGGCAATCTCTTTATAGCTTTTTTCGTGCAAATAGCGCAGTTGTATTGCCGTTCGGTAAGGCTCTTTTAGTTGTTTTATACTCTTTAACAAGTAGTCGAACTGCTGTTCCATAATGAGGCTATCCTCTATGATGGGGGTCTCATCTATCAGCGTTTTAGATTGCTTTTCCTCTCGATCTAAGTGCAATAGCGACTCATTTTGCTTTCTCAGGTTATCTATGTGAATATTTTTAGAAATAGCAATTAACCAAGTGCGGAAAGAGTATCGCTCGTCGTAAGTATGGAGCTTGTCGAATGCTTTAGCAAATGTTTGTATGCTAATATCCTCTGCTTCAACTTCATCATTCACACGCTTGAGCTGAAAGTTGTACACATCAGTCCAAAACTCGTCTAACAACCAACTAAAAGCTCGTTGTTTACCTGCTTTTGCAGCGACTATATTTTCAGCAAGTGCTTCAGCCATTATTTATTTCTGCACTCTTGTTCGTCGGGTAAGCGACCGCAGAAACTACAAGGTTCCCCTTCAGGGTTTAAATGTGGATTTTGGCTCGCACAAGTGCCAGCAAATTTACCGCCTTTTTTACCCCAAATCTTAATTGCCATACCTGCTACACATAGCAGTAATATACCAATAGTTAATAATATTAATTTCATTTTTCAGTTATTTAAGATTAAAAAGAGATTCCACGGCGGGAACTCTCTCACACGTAAAACCTTCCGCAAAATCTGTACCAATTAGCCTACCCAAATCGCGTGCTCTGTAAGTAACGCTATCTAAAAAGTTCTTGTCAGAAATTGGAGTAGTGGGCTCATTGCTATTACTGTCGTAAAACTGAGAGCTGTAAGCCAACACAGCATTCACTTTGGCTTCCATAAATCCTGTGATATCTACCACAAAATCAGGGGCTATATTCTTCCACTGAATGTAGTGATACACTACTTTAGGACGCCAAGCCGTTTGTGCTACACCGTCGAGAGTAGTTTCGATGCGTCGCAAACCGCTGAGAAAACAAGCATCGCTCACGAGTTTGCTACCTTTGCCGTGGTCGATATGACGGTCGTCTATAGCATTGCAAAGCACTATCTCGGGCTGATATTGACGTATTTTTTTAATAATCTCCATTTGATGAGCTTCGTTATTTATGAAAAAACCATCACGGAATTTTAAATTTTCGCGTATACTTACCCCTAATAGCTCTTTGGCTTTGGTTGCCTCTTGGTGGCGTATTTCAGCACTGCCACGTGTGCCCAATTCCCCTTGAGTCAGGTCGATAATGCCCACACTTCTGCCTAAGCTAATCTCTTTGGCAATGGTGCCTGCAGCCCCTAATTCTACATCATCGGGGTGTGCCCCAAAAGCTAATATATCTAATTTCATCTTGTTATTTCTTAATTGTCTCTTTTATTTCTGTTGCAATTTTGTCTAACATCTCATACCTATAGCGGTAGAGCGACCGCTTGCTCGATTTGATTTCTTCCATTGGTTTGCGGTGCATTTCAATAGGAAGCTTGAACCACCCATCTTTATCGGGAGTGCCATCGGCTTCTTTCCACAATGTGTCATAACTAAAACTGAGTTTGTGCAACCATTCTATATGAATAAAGTGTTTTTTGTTATGTGCCTGAATTTTACTGCCTACGCCATACAAAGCGGTGCAGCCTAATTGCCTGCTAAGTTCCTGAATGATAAATATCATCAGGGCTTTAGGACGAAGAGCATACATCTGTTTTTGTAATTCCTTGATAGCATTCTCAGTTTCGGCACTTTTGTTGCCTTGTACACAGCCTATACGACATACCCATCCCTCATTTTCTTTGTCAATCACAAAAGAAGCTTCACAGATAGCCTCCTGATAACTATCACAATGCAACGAGACCACCAATTCCCCCTCTTTGCGGAAACGTTCATTGTATCCGAGGTATATTTGTCCCTTTTCGCTGTTGTATTTCATTGTGAACTCAGCCAATTTGATAGGCTTTTCTTCTTGGATAACACGCGTCAAAAAAGGCTGTTGCTTGATAAAAGCATAACAACTCAGCAAGGCTTTAGTTCGTTCTTTCTTGCCCCATTTGGTAGACATATACACCCTAAAAGGCTTAAAATAAATACGTGAACGGTGTGAAAGCACCCACTTATACTCCTCCGATTGTATCAAACTAAACCATTTTTTAGCAAATGGAATGTTTAACAAGGTGTGGAAGAGTATCTTGTTCTTTTGTTTTTTGATGTATTTGGGATTTTCGTTGGCAAAACTATGTTCTGTCAAAGCTAAAGCATCGTGTAGTAGTTCTCTTGTCGTCATTAATTCTCGATTCTATTTGATTATTTTTCAATCCATTGTTTCACTTCATCGCTAGAAGGTAAGGTTTTAGGGTCGATTACTTTTTCTAACTTGCCATCTCTGCCAATGAGATATTTTTGGAAGTTCCATTTTACTTTAGAATCTTCTACACCGTTTTTCGCTTTCTGGGTAAGAAACTGATATAGAGGGTGCATATTCTTTCCTTTTACCGATATTTTGCTCATCATCGGGAATGTTACTCCATAGTTGATACTGCAAAATGAAGCGATTTGTTCATTACTACCCGGTTCTTGTCCTAAGAAATTATTAGCGGGGAATCCTATAATGATAAAGTCCTTTTTCTTATACTGCTGATAAAGTGCTTCGAGTTCTTTGTATTGAGGGGTGAGACCACATTTTGAGGCAGTATTAACAATTATTACTTTCTTGCCTTTGAGGTCGGCAAGGGCAAAGGGTTTGCCATTGATATCTTCTACAGTAAACTGATAAATAGTTTGATTATCAGCGTTGTTTTGTGCTTGTAGGTTTTCCATAATGAGGGTGAATAAAGTGATGATAAAAATGAAGTGTTTCATAGAAAAATTAAAATTTGTGGCAAAGTTACATAAAAGGTTTGATTTATTAAAGAAAAACTTTATATTTGCCCAAAAATTAATGACTATGTTTTCAGAAAAAGCTTTTAAAATATTTGAAGAAAGTATTGCGCAATACCACATTGCCGACGATGTATATCAGTCTTTTACAAACCCTTATCCATCAACCGACTTGCTCAATCACTTGCTTTATCGCAAAAATTGGATTGACACCGTGCAATGGCATTACGAGGATATTATTCGCGACCCACATATCGACCCAGTGGCTGCCCTTGACCTCAAGCGCAAAATCGACGCTTCTAACCAAGATCGCACTGATATGGTAGAGTATATAGATAGCTATTTTTTAGACTTGTATAAGGAGGTGAAACCACTTCCTGAGGCTACTATCAATACTGAAAGTCCTGCGTGGGCAGTGGATAGGCTTTCTATTTTAGCACTGAAAATTTACCATATGGAGGAAGAAGTAAACCGCCTCGATGCTACCCCTGAACATCGCGCTAAATGTCAAGAAAAACTGAATGTACTGCTCGAACAGAAAAAAGACCTTTCAACGGCTCTCAACCAACTTTTAGACGATATAGCCACTGGTCGCAAATATATGAAGGTCTATAAACAAATGAAGATGTATAACGATGATGAGTTGAACCCAGTGTTGAGAGGAAGTAAATAAGAGATAATAAAAACTGCCCCAAACTATTCTGAGGCAGTTTTTTATTTGCTAATTTCCAAATTTGCTAATTATCGAATGCTTGCTTTGAGATATTCACGATTGAGGCGTGCGATATTTTCAAGTGAAATACCTTTAGGGCATTCTACTTCGCAGGCACCAGTGTTGGTACAGTTACCAAAACCTTCGTGTTCCATTTGGTTTACCATATTGAGTACGCGCTCAGTAGCCTCTACACGACCTTGAGGAAGGAGGGCAAATTGCGATACTTTGGCAGCCACAAACAGCATAGCCGAAGAGTTTTTACAAGTAGCCACACAAGCTCCACAACCTATACAAGCCGCAGCGTCCATAGAGCGGTCGGCATCGCGTTTAGGGATAGGAATAGCGTTGGCATCTTGGGTATTACCAGAAGTATTTACAGAGATATATCCCCCTGCTTGTTGAATGCGCTCAAAAGCAGTTCTATCTACCATCAAGTCTTTGATAACAGGGAAAGCAGTAGCGCGCCAAGGTTCAATAGTGATGGTATCACCATCTTTGAACATACGCATATGCAACTGACAAGTAGTTACCCCACGGTCGGGTCCGTGAGCTTCCCCATTGATGAAGAGAGAGCACATACCGCAAATACCTTCACGGCAATCGTGGTCGAATGCTACAGGTTCTTCTCCTTTTTCAATGAGTTGTTCGTTGAGTACATCCAACATTTCCAAAAAAGACATATGGTCTGAAATGTTGGTTACTTTATAATCTACCATACGACCTTTCTCTTGCGAGTTTTTTTGTCGCCACACTTTGAGTGTTAGGTTCATCGTTGCCATATCTTTCTATTTATAACTACGTTGTTTAAGTTCAATATCTTTAAATACAAGAGGTTCTTTATGCATTACCTCTTCACTAGGGTTGTAGGTATTCACTACTTCTTTAGGATTACCAGTGTATTGCCAAGCGGCTACATAAGCATAGTTTTTGTCGTCACGGAGGGCCTCACCATCAGGAGTTTGATACTCTTCGCGGAAGTGACCACCACAAGACTCATTACGCTCTAAAGCATCTTTAGCAAATAACTCACCAAGTTCAAGGAAGTCGGCTACACGACCCGCTTTTTCAAGCTCTACATTCATACCAGTGAGTTCACCAGGTACTTTTACGTTTTTCCAGAAATCTTCGCGTATTTCGCGTATTTCTTTTATAGCTTCTTTCAAGCCTTCTGCATTACGCGCCATACCTACTTTATCCCACATCACTTTACCAAGTTTCTTGTGGAAGTAATCTACAGAGTGGGTACCCTTATTGTTGATGAAGTAAGCTAAACGCTCTTTTACGATGCGTTCTGCTTCGTCAAATTCAGGGGTATCAGTAGGGATTTTACCAGTACGGATATCAGCGGATAAGTAATCGCCAATAGTGTAAGGTAATACAAAGTAACCATCAGCTAAACCTTGCATCAAGGCAGAAGCTCCTAAGCGGTTTGCTCCGTGGTCGGAGAAGTTTGCCTCACCAATAGCATAACAACCAGGTATAGTGGTCATCAAGTTGTAATCTACCCAAATACCACCCATAGTGTAGTGAGTAGCAGGATAAATCATCATTGGTGTTTTATAAGGGTTTTCGGCTACAATCTTTTCGTACATTTGGAAAAGGTTACCGTATTTGGCTTCTACGATTTTTTCACCACGTTTAGTAACTTCTTCTTTAGTAGGTTCTACACCGTGGATTTTACATTGTTCTTTACCGTAACGTTCGATAGCAGAAGAGAAATCCAAATAAACAGCTTCACCTGTTTCGTTTACACCATAGCCTGCATCGCAACGCTCTTTAGCAGCACGTGAAGCTACGTCACGAGGCACGAGGTTACCGAAAGCAGGGTAACGGCGCTCCAAGTAGTAATCGCGGTCTTCTTCAGGGATTTCAGTAGGTTTTTTGCGTTTTTCGCGTATCGCTACTGCATCTTCCATTTTCTTAGGTACCCAAATACGTCCGTCGTTACGCAAAGATTCAGACATCAAAGTTAATTTAGACTGATAGTCACCTGAACGAGGGATACAAGTAGGGTGAATTTGAGTGAAGCAAGGGTTAGCAAAGTAAGCACCTTTTTTGTGGATTTTCCAAGCTGCGGTGGCGTTAGAGCCCATCGCATTGGTTGAAAGGAAGTATACGTTACCATAACCACCAGAGGCGATAACTACAGCGTGAGCAGAGTGGCGTTCAATTTCGCCAGTAACAAGGTTACGAGCGATGATACCACGAGCTTTGCCGTCTACGATTACCACATCGAGCATTTCGTGGCGGTTGTACATATCAATTTTACCACGAGCGATTTGGCGGTTCATCGCGGCATAGCAACCGAGCAAGAGCTGTTGTCCTGTTTGACCTTTGGCATAGAAAGTACGAGAAACCAATACCCCACCGAAAGAGCGGTTATCAAGTAGCCCACCATAATCACGAGCGAAAGGTACGCCTTGCGCCACACATTGGTCGATGATATTGCCAGATACTTCAGCAAGGCGATATACGTTAGCCTCACGAGCGCGGTAGTCGCCCCCTTTTACAGTATCGTAGAACAAGCGATAGATAGAGTCGCCATCGCCCATATAGTTTTTAGCGGCATTGATACCCCCTTGAGCAGCGATAGAGTGTGCACGACGAGGAGAATCTTGGTAAGCAAATGCTTTCACGTTGTAGCCTAATTCAGCGAGGGTAGCTGCAGCCGAACCTCCTGCCAAGCCAGTACCTACCACAATCACATCGATATTACGCTTGTTAGCAGGGTTTACGAGGTTGATATGGTCTTTATATTTCGTCCATTTGTCCGCTATAGGACCTTCAGGAATTTTAGAATCTAATGTACTCATAAGATTAAGCTGTTAAAAATTTAATGTAATGGAAGAGGGCGATGAAGATAAAGCCTCCACAGATAATGTAAGAATACCAATTGCCAACGCAACTGATAAACTTTTTGCGCTCATCATCTTTCCAGCCCATAGATTGGAAAGATGATTGAAAGCCGTGTAGCAAGTGCAAAGCCAAAGCGATAAAGGCTAACACATAAATACCCACACGCACAGGGTTGTGGAATTTCTCTACTAATTCTTCGTAGTAGCGGTCGGGGTTTGGAGGTAATTGCTCGATGTACTTGTAGTTCATTTCGCCTAGCCAAAAATCATAGAGGTGCAACCCTAAGAAGAGAAGAATCACCACTCCTGTGATAATCATATTACGAGACATCCAAGTGGAGTTAGCACCCCCATTATAGCTGTAATATGCCTCACTACCACGAGCTTTTTTGTTTTGGATTTCCAAGACAAATCCCATAATGAAGTGGAACAACACCCCAGCGAGCAATACAGGTTGCATAGCAAACTGAATAAGAGGATTGGTGCCCATAAAATGAGATAGCTCGTTGAAAGTACTCTCGCTAATCACAGAGGTGAAGTTTACCGCAAAGTGAATGATTAGAAAGAGAATGAGAAAGAGTGCCGAGAGAGCCATCGCCACCTTTCTTGCAACAGATGTTTTAAATAATCCTGCCATTCGTTTTATAGTTTTATATATGTATATATTACGTTAAACAATTTCGCTACAAAAGTACGGCATTTTTATCAGTTGTACAATAAAAAATGTACAAAAACCTTAATTTATATTCGGTTTAAAGAAGGAAATAAGAGTTAGTAGCTGAAATTGATTTATTAAGAGGAGATTAACATTCTGTATCGCTTTTTTTATTCTTTATAATTTCGTTCTTCTCAATCTTAAAGCATTACTTATAACACTTACAGAGCTAAAGCTCATTGCTAAAGCACCCAACATAGGAGAAAGCAAGATACCAAAAATAGGGTATAGCACCCCTGCCGCAACGGGAATACCTACGCTGTTATACACTAACGCAAAGAAAAGGTTTTCGCGTATGTTTTTCACCACCGCTTTGCTGAGTTTTTTAGCTTTTACAATTCCGCTCAAGTCGCCTTTTACCAAAGTGATTTTAGCACTTTCTATCGCAATATCAGTTCCGTTACCCATTGCGATACCCACATTGGCTTGTGCTAAAGCAGGAGCATCGTTGATACCATCGCCTGCCATTGCTACGATTTTACCTTCCGCTTGCAAACGCACTACTTCCTCTTGCTTGTTTTGAGGAAGCATTCCCGCTTTGTACTGAGTGATACCTATTTCTTTGGCTACAGCCTCAGCTGTAAGCGGATTATCACCGGTGAGCATCACGATTTCTACCCCTAAGTCTTGCAACTCTTGTATCGCTTCAGCAGTAGAAGCTTTTACTTTATCGGTTATGGCGACTGCCCCTATCACTTGGTTTTCTACGACTACGAGCGAAACGGTCTTTCCTTGCGCCTGTTCCGCTTTTACAGCAGTGCTTACTTCTTCGGGCAAAGCAATATCGAGTTCTTTTATTAGACGTTCGTTGCCAAAGAAATAATCTTTTCCTTCAAAAGTAGCTTTTACTCCTCTGCCCGCTATAGCTTCAAAGTGGGTGAAAGATAAGGAAGTAATACCTTGTGCTTGAGCATACGCATTGGTAGCTTTGGCAAGCGGGTGTTCGCTATGCTTGTTAAGACTGTAAAGCGTTTGTAGCAAGTCTTTTTCGGTAGTATCGCCAAAAGTGAGCACACGACTCACACTGGGTTTACCTTCGGTGAGGGTACCCGTTTTATCTACAACCAAAGTATTAACACGGTTCATCACTTCTAAGGCTTCAGCATTGCGTATCAAGATACCGTTTTGAGCTCCTTTGCCTACGCCTACCATTACCGACATAGGGGTAGCTAAACCGAGTGCACAAGGACAAGCAATAATCAATACTGCTACGGCATTGAGCAGGGCGTATACGTAAGCATTTTCACCTCCAAAAACCGACCATATCACAAAGGTAAGCACTGAAATCCCTATCACAATAGGTACAAAGTAAGAGGCTATCTTGTCGGCTAAATTTTGAATAGGAGCCCTACTACTGCTGGCTTGCTGTACCAACTGTACGATTTGAGAAAGCAGAGTATCGCTACCTACCTTTTCGGCTTGCATCACAAAGGACTGCATACCGTTGAGCGTACCTGCCGATACCTTATTGCCCACTTCTTTTTCCGCAGGAATAGGTTCGCCCGTAATCATACTTTCGTCTATACTGGCACTACCTTCGGTAATTACACCATCAACAGGGATTTTCTCCCCAGGTTTTACCCGAAGCAAATCGCCTTTTTTCACTTCTTCTATAGAGACGGTTACTTCTTTGCCGTGAATAATTTTAGTAGCTTCATTAGGCGCTAAGTTCAATAGTTTTTTGATAGCGCTTTGGGTACGACTGTGGGCATCGGCTTCGAGCACTTGCCCTAAGAGTACCAAAGTGAGAATGACGGTAGCAGCTTCGAAATACAAGTGTACTGAGCCGTGTTCTTTAAATTGTTCAGGGAACATATCAGGAACTAAGAGTCCTACTACACTGAAAAGCCAAGCTACGCCAGCACCTATCCCTATGAGGGTAAACATATTGAAGTGCAAGGTCTTGATACTGCGCCAAGCCCTTTCGAAGAATATCCAGCAGAAATAGAAAACTACTGGTAAGGAGAGCGCAAACTGCACCCAGTTCCAAGCACTTACGGGCATTAGCTCATACAGCGGATTGTTGTGCCACATTCCGCTCATTGCGATGATAAAGATAGGGAGAGTAAAGGCTACAGCACCCCAAAAATGACGACGTAACTTTTTGCGTTTTTGGTCTTCTGCACTTTCACCTTCAGGAGCCTCTGTACTTACTTGCTCTACTAAATCCATACCACATACGGGACAATCACCGGGGTGATCGTAGGTTTTATCACCCTCGCAGTGCATAGGACAATAGAAAACACCATTGCCTTTAACTTTTTTGGGAGACTCTTGGTGGTGATGATGTTGTTGAGCTCCTCCTACTTGCTCTACTAAATCCATACCACATATAGGACAATCACCAGGGTGGTCGTAGGTTTTATCGCCTTCGCAGTGCATAGGACAATAGAAAACACCAGAGCCTTTAGCTTTTTTTGGGGTTTCTTCGTGGTGATGATGTTGTTGCTGAGCTCCTCCTACTTGTTCTACCAAGTGCATACCACATATAGGACAATCACCAGGGTGATCGTAGGTTTTATCGCCTTCGCAGTGCATAGGACAATAGAAAACACCAGAGCCTTCAGAATTTGAAGCCTGATGAATGCTATAATGAGTACCCTCTAAGGCTTTTTCAAGAGCTTCAAAAGGGATTTCTCTATCAGTTTCGACAGTAGCTTTTTTAGTAGCGAAATCTACGGTAACAGCTGTTACGCCTGCTACTTCAGAGAGCTTTTTTTGTATGGTATTGGCACAACCTGTGCACCCCATACCTTCTATATTGTATTCCATAAATTGTAAATGTTAAAAAGTTATTTGTTTTACGCTGCAAAGATACAGCAAAACATCTACTTGGATATTACACAATTTTGTATTTAATTTGTAAGATTTTAAACCTCATCTAAAGACTTACGTTTGTTATCTTTTATCTGCTTGAAAAAGCTAGGGGTGAGTCCTGTAACTTTTTTAAACTGATTGCTTAAGTGTGCTACGCTTGAATAGTTGAGTTGATAAGCTATTTCACTAAGCGTCAGTTCGTCATATACTAAGAGTTCCTTTACTCTCTCAATCTTTTGAGCAATAAAGAATTTTTCAATAGTTCTGCCTTCTACCTCAGAAAACAAACGCGATAAAGCCCCGTAATCTCGACCTAATTCACTGCTGAGTATTTCAGAAAGGTTAAACGATAGTTTGTTGTCTTGGTTATATATCAAATTGATAATGATAGATTTTATTTTTTCAATAACAACGCTTTTCTTATCGTTCATCACCTCAAATCCTAAGGGTAAGAGAGCTTGTTTGATAGCTTGTATCTCATCAGACGAAAGTTCCTGTGTAAAAGTAATTTCACCTAAATTGATGCTTTGTGGTGTTAAGCCTAATGCTTTTAACTGTTCATCGAGTACTATTATACAACGATGGCAGACCATATTTTTTACAAATAACTTTGTCATATATTTCCTTTAAGGATTAAGATATTATAAAGTGCTTAAAAGTGATACCCAAAACCTATATTCATATAGATAGGATACATATCAAAAGTAATTGTCTTAAAGTCCTTTTTAAAGATATCATTTATTCCGTAGGTGAGTTCAGCATTGATATTGAAATGCTTGAACGCTTGCCAAGAGCCTCCTATCAGTGTACCCCAATGCCAATGGCGGAGATGACTGCTAAAATCATAAGAGGCTATCTGTCCGTTAGTAAAACTCACTTTCTCACCGATAGGACTACCTTCTCGTAAATAACCTTCGGTTACATAGCCTGAGAAATTACCGTCCATACGATAAGAAACAAATGTACCTAAGCACAGTTTCCAACGATTAGCAAGGTGATAGTTCAGTGATATGGGCAGGGTAACAAATGAACTTTTGTAAGTAGTATGTACATCACCCGTCCAATAGCCCGCCACGTGGTTACCTTGTTCTATAATCTCCATACCGTAGTTCTTTACATTTGCATCGGTTTCCATACCCTTTTCTTCGAATCGTAAGCTAGCTGAGATACCCCATTTAGGAGTAAGCCATTTGGTTACAGTTCCTTCAAATGAGCCATTAAACTTTGGGCTATATCCCTTTATCTTGCGTATTTCTTTAGGGAGTGGTATTGGGCTTGCTCCTCCTATATTTACGCCAGCTTTTAGTTCGTATTCCCAACCTTTAGCTTCTGATTGTACAAGCGTTTCAGTACGTTCGTTTTGCGCATATGAAAAACAGCTCAATAGCATTAAGCATACAATAACGATATTCTTTTTCATAACTTCATTATTCATAAGACAATTGCATTTCATCTACATAAAGAGTACTACCTACGGCTGCTGTAAAATCAGCACCTTTTTCACTGGAACTAAGTACTATAGCGAGACTATACTTTCCTTCTTTTAGTTTTTTAGTATCGATAGAGCGACCTTTTATTGTTTTAAAAGGAATAGAGAACTGTACCCAATTATCGGTTTCTCTCTTGTCGGTTAGTTGTGCCATTAACACTATATTATTGTGTGTTTTGATGTTAGTACCATCTAAATGAGGTACTTGAGAAGTTACCTCGTAGAGCACTGCATAAATATCACATTTGTCTTTTTGGTTAGGTATTACATTGCCGTTTTTATCGGTAAGTTTTTCACCTGCTTTGTATTTGTAGTAGCCTGAAAGATTAGTAGGTTTTCTTTTGAAAGGAATCCCGAAATGAGTAGATTTTGCAGGGGTGAACAAATCTATTTCAAAACTTCCTGTGAAGAGATTACCAGCTGCGATAGGAGCACCAAAAGTTTTTCCTAAAACCCCTGTGCTTTGCGTTACGAGTTTCACGCATTTCCCTCTGTATCCACTCTCACTCTGACTTGTGGGGAACTCATCGGGTTTAGCATTACTGTTGGTAAATTTAAAACCTGCATTTCCGCTACTCCAAGCGATTTCCTGTCCGCTTACTGAGGTATCGTAAAAAGTGTAGTAACCATCAGTAATACGAGCGTTTTCGAAGTGATAGTGAGCGATAATTTCATTAGTGAGACAACTCACTTTATAAGTTTTCTGCCAATTACCGTCCTCAGAGGTTACCACATAAGTTTGAGGGGTAGAAAAATTGCGTGCTGTACCACTGGTAGGACTGATAGTTGCCCCTTGTGTAAGGGTGAAGCGAGGGGCGAGGTTTTTTACTTTATCTAAATCGGTTACGTAGAGTTTTACCTCAGTGTTCTGGATTATGGGCTCACGAATGAGCAGATTGCCGTCGACCTCACAGGTTAGGATATCAGCTTCGGCATTTGGGGCTTCGCTTTTGATACAGCTTTGCAATGTGAATAGCGAGGCTATGGTAATGATGATGTTTTGAAGTTTCATATATGCTGTTCAATGAATTTAGACTGCAAAGGTAGGAAATATTTTTTTAATATCAATAATGCCAATAATACCAGAAATTAGAAAATGAGAAAATGAGAGAATTAGAAAATTAGAAAATTAGCAAATGAGTAGTGATAAAAATTGTTTTTTGACAGGTAAGACTTGTCGGGCAAAAATCGGATAGGTTAGAGAGAACGAAAGGAAACGGAGGAGTTCGGAAGAGGATTGGGAGAGATTTTGGTGAAAAAAGGGTTTAAGGAGGGTGGGGTTAGCTTATAGAGAGCTTATAGGAAGCTTATACGAATCTTGGACGATTGGTATAGAAAGAGTATGTAAAAAGTTGATTAATAATATAATACAACGGTGATAAAAATGTTAAAATAAGGGTTTCGAGGCGAAAGAAAAGGAATAGGCACTAGGCCTTAGGCCACAGGTAATAGGAGGGAGTATGATGGAAAAGAGCGAATGTAGCGAGGCACTTATTCGGTAAGCCCCCGAACCCCCGAAGGGGGACAAGCTGGAAAAGGTGACAAACCTCTCTCTTTACACATACCCAGCTATTGCTGGCTACCTTCAAAGGAGGAGTTGATGCAATGCTAAAAGGGAGAATGTAGCGAGGCTCTTATTCGGTAAACCCCCGAACCCCCGAAGGGGGACAAGCTGGAAAAGGTGACAAACCTCTCGCGGTGCACATTCCCAGTTATTGCTGGCTACCTTCAAAGGAGGAGTTAACGCAATGCTAAGAGGGTGAATGTAGCGAGACTGAGGTGTGTTTGCTTTGAAAAATAATAGTAGTGTTTTGTTTTCTGAAAAATAAATAGTACTTTTGCCCTTTATTGAAAAACATATTTAATATATGAAAAATATAGCTGAGAAAGATAAAAAAAACACCTCCGAAGAGAACTTGGAGATTGTAAAAAAGGTACTTACCAAATATTTGGAAGACAACGGACACCGTAAGACCCCTGAACGCTATGCGATTGTGAAGGAGATTTACGAATACAACGACCATTTTGACATAGAGACGCTCTATGAAAATATGAAAAAGAAAAAATATCGGGTGAGTAGAGCGACCCTCTACAACACGATTGAGCTCTTGCTGGAATGTGGTTTGGTGCGCAAACATCAGTTTGGACAAAACCAAGCGTATTACGAGAAATCGTATTTTGACCGTCAGCACGACCACGTAATCCTTACCGATACGGGTGAGATTGTGGAGTTTTGTGACCCTCGTATTCAAGCAATACAGAAAACCATAGAAGAGGTTTTTAACATTAATATTAGCAATCACTCTCTTTATTTTTACGGTACACGCAAAGCAGATGCCCCAGAAGAAGAGAGAGCAACTAAATAAAAGAAACAAAAATGGCAGTAGATTTATTATTAGGTCTTCAGTGGGGAGACGAAGGAAAAGGGAAAATAGTAGATGTCCTTACGCAGAACTACGACATTATCGCACGCTTTCAAGGAGGCCCTAACGCAGGACATACTCTTGAATTTAAAGGTATTAAACACGTGTTACACACTATTCCGTCGGGAATCTTCCACAAAGGTGCTGTAAATATTATAGGCAATGGGGTGGTGATAGACCCTATCATTTTCAAAAAAGAAATAGAGGCGCTCGCTCCTTACGAGGTAAATTTAAAACAGAATTTGCTTATCTCGCGCAAAGCACACCTTATCTTGCCTACCCACCGCCTCTTAGATGCTGCTTCGGAAGCTTCCAAAGGTAAAGCTAAAATAGGTTCTACTCTTAAAGGTATAGGTCCTACTTATATGGATAAGACAGGTCGTAACGGCTTGCGCGTGGGCGATATAGAGCTCAGTGACTTTAACGAGCGTTACCGTAACCTCACCGATAAACACGAAGAAATGCTCGCTAACTACAAGGTGGATATTCAGTATAACCTACAAGAGTTGGAAGCCGAGTTTTTTGAAGCGATAAAAGTGCTGAAAGAGTTTCAGCTTATCGACAGTGAAGAATACCTATACCAAGCCCTCAAAAAGGGTAAAAAAATACTTGCCGAAGGAGCACAAGGTTCTATGTTGGATATTGATTTTGGTACCTATCCGTTTGTAACCTCGTCGAACACAACGGCTGCCGGAGCTTGTACAGGCTTAGGTGTAGCCCCTCGCAGTATTGGTGAGGTAATAGGTATCTTTAAGGCTTATACTACCCGTGTGGGCAGTGGACCTTTCCCTACCGAACTATTCGACGAAGTGGGCGAAACAATGACCCAAGTAGGTCGCGAATTTGGAGCCACTACCGGTAGGCGTCGCCGTTGTGGTTGGCTTGATTTGGTAGCCCTTAAATACGCTGTACAGGTAAACGGAGTTACCGAACTTACAATGATGAAAGCCGATGTGCTCAGCGGTTTTGAGACTTTAAAAGTATGTACGTCATATCTTTATAAAGGAAAAGAAATCAAGCACTTACCTTACAATATAGAAGAACAGAACGTAACGCCCATATATACAGAACTCAAAGGCTGGCAACAAGACCTTACCAAACTCACCAATTACCAGCAACTTCCCAAGGAACTTTTGGATTATATCAGTTTCTTAGAGAAAGAACTCGAAGTGCCCATCAAAGTAGTATCGGTGGGGCCTGATAGAACTCAAACGATTATTCGGTAGAACATTAGATGATTTAGGAAGTTATAAAATGAATGAACTATGAACATCATAGTACACAACCTTTACATACCGAAGAGCAATTATTAGTAGAAGAATGGCTCAAGGAAAAACAGATTTCTTTTAACAGAAGAAAAACTTATTTCACAAAAGGGCAATTAGCTTCCACAGAAAGAGGTATTGAGCAAGCTAATAACGGATTGTTGAGACCTTATACTGAAGTTAAGAAAAGAGCACGTGAAATATCCCTAAAAAATTAAAAATACTTAATATAATGAATTATCAGAATGTAACAGACTTGCCTAATAACAATACCATATTTTTGGTATGGGCATTTAAAAAAGATATAGACAAGACATTGCTTAATAATACTTTTGCAAAAGTATGTGGTTTGGTAGGAAACCTCAACAACTCGGTAGCCGACCGCTTTCCTGAAGGTCGTGCCAGTGTAACGATAGGCATTAGCCATAGGGCGTGGCTTACTTTAGGGTTACCCAAACCGCTCCCCAAAGAACTCAAAGATTTTGAGCCCATCAGAGGTAGTAAACACACTGCTGTAGCCACCGAAGGCGACTTACACTTTCATATCCGCGCGCACAACCCCAGCTTGGCTTACGATATGGCAACTACCATTAGTGAGGTAATGCAACCCATCGCCAATGGTATTGTAAACGTACAAGGTTTTAGATATTGGGACGGACGCGCTATCATCGGTTTTGTAGACGGTACCGAAAACCCGCGTGGCGCAGAACGCGAACAGTTTGCCGTAGTGGGTGATGAAGACCCCGATTACCAAGGAGGAAGCTACCTATTCGTACAAAAATACGTACACGATATGAACGCTTGGCGTGCGCTCCCCGTTAGCGAACAAGAAAAAGTAATAGGGCGTAGCAAAGAAATGGACATAGAAATGGACGAGGATACCAAGCCTACCAATGCGCACTCGGCACTTGCCAATGTAGGTGATGATTTGAAAGTAGTGAGAGACAATATGCCTTTCCACGACCCCGTAAGTCACCAAATGGGCACTTACTTCATCTGCTATGCCAATACGTTTAGCACGGTAGAAAAGATGCTTACCAATATGTTTATAGGCAATCCCGCTGGCAATTACGACCGCCTATTAGATTTCAGCACTGCCGAAACAGGAACACTTTTCTTTGTACCATCTTTGGATATGTTAGACGAGTTTGCAGGATAAAAGGAACTATACAACTAATTATCCTTAACAATATACCTAAAAAACTATGAATATATTAGTACAACCTTTAAACACAGAAGAGCAACTTTTAGTGGAAGAATGGCTCAAGGAACAACAAATCTCTTTTGAAAGGAGTGAAACACATTTCACTGAAGCACAATTAACTTCCATAGAAAGAGGTATTGAACAAGCTAATAATGGATTGTTAAAACCTTATACTGAAGTTAGAAAAAAAGCACGTGAAATAGTATGTGGAAATTAGAATGGACACTAGAAGCAGAAATGCAGTATTATGATATTTTGTCTTATTGGACAAACCATAATAAATCAAACTCTTATTCTATAAAAATTATGAATGAAGTGGAGAAAAGTGAGGATTTGCTTATATATAATCCCTTTATTGGACAAGAGCATTATTTGAGCACTCCATATTTCAAGATAAGGAGTCTATTAGTTCTTAAAAACTTCTCTATTATTTACCGCATAACCGACAGAATTGAAATACTTTCTTTTTGGGATAATAGAAATGACCCTACAAAATTAGAAAGATTAACACTATGAAACTCCTTTTAACCAGCTTACTATTAGTTTATTTTATGACCACTACAGCGCAAGAAGTAGTGCCTGAAACACCTTTGGATACGATTGTGCTCAATGAGATAATTGTAAAAGCACAGCGCAAAACACAGTATACCGATAAGGCGAGTTTTACCTTTGAAAAGAAAGCTGTGGCACAAGCACGCTATGCCAAAGACCTCTTGCGCAGTTTGCCTAACCTGCACCTGAATCCTGTAACCAACCAGATTGCCACTCTTAAAAGGGGTACGCTCTTGGTATTGGTAAACGGTGTAGAGGCAACCGACCTACAAATACGCGGTATCGCTCCTCAAAACGTAGCACGCATAGACTATTACGATATTCCGCCTGCGCGTTGGAGCAATAGGGCTGATACAGTGGTGGATATCATCACACGTTCGGCTGAAGAGGGGTATTCGGTAGGGGTGGATGCGCTTTCGGCACTTACTACGGGTTTTGTAGATGCTTCGGCTTATGGTAACTACACCAAAGGCAAACATACGTTGGGAGTGGAATACAAATTGGAGTTTCGCAATTACAATGACAGACATTATGAAAAACATTCCGATTATGAACTATCGGGTGTGCGTTATGCAAACGACCAACAGTCAAAATCAGGGTTTAGCTATAATGCGCACAACGCTTCGGTGCGTTATAGCGCAGTAGTACCACAAAACTATAGTTTCCAAGCTAAAGCCGAAATGGAACTTTTGAATCGCTCTGCACATAGCAATGGCATAAATCTATTTACACAAGGTACAACGGTTATCCATCACACATTATCAGGTAAAAGTCACGACCACTGGTTGCGCCCCAAAGTAGACCTATACTTCTCTAAAAAATTAGGCAAACGTGATGAATTGAGCGTGAACGTCGTGGGGAGTTATTACAACACTACCAAAGAGAACCTCTCAAAAGAATGGGAGACCGCAACCCAGCAGAATGTGTACGACGATGATATGGATTTGAAAGTAAAACAACGCGGTTGGGTAGGTGAAGTAGCACATACTCATCAGTTTACTATAGGCAAACTCAATTCGGGCTACCGCATTAGCAGTACTTTTATCGACAACGATTTACGTAACTTGGCAGGTACTTCGGCTTACGATGTTACCTATACCAATCAGTATTTGTACACCGAGTTTGTAGGTAAAAAGGCTAATTTTATGTACAGAGCCAGTGCTGGGCTCACCCACACCCACAACCGTAGTGCCGAAAATACTTTTACCGAATGGGTGTTTACGCCAAAAGTAGTGTTGGGTTATGAATTAGCTAATAACCAGAGTTTGCGCCTCACAAGTTACTATGTACCCCGCAGTCCGCGTAGTGCAGAACTCAGTAGCAATATAGCACAACAAGCGCCGAACATCTTGGAGACAGGAAATCCTTACCTAAAATCACAACATATATTTTGGGCTGGACTCTCTTATACTTTCAACAATGAGTACACCGATTTTAACCTTCAACCCTTCTACAAAAACACCCAACGAGTAATTACTGATATTTATATCAAAGACCCTGTACGCAATGGAATACTCAGCACTTATGAAAACAGTAAATATCACGAGGAGTTTGGTTTTTCATTAGATGGTACTTTTAAACCATTAAGGAATGATTTATTTGTATTTTCAGCTAATATAGCCCCTACACGTGAGACTTTGGTTACTGATGCTGGACTACGCGCTCGCAATGATTATATTGACAACAACCTATCACTTACTTTTACCTATAAAGATTTGAGGGTAGATTACAGTTTCAACTTTCCTATTTATTACATAGACGGCAACACTATGAGCACTTATGAAAATAACAATGATATTTTTATAGAATACCAGTTAGGTAGTTGGACACTTAAAGGTGGTGTGTTTTGGTTAGGAATGCCTTCGGAATACAAGATGAAGAGCAGTTACGAAGGTTTGGTAAACCAGCATAGTTATACCTACATAGAGAACAACCGCAATATGTTTGTATTAGGGGTTAGCTACGATTTCTCCAAAGGAAAGAACAATTCGGTAGACAAGAAGCTCAACAACGATACCGCTCCTGCAGCACAATTTTAACAATTAACAAATGTCTGAACCAGCAAATTATACTATATACAACGCCTCGGCAGGCTCTGGAAAAACCTACAGTCTGGTGAAAGCCTATCTGAGAATTATTCTCGGCAGTAAGCAACCCGATTTGTTTAGGCAGTTACTCGCTATTACCTTTACCAATAAGGCGGTTTTTGAAATGAAGAACCGCATCATAGAGTTATTGGGGGTATTCAGTGAGGACAAAATGCTCACTAAACCTCACACTATGTTTACTGAATTAGCAAAGGAATTGAATCTCCCCGACGAAGAACTGAGAACGCGTTCGGCTAAGGCTTTGGAGCATATACTGCACAACTACGCAGCTTTTAATATCAGTACTATCGATGGGTTCAATCACCAACTGATACGCCACTTTTCACAGGATTTGCATCTCAATCCTTTCTTTGAAGTACAGTTGGACAGCAAGGCTTTACTAGAGCGAGCGGTTGATAATTTGATGAATCAGGCAGGAAACGACCCTGAGCTTACCCAATTGCTCATTGATTTTGCCAATGAAAAGATAGACGACGACAAGAGTTGGGATACTACTAAAGAATTATTAGGCGTAGCCGAAATGCTCACCAATGAGAACCATTACGAGCAATTACAATCGCTGAAAGACAAGGAAATACCCGATTTTCTAACTCTTAAAAGCACCTTACTCAACCAACGCAGAAATGCCTTGAAGAGCATTAAAACTTCTGCCCAAGACTTTATGCAACTGATGTGTGAACACGGTTTAGATAAAGGCGCTTTTAATGGAGGACATTTATACAAATTCTTCGATAACCTCACTGCCGACAACTCTAAGGAGCCTTCGTGGGGCAGTGGTTGGCAAAACAATCTATTAGAAGGCGAACCTCTTTATTCTGGTTCAGCGGCTAAGAAGTATGACACTGCCCTGATAGACAGTTTGCAAGAGATGATTGCCAACTTGTTTTTGGCAATCAAAAAGGCTTTTGGTGCCCTTGCCTTTGCGAACAACGCGCTGAGATATGTTGTGCCTTTGGCTTTGCTCAACCGCATACAAAAAGAAATAGAGACCATTAAAGAAGAAGAAAACATCTTGCCTATATGGGAGTTCAACGGAGTGATTTCCTCAGAGCTCAGCAACCAGCCTGCACCTTTTATCTACGAGCGTATAGGTGAGAAATTCCGCCACTATTTTATCGATGAGTTTCAAGACACCTCAGTACTGCAATGGCAAAACTTTATACCGCTTATCCTCAATGCAGTGCAAAGTGAGGTGAACAATAAGTGCGGGTCGGTATTACTTGTAGGCGATGCCAAACAATCGATTTACCGTTGGCGAGGAGGAAAAGCGGAACAGTTTATGAGTTTGTATAACAATGAAGTAAACCCTTTTCTCATCAAAGGAGAAGTGAAAGACCTCAATGAAAACTTCCGCAGTTTAGAAGCCATTATCGATTTTAACAACCATTTTTTTAAGTTTGCTGCAGACCTTTTCCAAAGTGAGACCTACAAAGAACTTTACAAAAACTCTACACAGGAATATCCCAAAAACAAAAAAGACCAATCCCTACCTGAAGGCTATTTCAATCTTTCGTTTATAGCAGTGGGAGAAGAAGAAATGCCTACAGAAGAAGACAACAGCAATGTTGTAGCACTTTCACCACGCGAACGGAGTTATTGTGAAGCGATTTTAGAAAAAATAGAGCACGCTAACCGAGCAGGGGCTGCCGATAAGGATATTACTATATTGGTGCGCACTAACCGCGAAGGGGCTGCTGTAGCCTCTTTCCTTTCAGAACAGCAAAGAAATGTGATTTCTCCCGATTCGCTATTGCTGAAAAACGTTGCTTCGGTACAGTTTCTCGTCACCTTGTTGCGTTTGCTCTACCACCCTGATAGTAAGGAAATCAAACTGCAATTACTCTTTGATTATTTGCGTTTTAAAGAAATTAAAGACCCTCACCTATTCCTCAGCAAATATGTAGAAGAACCCATAAATACTTTCCTTGCCGATTTTCAGTTCTCTATAGAGCTGTTCAACCAATATTCTCTATACGAAGGGGTAGCCTTAGCGGTAAATTGTTTTGGACTTGCCCGTTCTTCCGATGCTTATCTCACACACTTTATGGATATTGTATTCGATTTTAAGAATGCGCGCAAAGGAGGCTTGTCCGATTTTTTAGAGTTCTGGGACGACCAGCAAGAAAAACTCAGCATCAGTTCACCCGAAGGTTTGAATGCCATTACTGTAATGACGGTACACAAGAGCAAAGGGCTTTCTGCTCCCGTGATTATCTACGCCTTTGCCGATAGCAAACTCATCGACACTCACACCGAGAAGTTTTGGTTTCCCGTGGATGCCAAGCAGTTTAACAGCTTTGACTATCTGCTGGTGAACAGCAATAAAAGTTTAGTGAACTACGACCCCAAAGCTGAGCAACTGATGACACAATTGCACGAACAAAACCTCCTCGACCAGCTAAATGTGCTATACGTAGCGATGACGCGCCCTGAATCATTTCTCTATGTAATCACCTCACTATCGAAAGGCAGTACCGAGACCTATGGTACGCTCTTTAAAAAGTTTTTAGTAGAAAACGGGCAGTGGAATGACGATGTAGTTGAATATACCTTTGGAAGTGCTGTATTTCCTAAGAAGAAAGAGAAAGAAGCTACAGAAGAAGCAACTATTCCTTTTCAAAAAGGTTGGCAACAACCGAACTACAAGATTGCGATGAGGGCTTCCCTGCTATGGGACACTCACCAACAAGAAGCCTTGGAGCGCGGTAACCTCATTCACGAGTTATTCTCGAAAATCACTTACGCTACCGACCTCGACTCTGTGCTCAACGATGCCCTACAAGAAGGTACACTCACTACCGAACAATACGAGCTATTGCACCCCCAAATGGCGCGATTGCTTAGCGACAGCATTTTAGCCCCCTTCTTTAGCAAAGACTACGAATACTTTATGGAACGTGAATTTATAGACACTAACGGCAACTATTTTCGCCCCGATAGACTCGCCTACAACCCAAGTACTTGCAAAGTCTATATCATAGATTACAAAACCGGACAACCCAACGACCAATACCGTACCCAACTACAGCATTACCAACAAAACCTAACAGCCATAGGCTGGCAAGTAAAAGGGAAATATTTAGTGTATTTAGATTTAGGAAAAGTGATAAAGATTCTCTAATCTTCTCTAAAATACGCCTTAGGATTGTTCAAAAAGGTTTTAGTAATGATTATTTGTTTTTTAGTTTACGGTGCAAAGATAAGGCATTACTCTGACAAATCGTGTCAGTGATAGAAAAAACACATCCTTTCTTTGTTATTCCAACCAAAAACATTATCTTTGCCTTTGTTTATCACTGATGTATGAAACATATTGCTATTATTTTTATATTGCTTTGTCTTGGGGCGTGTAAGCACTCTAATCCTTATAGAGACACTACTATCGAATTGGTAGAGGTAAAGTCTTTTGCGTTGGAGAAAATAAGCGTGCGTGCAATGGTGCTCTTAGAGAAAAACGTAGCTTTTGCAGGCTCCGATGCTACTTTTGGTTTTATCAATACGCAAAACCAAACTATTGCGACTTCTAACCTAAAAAACCGCGGAGTGATTTCGGATTTCTGCGCAGTGGCAGCAACGACTCAGAACTTTTTTATGCTCTCTATCGGCAACCCTGCATTGCTTTACAAAGCAGAACAAAGTGGTATGGAGGAAGTGTATCGCGAGGAACACCCCGATGTATTCTACGATGTATTGCGCTTTACGGACGACCAATTTGGCATCGCTATTGGCGACCCTATCGACCATCGTCTATCGGTAGTAACAACTCTCAACGGCGGACAACAATGGACGAAACTCACGTGGTCACAATCGCCCAAACTCGAAGAGGGTGAAAGTGTATTCGCCGCTAGCAACTCGGCTTTGGCGCACTATGACAACAAACTATGGGTAGTAACAGGCGGCAGTAAGAGCAGGGTGTTGTTCTCGGACAACAAGGGCTATAAATGGCAAGACCTCGCTACCCTACCTCTTGCCCAAGGTTCAGCTACTCAAGGAGCTTTCACCATAGCTTTCTACAACGACCAGCAGGGCATCGTTCTCGGCGGTGATTATGAACAACCTACAGAGCGCAAAGGCTCTGGCGCACTAACTTTCGATGGGGGTAAAACTTGGCAGCCTATCGTGACCGACAAGGCTATTGGCTATGCAAGTTGTGTGCAATACATTCCTAATAGTGAAGGAAATGCTTTGGTGGCAACTTCGCCTAATGGTCTTTTCTTCTCTAACGACCAAGGTAGAAGTTGGCAACAACTTTCAGATAAAGTCTATCACGCGCTACTCTTTGTAGATGAGCAAACTATGGTTGCTTCGGGCAATGAGAAAATCACCCTTTTTAGAGTTGTAAAGAAATGATGATAAGTGAGGTAACGGCTTTGCGCAAAGCAGGTGACTTGGACGAGGCTTTGCGCATCGCTCTTGAGGAATTTAAGGAAAACGATAGCAGTATCAACAAATATTCGTTGGGCTGGGTGTATTACGATTTTTGCAAGAGGGCAGTAGTCGAAAACGACTTAGACACTTTTCTGCAATATGTGCAAGCACTCAAAGACCTGCGTTTTAGCATTGAAGAAGTGCTCATCACCGACCAACTGCTTTGGCAATACGTGAAGTTCTTCGCACAGTTGCGCAAAACAGGAAAAATGGAACTTATTGATGTGCTGTACGAGAATTTGAAAGGTATGTATTTCACGATGCCTTCAAAAGCGTTTTCTGCCCTAGCTGAGCAGTTGCACAAAGCTTATAAAGAGCGTGAGGAATATTTGGAAGTAATTACTGACGTGATGCCGTTTCTGCGCGCTGAGGATTTCGCACCTAAGTCATATCAAGGTATACTTATTATGCCTTTGGCAGAGCAAATCTATATCGCTTATAGCAAACATATATTAGAAAGTGGCGATAAAGAGATTATCGCCACCTTTATACCTATCTTGCATCAGTGGATTCAAGCGCATCCTGAATACAATTCGCTTATTTATTACTATGTGGAAATGTGCAATTTTGCCAATTTGCCAATGTAATAATTGTCAATTATCAATTGTTCATTGCTGAACATTGATTATAGAGTTCACGCCACGATGCTCCGCGTTTCTTCATTACATTTTCGAGGTATTCCTTCCATACCATTTTATCTTTATCTTCATCTTTTACTACAGCTCCTTGCAATCCCGATGCTAAATCTTCATCGGTAACAGTACCGTTGCCAAAACTGCCTGCTAATGCCATACTATTGGTGATAAGCGAAATAGCTTCGGCGGTAGAAATAACTCCGCTAGGCGATTTGAGTTTCTGTTTTTCGTCTAAAGTAGCTCCTTTGCGCAATTCGCGGAAAATAGTTACAATCTTCTCTATAGCTTCATTGCTTGGCAAGGCAGCTTTCAGTTTGTAGTTGTTAGAAATCTCGGCTACGCGCTTGGTTACGATAGACACTTCAGTTTCTAAAGTAGCAGGAGCAGGTAGCACGATGATGTTGAAACGTCTTTTAAGTGCTGAGGACATCTCGTTTACACCACGATCGCGAGTATTAGCTGTGGCAATAATAGAGAAACCACGCTGAGCAGGTAATTCTTCACTGAGTTCTGGAATGGCAATATTCTTCTCCGATAGAATAGAAATCAATGCGTCTTGCACTTCAGAAGCACAACGTGAAATCTCCTCAAAACGAGCGACAGTTCCTGTTTCCATCGCGCGATAAATAGGTGATTTAAGTAAGGCTTCGTGCGATGGACCGTTAGCCAAGAGCATTGCGTAGTTCCACGAATAGCGAATGTGTTCTTCGCTGGTGCCCGCAGTACCTTGAATCACTTTGCCCGAATCGCCACAAATGGCTGCTGTAAGGTTTTCGGAAAGCCACGATTTGGCGGTTCCTGGCTCACCTATAAGCAATAGTGAGCGGTCGGTAAGGAGTGTAGCTATAGCGATTTCCACCAAACGATTATGACCGATGTACTTAGGAGTAATTTCCACCCCACAGGCAGTACCTCCAGTTACAAATTTCAACACAGCTTTAGGCGACAATTGCCAGCCTATGGGCTTTTCTTGTTTTTTATCCTCTTCTTTTAAAGCCTCTAATTCTTTTGCATATAGTTGTTCCGCAGGAAGACGTAATACGTTTGACATAAGTTATATAATCCTCCCTCACCCCCTCCCAAGGAAGAGAGAATGCAATATAAATAGTTAGAAAAATATATTATCCTACCCCCTCCCCTTGGGGGAGGGAAAGGGGTGGGGATTCTAATTAGCAAACGCGTGTTTGTAACCTTTTTGTTTATTCCAAGCTCCGCGAGTAAAATCGGGTATTTCTACAGGAGCACTACCGTTTTCTAATGATAGTTTAGAAAGAGGTGCTAAGCAACACCATTCAGCAAGGTCATACACGTCCATATCCAAAGGCAAACCATTGCGCAAACAGTAGATGAGGCGATAGTCCATAATGAAATCCATACCTCCGTGACCACCCACTTCTTTTGCTTTAGTTTCCAATTCTCTAAGAATACGTGGTTTGTATTTTTCCATCATTGCTTTTTTAGCCTCTTCGGGCATAAAGCTGTGTGCCGAAAGATTTTCGTGATTAGGCACTTCATCTTTTGCTATACTTTCTGGCTGAATAAGATAACCTTCAATCGGATATTTATTCGCAAATCCATTCGTTCCAGTAAGTTGATACATACGTGAATATGGGCGTGGTGTTACCACATCGTGTTGTATTTGTATGGTTTTCCCTTTTTCAGTTTTAATCATTGTAACAGTAAGGTCACCGTTTTGGAAGTTAGGTTCTTCTTTGCCCATTACGCGTTTGTACACTTCTTTACCTCTAAAAGCGTGCGTATCAAATGAAACCAAATAGTTCATCTTGTCTCCTCGGTGAATATTAAGTGCTTGGCATACAGGACCTATACCGTGCGTAGGGTATATATCTCCACGATTTTTAGCATTGTAGTCTAAACGCCAGTTGTTCCAATACTCAGTCCAAAAGTCGTCTAAGTTATGAATATAAGAACCTTCGCCGTGAATCACTTCACCCAAGAGCCCTTGTTGTGCCATATTAAGAGTAGTAATTTCAAAATAGTCATACACGCAGTTCTCAAGCATCATACAGTGTAAACGTTTCTTTTCACTCATATTAATCAATGCCCAAATCTGTTCCATATCAAGAGCTGCGGGCACTTCTATCGCCACGTGTTTACCGTGTTCCATAGCATAAAGCGCCATTGGTACGTGGTGTTTCCAGTCAGTTACAATGTACACGAGGTCTACATCTTTGCGCTCACATAGCGCTTTCCAAGCATTTTCATCACCTGTGTACTGGGCTACACGCTTATGCCCTGCTTTTTCAATTACTTGTTGCGCTTTTTCTACCATTTCAGGACGTATATCGCAGATAGCTGTAACTTTCGCTCCGGGCACGTGCATATAACGTTCTACCGCACTATGTCCGCGCATTCCAAGGCCGATGATTCCTATACGCACCGTATCCATTTTAGGTGTAGTAAGGTTTAGTACATCTGTTTGCCCAGCTGGACGAGGGGGGGTAGTTACTTTAATTTGATAAGAACTTCTACTCTTATTCTCATTAGAAGTAGCTTGATTGCAGTTACAAGCCACAAAGCCAAGACATACAGCAATGCCTATGGCTACTTGATAGATTTTTTTAATCATAGCTGTGAATATTTTTAAAGGTTGATTATTAATGTGACAAAAGTAGCAAAAAAAATTAATAGTAACAAAAGAAAAGTAAAAAAGATTTATTTATCCACTCCTGTACAATTACTTTTTAGCACTTTTTTACAAAAAAACGTTCACTCTTAACCATTCACCTTCAACTATTTATATACCCTTTCTATACCAATCGTCCAAGATTCGTATAAGCTTCCTATAAGCTTTCTATAAGCTAAACCTACCCTCCTTCCTACCAAAATTTAGCTGTGTAGTTCACATCTAATTTGTTAATTTGCTAATTAAAATAAGTTTCGTATCTTTGCGTTTTAAATGATAACAACCAAACAAATGGTATGGAAGAGTACATACTTACACTTGTAAATCAAACAAATAGAAATATTTTTCTCACAGGGAAAGCAGGAACAGGTAAAACTACTCTGCTACACAAAATCATCAATACTTGTTATAAAAATACGGTGGTAGTTGCCCCTACGGGTATTGCTGCTCTCAATGCTGGCGGGGTAACTATTCATTCGATGTTCCAACTCCCTTTTGCTTCTTTCTTACCAACACTCAGCAATCCCCCTATTGTGAATGAATTCTTGCGCTTCGAAAACCGATTTTCTTTGCGCAAACACTTCCAAATGCACAAAAATAAACAGCAGGTTATCCGCAATATGGAATTGTTAATTGTAGATGAAGTGAGTATGCTCCGTGCTGATGTGCTCGATGCTATGGACTATATGTTGCAGTTTATCCGAAAAGACAAACGACCCTTCGGAGGCGTACAAGTGCTCTTCATCGGCGATTTGTTACAGTTGCCCCCCGTAGTAAAACAAGAGGAATGGGAAGTGCTCAAACATTATTATAAAGGAATGTTTTTCTTTCAGTCCGAAGTCATAACTCAAAATCCTTTGCTATATGTAGAACTCGAAACCATTTACCGACAAACCGATAAGCTGTTTATCTCCATTTTAAATCACTTGCGTGAAAACCAACTTACCTCTGAGGATATCAAACAGTTAGAAAACTATGTACAGCCAGATTTCCCTAAAAAACACCTGAAAGATTATATCACCCTCACCACTCACAACGCCAAAGCCGATGCAATGAACCAACGCGAAATGAGTAAGCTCACCTCTCCCCTATTCTCTTACGAGGCTGATATTGTTGATGATTTTCCTGAATACCTCTACCCTATCGAAAAAGTCATTCAGCTAAAAGAAGGCGCAAGAGTAATGTTCATCAAAAATGACATTTCAGGAGAACATCTGTTTTTCAACGGAAAGATGGGTACAGTAGTCTCTCTTTCCGAAGGTGAAATTACCGTGAAATTAGACGGTGGAAGGGTCATAAACGTCGAACGCTACGAATGGGAAAACGTGCGATATAAACTGAATGAAACAACCAAAGATATAGAAGAAGAGCGCCTGGGCTCGTTTACCCAATACCCATTGCGCTTGGCGTGGGCAATTACCATACACAAAAGTCAAGGGCTCACTTTCGAGAAAGCCATCTTAGATTTGGCAAGCGTATTTGCCTCAGGTCAAGCCTATGTAGCATTTTCGCGCCTGCGTTCGTTAGAAGGCTTGATTTTGCTTTCCTCAGTAAGTACTAATGGTATCAACAACAATGGTGAAGTGATAGGTTATGCCGAGAACAAAGCCTCCGAAAAAGAAGTACAAACCGCTTGTTATACAGGAAAAACCGAATTTTTACAGGAGAATATTCTAAACACTTTCCAATGGAATACTCTTTTAGAAGAATGGGTGTTACACCGCAATAGTTATTCAGGTGAAATTGGCAATAAGAACCTATATAAAGATTGGGCATCACAGCAGTTAGTAAGAGTGCAAGAACTCGTTACCGTCTCCGAGAAATTCATCAAGCAACTCAAAACACTTTTCAATAATGCAACCGATGTTCAGCATATTTTCGAACGCGTAGCCAAAGGTATCACTTATTTTACACCACTCTTAGAACAATTGTGGTATGAAGTGCTATTAGTTGAAGGCAAAATAGCTAATCAGAAAAAAGTTAAACAATTTTTCACCGAACTAAAAGAGTTAGACAATAGCCTTTCCGAAACGCTAAAGAAGCTCTTCCGCTTAGAACAAATGATACAATTAGCACAATCCGACCAACCTTTTGATAAAGAAAAGATACATTCAGCCAAATTAGAAACTTTGTATACTGAACTCACCGGAAAAATTAATAATATTTTAAAGAACGAAAAACTCTTTATAGGCGAATATACTCTCTCCAAAGACGATAAGCCCAAGAAGGAAAAACACTCTACTTATGATATTACACTTCAGCTTTGGAAAGAAGGTAAAACAGTAGCCGAAATAGCTAAAGAGCGTACGCTATCACAGGCTACTATCTATTCTCACATAACCAAATGCATAGAGCAAGATAAAATTGCTATTACTGAGGTACTTCCTGAGGAAACCATCAATGAACTGAATACAATTTTCAAAGAAAACGAAGAACTTACTACCCTGAAAAGTCTTTATGAAAAGACAGAAGAAAGATACAGTTGGGACGAACTGCGTTTATTCAGAGCCTACTTACTAAAAGAAGCTAAAAAAGCATAATAAAAAAGGGACTTCTGAGGAAGTCCCTTTTTTCATTTTTTAAGTTATTAAAATCTATAAGTAACACCTGCTTTAAAACCTCCTGTTGCAAAAGAGTTGTGTTCTACAAACAACTCAGCATTCACACCGAAGTTTTCTGTAAAGAAGTAACGCCCCCCTGTTTGAAGACGCACTGCAAATCCTGAGTCATAATAAGGATCCCAATTGTCATATTTATAATCATTATTCCAATTGTAATATCCCAAACTTAAACCACCGTACAAATCTACGTTTGAAGGAAGTCTTCTTATAAGTTTATTGAAGTGGTAATTACTCGTAGCTAAAACACCTATATTATTGTATTTTACGCTATTGTAGTTTCTACCACGGTAAAATAACTCACCTCCTACAGTTATTTGGTCGTTAATCCCAACGTCCACTGAACCATATATCATAGCTCCTGGACCTGAAACACCAAGACCTCCATTAATTTGTACATCACCAGCTCCAAACGACTGTGCTGAAGCTACTCCTGCACTGAGGAGTAATCCAAAAAGTAAAACGATTTTTCTCATAAATAATTACTATTAACTTGTTTTAATAATGCAAAGGTAATATTTTTATTGATAATAACAAAAAAAGACTACCCTAATTTTTAAGGTAGTCTTTTTAACACAGAAATATGTTTCTTATTTATTTTTGATTCAAAGGAGAACCTTCACGAGCGATATAAGTCAATTTCAAGGCATTAACATCTTGTAATTTCTCACGAATATCACTCACTAATCCCATATTGGTATCAGCATCTACTTTCAAAGCGGTCATAAATACATCTTTTAGTGCATCGCGTAAACCTTCTCTATAATTCAATATATAGTGGCTTACCTCTGAAACATCAATGAATTTATCGTTCACTTGGATTTTAGCGTTTACACCAAACTTAGCCTGATACTTAGGAAGTGGTTTCCCTGCATAAATGTACACAACTGGGTCTTTCTTGTCCAATTTTTGTACCTGGTCTGCCACTGGCAACTTATTTTGTACCATCAAATCACTATCTTTAGATTCTGTTACTGTCATAAAGAAGAACAAAAGCATAAAGATGATATCTGGCAAAGAAGCCGTAGAAACAGCGGGCGTTTCGCCACTTTTCTTTTTTGTAAATTTTGACATATCCTTCTAATTTTAGTGTTTCTTAGGTGCTGTTTCAAGCAATTTTCTTGGGAATAGCTCCTGTAATTTCACGATTTTAGGTTCTAACGCATCTTTCCTATCTTTAGGAGTTCGAGCTGCGTTAAATTCTTCCTCTATCTGAACGTAAGGTACTTCGTTAGGGAACAAACGTCTGCGTTCACGCTCACGTAACTCATTATATGCCTTAATCAATTCATTTTGTACAGCTATATAAGTGTGATATGAAGTTTCACGGTCGTTGCGCAAAGAAATAACTGCTTTATCTGGGTTGTCTGATGATAGAGGGTCTCTTTTACCTTTACAGTAAGTACAAGAACCATCTCCATTGTTATCCAAGAAATTAAGCGCTGTTTCTTTTACGTCTTTAAGTTCCTTAACTTCGTTGTTTATTAACAACTGGTTGTACTTGTTCACTACCACTACCAATACGTTTTTCTCTTTTACTGGTGGAGGTGGTGGCGTATTTTCTTGTGGTTTAGGAGGTAACTTTACAGTAATCCCTGAGTTGCTCTCAATAGTTGTTGTTACCAAAAAGAATATCAACAACAAGAAAGCAATATCAGCCATTGAACCTGCATTTACCTCGGGTGCGGAACGTTTTGCCATAATTTCTTATTTCATTAGTGCTTTTTTCACATTGGAAGCTATAAGAGCTACTACGGCTACCGCTACCAATATGTACAAAGCGATTAAACCTGTGCTTACCCATCTTCTTACAGATTCGCTGGCTTTCTTCACTTCGTCACTGGCATTAGCTTCTACAGCTCCTGATGAGAAGATATAAGCTAAAAGAAGAACTACCACAAATCCTCCTGTATAGATAAGCGTTTTCTTAAGTGCTTTTGGTGAAGCTAAAATGTTTTGTGCCGCTGATATGATTACTGCTAACAAAGCTATTCCTAAAAGAACATATGTGAGCACAAACAAAGCTTGCATAGTACCGTTATTGGGATCCTCTGCGTTTGTAAAGAAAGACAAAACAATCCATAGAATTACCCCAATTACGCCCAAAGCAAGAGCTCCATATTTTGCTATTTTATACATACTTAAAGTTGTTTAATGGGTGAATAAATTATTTCATTTTTCTTGCTACTAAAAGGTCTATCAATGAGATAGAAGCATCTTCCATATCATTTACGATAGCGTCGATTTTAGCAATGATGTAGTTGTAGAATACTTGTAGTATCATCGCTACAATCAAACCAAACACTGTAGTAAGCAAGGCAACCTTGATATCACCAGCAATCAATGATGCGTCCAAACCACCAGCTGAACTAATCTTATCGAACGCTTCAATCATACCAATTACCGTACCCATAAACCCTAACATCGGTGCAATAGCAATAAAGAGCGAAATCCAAGATACGTTCTTTTCTAATTGTCCCATCTGTACACCTCCGTAAGATACTACTGATTTTTCAACCATATCAATACCTTCTGATGAACGGTCAAGACCTTGATAGAAAATAGAGGCAACAGGACCTTTTGTATTACGGCACACTTCTTTAGCTGCCTCAATACCTTTGCTATCCAATGCCTCTTCAATATCGGCAATTAGCTTTTTAGAATTGGTAGTCGCCATATTGAGGTAAATAATTCTCTCAATAGCTACTGCCAAACCAATAATCAAGCAGAGCAAGATAGGAGCCATATACATAGGACCCCCTTCAATAAAACGCTCTTTAAATACTTGGTGGAAGCCTTTGCTTTGTTGCATCGTTTCAGTTGCTTCCTGAGCGCTAACCATAGCCACGTTTAAAATTAACATTGCTACTAGAAGTAGCTTAGATGACATTTTTTTCATTTGTTTAATCTTTTTAAATTGTTAGTTGATAATTTAATGTTTAATAATTATTCTGTTTTTTTTTAGAAAGAAGCAGAGAGGAAGGGATTCGAACCCTCGATACGCTTGTGGCGTATATACACTTTCCAGGCGTACTCCTTCGACCACTCGGACACCTCTCTCTATGCTGTTTCTGAATGCCAAAGTAACAAATTATTTTTCTATCCCACAAGTTTTTTCTTAATTTTTTGCTAAATTTCTCCAGCTATATTTTCTTCAAACTTGATTTTGAATAGTTTATGAGAAATATTTTTTTTAAGCAAAAGCATCAATTTTGTGATTGCCGACTCGGTTGTGAGGTCTTTTCCGTCTATCACTCCCATCTTTTTGAGGGCTTCACTCGCTTCATATTTGCCCATCATCACACTACCTCCAGAACACTGGGTAACATTCACTATATGTATTCCTTTATGAATAGCACTCTGCAAACTCTCTACAAACCACGCATCGGTGGGGGCATTACCTGAACCGTAGGTTTCTAACACTACCCCTTTCAGATTTGGGATATTGAAAATACCATTCAGTATAGGTGCAGTAATGCCTGGGAACATCTTGATAATCGCTACATTAGTTTCAAAATCTTTCCACACTTCTAAGTGTTGCTTTTGCTTGCGGGGTAAAAGGTTCTCTTTCATTACCTTTAAATGTACACCACTTTCTACTAACAGAGGGTAGTTCAGCGAGGCAAAAGCTTGAAAGTGCTCGGCGTTTATTTTGGTAGTACGGTTGCCTCGGTAGAGTTTGTACTCGAAATAGAGTCCTACTTCTTGTATCACTGGCTCACCATTTTCTTTTAGGGCTGCCAGCTGTATAGAGGTAATGAGGTTCTCTTTGGCATCGGTACGCAAATCGCCTATCGGCAGTTGTGAACCGGTAAATATTACAGGTTTAGTAAGCCCTTGTAGCATAAAGCTTAAAGCAGAAGCAGAGTAGCTCATCGTATCACTGCCGTGGAGCACTACAAAACCATCGTAGTGATTATACTCTCTTTCAATCACCTCAGCAATTTCAATCCAATGCTGAGGGTTCATATCCGAGGAGTCTATCACTTTCTCAAACGAGTGCACCGAGATTTCACAATCTAAGTGCGAGAGCTCAGGAATACGCTTGTAAAGATTATCAAACTCGAAAGCTCGCAAGGCTCCTGTTTGGTAGTCCTTTATCATCCCGATAGTCCCCCCCGTATAGATGAGGAACACTTTTGAATTATTGGTTTCCATCGAATTTGTTCTTTACAGGATTGGCGTACATCTCTAAGAACTTCTTTTGTGAAAGGTCTTCAGAATTGCTTCGGTTGTTCATTCGGCGTTCAAAACGTCGAAAATCTTTTTCGTTGTAGTATTCCTTATATATAGAGGTGTCGTTCAGCAAATCATAAGCAATATAATTCGCAGGAAACAACTTGTACTGTTGATGAATAGCTCTGTCCAAACATTCAGCTAAGGCTTGCAATTGCTTATTAAGATGCTGATGTGTGGCTTCTATAGTGTCTATCTGGTCGTACAACGGTTGTCCTACTGAAATATGCACACGTCCTTTTTGTCCCAACAAGCCTTGAATGATGTTCTCAAAATCCTCTTTTTTAGATTTCACGTATTCTACCCCGTTATGTTGGGCAATAAGTGCGGGCAACTTCAACACATCAGTGGGGTCAAACTCATAGGAAATCGACATCGGTACTAAATTAAGTGTCTTCAGGTACTGCAAAGGTGATATATCTTCGGGAGCATTAAGGGTGAGCATCTTCAAAACCCCTTGCTGGGTACGGTCGTCGCCGTTCTTAGTGCGCCCTTCTCGTTGCGCAATCCACACATTGCGATGCTCTTCTGTAATGCAGTGGTAAATATATTCCGATACCAATTTAGAATGCTCCAAAGCCTCTCGTGGGGGCAAACTCCTATATATAATGATATTTCTGTTGAGCATCGCCAATATCTTCAAATACTTTTTCCTGAGCAAATTGTCACCCATAGCCGAAGCCGTCATCGAAAGGTGATTATCGTATAGGGCAACGTTTAATAAGGAAGTATCTAAAACAATATCGCGGTGATTGGAAACAAATACATAAGCTTTGCGCGGGTCTAAACCGTCAAACCCATCACAGGTAAATTCCGAAATACTTTTCTCAATCGCCTTAGTAACCACTTGATACATTATATCCTCCTGAAAATCTGACACCTTTTGGCAAGCAAGCAGTCGTCGCTCTCGCTCCTCGGGAGTTTCATCAGGAAATGCATAAGCCATCATCGCTCGAATCAAAGGATTATCTTTAATTTGCGACAAGGCACGTGCTACTTCGTTGTCGTTAAACGGACGTATGGACTTGAAATAATCGGTCATTTCAGATACTCTATATTCTCTTGTTTTGGATAACGAAAGGCAAAGTAACGAAATATATTTGATAATACCTAATTAAATCTTAAATATATTTGTAGCATTTTCGTCAGTAAGGCGTATAATCTCGCTTTCGGGCAAAGCATATATATCCGATAATTTCTCTACAACTTTCACTATATAAGCACTTTCGTTGCGTTTCCCGCGGTAAGGTACTGGTGCCAAATAAGGTGAATCGGTTTCTAAAACGATATGCTGTAAATCTATATTTTTTAAAAACTGGTCTATCTTTCCGTTCTTAAAAGTTACCACTCCGCCGATACCTAAATGTAAGCCGTAGCCAATAGCGCGCTGAGCTTGCGCTTCTGTACCCGTAAAGCAGTGAAAAATGCCAAAAAGGTCGTCGCTTTTTTCAGTTTCTAAAATCTCAAACACTTCGTCGAAAGCCTCTCGACAGTGAATAACAATAGGCAACTGATGCTTTTTAGCCAACTGTATTTGCCACTGGAAAGCCTCTTGTTGCTCTTTGAGAAAAGTTTTATCCCAATAAAGGTCGATGCCTATTTCGCCAATAGCACAAAAGAAATGCGATTGCATCAAATTCTCAACGTGCGCAAGTTCCTCCTGATAGTTTTCTTTCACGCTACAAGGGTGCAGACCGTTCATTAGGAAAACGTAGTCAGGATAATCGTTTTTCAGCTGAAACATTCGCTGGGTATAGCTCGCATCAATAGCTGGAATAAAACAACGGGTTACGCCAGCTACTTTGGCTCGTGCGATCATCTCGGTACGGTCAGCGTCAAATTCTTCTGAATATAAGTGTGTATGTGTATCTATCATCAGTTGTCAGCCGTTAGTGTTTAGTAGTTATTTACAATTATATAGGTTAAATACATCACAAGTGCAACTCCTTATAGCCAATATTTCTATAACCTTTCTTCGCCTTATCTTCGGTATAGATTCGTCATTTGTTCGTCTTTCCTTCGTCTTTTGTTCGTCCTTTAGCCACTGTAGACCCACTGTAGACCCACTGTAGACCCACTCTTCGTTCACCTTTCCTTCGTCTTTTGTTCGTCATTCGTTATTCCTGTACTTCCCTTTTACCTTTTATCTTTTACCTAAATAAAACGCTACTGCCGATGTTACAAACCTCTCAAAAGCCTCGGTTACTTGGGGAGCATTCTTGGTAGTGAGGGCAAACGGACTCATATGGGTATACGGATAAGGAAAATCTTCTATTTGCACCTCTATATTGATATTTCTGTAACCTCCTTTAAGGGTGTTGAGTGCCTCAATAGGAGGTGTTACCTCGTCCTTCTCCAATACTAAAGCTTTGATTTGCTTCTCCAACTGCAAAAAGCGCTGTTCACGTTCTTTCTGGTAATAGTTGTAGCGCAACATCGTTTTGAACCAACCTTCACCAAAATGAAGGTCACTATCTTGATAATGTCTTAGGCGGTCGTCGTTCTTGAAATTGGTGCTGAGCAGTTCGGCAAAGGTTTTCTGCATTGTTATCGCTGCACGCCCGTCCATTATGTATTTAGAAATGGGGAACATACGGTCGATAGTCATACCTCCGCAGAAGCAAAAGAGTTTGGAATTAGTAAAATAGTCTTTGGGATTTGCCATCATCAATATTACAGAAAGGAAAGAGCCTATGGAATACCCAAAGAGGTCTACCGTAGCCGTAGGTGCAATGGTAGGGAGCAAGCCCGCTTTCAGGTCGGTGATGAGCTGTACTATATCGTTATACGTTTGCAAACCCGACCAAAAGAGACGTTGAGGAAAGGCATCTAAACGCGTAGAAGTCGCCGCATTCACATAAGAGGTTTCCGAATTATCCGGAAACTCATTCATACGCTTTTGTGCAATAATGTACATTTCTTGGCGAGAGCTCCATCGCTCAGGGGCACGACTCATATGGAAGGCTATTGGGAAGAGCATTACTGCCTTACCTGTTTGTGTTGCCAATCCATAAGCCCACGGTAAGTATTTATCCCATTTCTTTTCGTTGAGTCCGTGGAATACAATAATCACCCCTTCAGCTTTTGGAGTTCCCAAAGGTTGTATTATATGATACTGGAAATGAATATTACAATCCACATCATAATCAGCCCAATGAAGGTCGTCTTGCGCATCATTAAGCTGAGAAGGGAACGATAAGTTATGCTCTTGGCAAAACAAATGCGGACTTCCTGGCAAGTAATACTTAGCCCCTTCGGAGAAAAAGCTATTATGCAAAATACGAATACCCAGCTCGGGTAATTCGGTATCGCGCTGGGTATCGAAAACTGTTTTTAGTTTTTTGTATAATTCGTAATATTCCATATTTTTATAAATTAGATAATTAGCAAATTAGCAAATTTTCTCATTTACTAATTTGCTAATTATAGGATTACCAATTAGGATTTTGTTTCCAATTGCCTTGTTCGTAGTCTATATCATCTACTGGTATAGGCCATACTATTTTATAATAGTAATTACTTCCTACCTGAATATTGAGTTCACTATAATCAGAGGCAGGAGTATTCCTGATAGCCGTTACATCCTGAGGAGTACCTCTTTTTACAGGCAATCCCCAGCGATTAAGGTCATACAGGCGGAAATCTTCAAAAGCTAACTCTCTATTGCGCTCGTTTTGTATGTCGGCAAAAAGGTTGCTTCCTGAGGTAGTAATAGCACTGAGCCCTCTTGCAGCACGTAATAGGTTTAAGTACTTTTTAGCATTAGTTTCATCATTGTTTTTATAGGCAGCTTCGGCTGCTATAAGGTAAGTCTCAGCTATGCGGAAAAGCTTAGCCTTATGCCCATAATAAAAATTATAACTATCAATAGGTTCTAATTCTCTATTTCGAGGGTACTTGTTTACAGCATAAAGAGAGCTAAACCCTACGGTTACTTCTTTCAAGAAAACATCTTTTCGCCAATCGTCAGTAGTAAATAAATCTATAAAATCCTGAGTAGGCAACACATTAGGATTTGCGTCTATCTGTCCTGGGAAAAAGAAACTTTCACTTTCGCCTAAATAGAGCTCATTGGTATTATCAGAAGTTTCATAAACTCCTGCATTGACAGCTGCGTATAACTGGATAATACTCTCGGTATTATCATCTTCTGTCCATATTTTCTTGAAAGCATCGGCAGAGGTAGCCAATGGATAGCGATTAGTACTGATAAGTGCTACTGCTACTTGGTAGGCTTGTGCCCAATCATTTTTATAGAGCAAGACTCTTGCTTTGAGAGCTCTGGCAGCATCGAGGGTGAAAGTATCAGCTCCTGCTGCTCCTGTTTGGTTTGCCAATAAGGTTTCGGCTTTCTGAATATCACTGAGTATAAAATCATAGGTTTCGGCTACACTACTGCGCGGAGGAAAGTTCTTGAGCGTAGGAGCTGTAAGCAGAGGTAAACCTAAATCGGTAGTTGCTGTACTACTGTTATAAGGTTTGCAGAAGTGCGTAACCAAATAGGTATAGCAATAAGCACGCCCTAAGTAGAGGGCTCCTGTAAGTTCTTGTATTTCTGATTGCTCAGGTATATTAGGGAAGCCCTTAATACCTGTGTTTATATCTTGAATGATAAGGAAGCGTTCTTTCCATATAGAGGCAGTAGCGTGCTCTGAAGAAGCAAACGTAGACCACCGATGCATATCGGGCAACTTTTCCATTGCTCCCGCAGCTGCATTGAGATAATCGGCTTGGAGGTCTGAGGCATACATCTGTTGCCCCTGATTGTAATCACGCAAAGCGTTATACATCCCGTTTACCCACATTTCAGCATCGCGCTTATTCTTAAAGCTGGTATTCTCACTGGCGTAATTATAGGGGTCTAAGTCCAAACGAGCACAACCCGTAGGCAACGACACCAAAAAAGAACATAAAAGTGCTATATATATTATTTTTTTCATTTTCCCTTTTTAGAATTTAAGTTCTACACCTATAGTAAATTGACGAGCAGGCGGATAACCTCCTCTTGATAACGTATTAGAAAACTCAGGGTCGGCTCCTGAATATTTGGTAATGGTGAAAATATTACGTGCCGATGCATATAGGCGCACTCCTGAAAAGAATCTCATTTGGTCTATTACCTCCTGAGGAAGCGCATAACTTAAACTTATACTCTTCAAGCGCATATAAGAAGCATTTTCGAGTAAGCGAGTATCTTTGCGCATATAATAAGCACTACTGAGTTTAGGCAACTCTGTATCATCACCTTCTTGTTTCCAATAGTTAAACAATTCTCTATTGAAATTCTTACCTCCAAAAGTGCTTTGGTTTAAAGTATAGTATCGGTCTTCATTGATGAGCCATTTGCCCAAAGCATAAGAAAATGCCAAATCGAGTGATACATTCTTATAAGTAGCACTTAGCCCAAAACCACCATTGATAGGTGCAAACATTTTCTTACCTGTAGTTTGTATTAGGTCTTCACTGAATTGGGTCGTAACTTTGGAGTCGTCTTTTTGTTGTATCATAGGGTTATCTTCGTTTCGTTGATACCATTCGGCATCTCCGTCTTTATTGATACCCTTAAATATTGGCAATGCCCATTGTAATGGTTCATTTAGCCTATATCCATTATTAAAAAGTCTATTTACAAAATTATCTTTGCTCAAGAATAGCGAGGTTACCTTCTGTTCATTGTAATTCATATTGAAATAAGGACGTATGCTAAAATCATTGTTCTTACTTCTATATGCAATCGTTGAAATAGTAAGGTCAAAACCTCTATTTTGCATATCACCTATATTATCCGGAATAGAAGTAAAGCCCGACGCTGAGTTTATATAACGTTGTGCAAGAGTTTTATGGGTATTGCGCTCATACACTTCAAAATTGATAGTAGTACCTTTGGCGATACCGATATGCAAGCCGAGTGTTGTTTTCTGTTGTTCTTCCCACATAATATCGGGATTACCGAGCATTGCAATAAAATAACCTGGGGTTTGCTTATATAATTTTGAAGCATCTACCAAAGTTCTATTGCGATAATCACCAATAGAAGAGTTGCCCGAAATACCAGTGCTAAAACGCAAATCTAAGCTGGTAAGCCAATTTACCTTTTGCAAAAACTTCTCTTCTTTGAGTTTCCACATCCCTCCTATCGCCCAGAAATTGGCATAGCGATTATTTGAGCCGAAAGCCGATGAACCATCACGGCGTGCTGATAGGTCTATAAAATAACGGTATTTATAAGAGTATTCTAAGCGAGTAAAATAGGAATTAAATCCTGATTCAGACTGACTATCTCCTACATTATATTCTTTAGTTCCGTGGCTGAGCATTGATAAAGCATCAGAAGGTTGCCCCTTAGACGATGCGTTGAACGAGCGCCACAGCGTTTCGATAGATTCTTGCCCCAATAAAAAGTCAAAATCGTGTACGTTCTTTATATTCCACTTGTATTGCAATAGGTTAGTATAAGTACGCTGTATGTATTTATTGAGATAGCGAAAGGTTTGTGCTACCGTTTTGCTACTATCATTACTATAACGATAATCTATATAAGAAGGCAGAGGCCCTTTACTTTCTGTTTCGTTTACATTATACTGTATCCCTACTTGGCTTTTAAATGTTAAGTTCTTGATAGGTTCTATTAATAAATACCCTATGGGCAATATATCCTCAGTATAATCAATAGAAGGGTATTTTTCAGCCATATAATCAGGGTGAAAAAAGCCATTTTGACGATTAATAAAAGAAGGAATGTAATTTTTTCTCTTCCCATCGCTCTCTTTGGGAGAATAAATAGGAAGCGACAATATATCGGTTTCACTACCAGCATTCGATACTCCTTCGGCAGTGGTAGTTCCTAAGGAGATTGAAAGTCCTGCTTTAAGCCAATCGGTTATTTGTGTGTCTAAATTAGTATTGAGATTATAGCGTTTGTAGTCCGAACGCGCCTTTATACCCTGTTGGTCTAAGTAGCCCAACGAAATGTAATAAGAAGTAGTATTACTTCCTCCCGAAATAGACACATCGGTACGTGAGATAGGAGCAAAATCGCGAAAGAAAACTTTATCCCAACGTGTATTATAAGGATTTGCCGCCAAGATACTATCGGCGATAGCTCTTGCCGTAGTTTGAGTGTAGCCCGAACGCCTACCGAAAGCTACAATAGCATTGGGGTCTTTTTTTACCCAAAAGTCCATATACTCTTGTGGGCTGGCCATATTATCAAAGAATTTGCGAGTTACATTGGTGCGCATTGAGAAGCCCAACTGATGATTAATAGTAATATGAGTGCGCTCATTGCGTTTACCTCTTTTGGTAGTAATTAAAATCACCCCATTGGCAGCACGAGCTCCATAGATAGAAGTAGAAGCAGCGTCTTTGAGTACTGTTACGCTCTCTATATCGGTAGGGTTATACATCGTCATTATATCGCCACTTACAGGGGCACCATCTATTATATACAAAGGTTCTGAGACTATCGTCTTATCAAAAACTGACATAAACGTATTGAGCCCGTGAATGAGTACCGAAGAGCTTGCTCCTGGTCTTCCCGACTCGGTAGTTACCACCATACCTGCCACTTTACCTTGTAGCGCATCGGTGATATTAGCATTAGGAGTTTCGGCAAAATCTTTGCCTTTTACAGTAGCTACCGAAGCCACCGTGCGACTGGCTATTTTTTTTCCTCCATAGCCAGTTACCACTGTACCCTCTAATTGCTGAATATCGTCTTGAAGGACGATATCTATTTGGGTTACACCTGCCGTTACTTTCTTTTCGACGGATTTCATTCCCAAGAATGAATATTTGAGTACATCGCCTACTTGGGCATTGAGAGTATAGTTGCCATCAAAGTCAGTAGAAGTACCGTGTTGGGTGCCTTTTATAAAGACAAAAGCGCCCATCATAGGTTCACCCTTCGTGTCTTTCACCGAGCCCTTAATCGTTACATTTTGCGCTAAGGAAGGTAATACCCAAAGGAAAATACCTACAAAAACTAATAAATTTTTCAAATTCATAAATCGCTTTATTTTTCAGTGCAAAGTTTTCTAAAAAAAAATGAGAAAAACAAACAAAAGAAAAAAGAGATTCCTCTTTTAGAATATTTTTCTAAAAATATACTCTAAAACAGAAAATTAATATGTTTCATAGCCTCTTTATTGACAAAATGGTGTTTTTAGAACTTTGAGAGTTTATATACTGAAAATGTGATGAATATATTTTTTATGAGCGTTTTTTTGGGTAAAAAAAATTTTATATGGAGCTTATAGGAAGCTTATAGGAAGCTTGAACGAATCTTGGACGATAGATATAGGAATGTTACTGAAAGCCTTTGTACACCTTGGTTGAGCGCTATAAGGTAGTTACACTTATGTTCTGTTATTGGTTTTTCTAAAAAAGTGTTATCTTATAGAAAAATACGCCATTGCTTATTGATAAGGTAAGATTTGGCTATTTGTAATTATTTATTATCTTTGCCGAAAAATATAAACATATGAATATGAAGCACTTTTTATCAGCTATCACACTCCTTGTTATGAGCCACTTAGCTTGGTCACAAAGTCCTAACATTTTAGACCCTGATTACCAAAACAGCCGTCCTAACCCTTGGACTTATGGGGGAAATATAGGCATTGGCTACTCTACTTATGGATTGGGGATTGATATATCGCCACGCTTGGGGTACAAAATCACTGAGGATTTAGAGCTTGCTGCTGTGGTGAATGGTTCTTTTCAAAACTCGGAATACTACCGCAGTTTGTTAGTGGGCGTAGGTCCTGCTTTAACCTATTACATAGGTAGGGTGGCGTATGTGAGTAGTTCTTATCAGCATTATTTTATCTCTCAGAAGCATAAAAGCACCAATTACAAATACAATACTGAGGAAGACGCCTTGTATGTGGGAGCTGGTTATATGCAAAATGTGGGGGGTAATGTGTATATACAGATAGGTGTGAGCTACAATGTGCTCTACAAGAAGGACAAAAGTGTTTTCAGCAGTGGTTTTATACCGAGTGTTGGGATAGTGATAGGACTTTAGTGTGAGCCACACAGTGAAGTGCGAGCCACACAGGCAATTAGCACGACAAACAGGTGTGAGCGAATGAACAGTAGAGAAATTTATTTATTTATAATTGTTCATTTATAATTATTTTATACCTTTGCACCGAAAAACATAACAAGAGGACAAATTTGTACTGATTGCAACCTCTTGGGGTACTCCCCGAAAAATGCTAAAACAGTAATCTTTACTTGCTTTTCACGTCGGTTCCCCATTCTTCTTTACAATTGCGTCCTCTACTAAATCATAATTACCAATGGGATATTTATTCACCTCTGAGTCCGTTTCTGAAGGACACCCCGACAAAATCGCAGACCAAATAAGCGATGCTCTAATCGACAACTTTCTTGCTTTCGACCCTCATTCGAAGGTGGCGTGCGAGACTTTAGTTACTACCGGTCAGGTAATATTGGCTGGGGAAGTAAAATCGAACACCTACATAGATGTACAGCAAATTGCGCGCAACGTGATTGAGAAAATTGGCTATACTAAAAGCGACTATATGTTTGAAGCCAAATCGTGTGGTGTGCTTTCGGCAATTCACGAACAATCGCCCGATATCAATCAGGGGGTAGACCGCGGTAACCCCGAAGAACAAGGGGCTGGCGACCAAGGAATGATGTTTGGTTATGCGGTAAACGAAACCGAAAACTATATGCCTCTTGCCTTAGACCTCTCGCACGCTTTGCTGAGAGAATTAGCCGATTTACGTCGTGAAAACAAAGAGATTACCTATTTACGCCCCGATGCGAAAAGCCAAGTAACCCTTGAATACAGCGATGATAACAAACCGGTGCGCGTAAATACGATTGTGATTTCTACCCAACACGACGAATTCGACACGGAAAAGAAGATGCTTCAAAAGATAAAAGAAGACATTGTGAACATTCTCATACCGCGTGTGATTAAAAAGTATCCTCAATATGCGCCATTCTTTGACGACAAGATTATTTACCACATCAACCCTACGGGTATCTTCGTGATAGGAGGCCCTCACGGCGATACGGGCTTAACTGGTCGTAAAATCATCGTAGATACGTATGGCGGTAAAGGAGCTCACGGCGGAGGCGCTTTCTCCGGCAAAGACCCAAGCAAGGTAGACCGCAGTGCAGCTTATGCTATGCGACACATCGCTAAGAACTTAGTAGCCGCAGGAGTAGCCGATGAGATATTGGTGCAAGTGAGTTACGCCATAGGGGTAGCCGAACCTACGGGCGTGTACGTAAATACTTATGGTACAGCTAAGGTAAACCTCACCGATGGTGAAATAGCGAAGAAGATACAAGAAATCTTCCCTTTGCGTCCGTATGATATAGAACAACGCTTGAAACTACGCAATCCTATCTATAGCGAAACAGCATCTTACGGACATATGGGACGTACACCTAAGGTGGTAACCAAAGTGTTCTCGTCTCCTTATCACAAGACAAAAACGATAGAAGTAGAGCTTTTTACTTGGGAAAAGTTAGACTTTGTAGAGAAAGTAAAAAACACTTTTTTTAATGATTAATGATTAGCAGTTAATGTTAATATTAATATAAAGAAGGCTGTCTGATAGAAAACAGACAGCCTTCTTTAATTTTTTAGAAGGTGATATACAATGCAAATTAAATAGTTAGAAGGGAGAATATATGATAGAAAAACGACTTTTCACTATCCAATATTCTCTCTTAAAGCTCTATTTGGTATTGCAATACAAAAGTACCTAAGCGAGTACTTACCTTTTTATCAGTAGCATCGAAGATAGGGCGGTTCTCATAGCCGAAGGAGAGTTTGCTCTTTTGTCCGTTAAAATAAGTATTCACGCCTACTGAATAGATATTCACGTTGCTGTTGAGGGCTTTATAGTTAGCAAATCGCCAGCCTGCATTGGGTTGTACACGGATATTACAATTTTCCCATTTAGGGAGCAAATAGCCTAATTGCAAGAATAAGGTACTACCTGTACCTATGGCGGGAGTAGCATTGCCAGCCCCATTAAGAGAGGTTCCTCCTCCAAAAATGCTATTAGCACCCACACTTCTTACATAATCACTACCAAAATGAGTGCTGTTAAAGCCTAAATAAGCGGTAATAGCGTCGTTGCGTTCAGAAATAGGAGTATCTATAAAGAAGTCGATTCCTAAATTGAAGTAATCGCGATAGGAAGTATTAGTTCCATCAGTAATTTCTCTCATTTTAGCTTGATATTCATAGCCAATACCGAGATTCATTATGTGTTTAGTTCCTAAATAAGTGCCATTACCTCCGCTAGTAGGCAATTTGTTGCTCTCATCGTCCCAAAACTCATATTTTAGGTAAGAGGAAGTAAGCACTTTGGGTTGCCCTTTGCTATAATTAAAAGCTGTACGAACATTATCAGAGGGGGCAGGTGAATTTTGCAAAGACACAAAATAATCAATCTTTCCTAACTGACCTTTGGCGTAAACACCTATCCTACGCCCCATATCATCGAAATGATTAAGGGTGTTAAGATAATAAACGGAAGGGTCGAGAGTGAGCATAGAGCCGTTAGAGAAAGCGTTGGAAAAGCGCCCAGCTCCTGCAAAGGTGGTCTTGGCTACCCCAATGCTCAATTTTTCGCTAAAAGTATACTGACCGAGCACGTCAAGCAGACGGAAATCGGAGCTTTGGAGGGTACTTTGGTTGAGATTATTATTTCCCATTAGGATATAGAACAACCATTTCTTTTCTACTTGGGCGAAGAAGCCTAAGCGATAACGCCGTACAGAAAGGTCGAATACCTTATCGGCAGGTTCACCTTGTACGGTAGTACCAGGGTTTGTTTCGGTAAGACGAGCCCAAAACTGTCCACGTACAATACCTTGAATAAAAGTGTCGCCTTCTTCGTCGAAATTATGACGAAGCAACTGAGCTGAGGCAGGAATTGCCATCAATAAAGCTACTAAAAATAGAATTCTTTTCATTTTATGTTATGTTTATGGTTTAAAAAAGTTACTTGGCTTTGGGATTGTTAATAGCCATCAAATGGGTATCTATGAGTTTCTTTAAATTCTCATCGGAAGGCATTGGTGCATTGCTGTTGATGATATTACCCTGCGCATCGATAAGCATATAGCGAGGGATACTTCGCAAGTCGTACAAAAACTTATAAGTATCTTTCACTTCTGGGGTGGTATACAGATGAATACCACTTAGTTTATCATTCTTTACCATCTCTTTCCACGCCTCTTTATCACGGTCTACTGAAATACTGAGAAAGACAATAGGCTTACCTTTATAGGATTGCTGTAAGGCTTCTAAGGCGGGCAACTCTTTACGGCAATCAGGGCAATAAGTAGCCCATATATCTACAAATAGCAATTTGCCTTTGAGGGGTAAACTCTCATATTTCACTTCTTTATCGTTCAAGTCGGTAAGACCTTTAAAAAGAGGGAAAGGTTGTCCTGCTTTAAGTCGGTTTACTGTAGCAATGCGTCCTGAAAGAGCGTTTAACAGTTCGTTATCTTTTACTGCCTTTTGCACTAAGGCTATAATCTGTTCATTGGTAGTCTCAGCCGAGGTTGCCGATACGCCTTCGATGAGCAAAGGGGTGAGGTCTTCTTTAATATTTTGTGATTTGAGCGTATTGAAATCGGCTAAAATCTTACCCCACGGGTCGTTGAACTCATATTGCACTTGATAGCGATAGATTTTCAGTTGGAAGCAATTATGCACTAAGGTTTTATAAGCATTATACGCATCGAAATCGGTAGCGTTATCTAAATCTACATCTTTAAGAGATTCTTCCAAGGCTTTGATAGCAGGAGCTTCTTCTTCGGTATATTTGCGATGATTTAGTAAATAAGCAGAAGTAAGAGACAAGAGTTCGTATTGATTCTCTTTCTCTTCTTTAACTATAAAATCAGAAGGTAATCCTTTAGCGTTAGCTAACACCTCAGCGCATTGTTTACTTATCGCTTGTAGGTTCTGCTGAAAAGCAACGGGGTTCTGCCCTAAAAGTTCATTTTGCTTTTCGGGAGTTTGCAACCCTATAGCTTCCTTTTGTTGCTGATACGCTTTTATAGCTTCTTCAGGATTGGTACAAGCACTCAATCCTAACACAATGAGAAATGCAATAAATAGTTGTTTCATAGCTTTAGAATTTAAAATAATGACAAAGGTATAATATTTTTTTGGAAATAGGAACTTTTTTTATGAATATTTAAATAATGGTTAATGATTAATGGTTAATGATTAATGACGAATGACGAATGACGAATGACGAATGACAAAAGCGGTGTGAGCCACACGGGCAAATGAACAAAGAACGAACAAAATATCCTCTCCCCAACCCTCTCCCAAGTAGAGGGAGTGTTGTAACGGAAAAGTGAGACGAACAAATGACGAACAATGAACGAACAAAAGACGAACAATGAGTGGTCTTTCAGTGGCTCTACAGTAGCTCTACAGTAGCTCTACAGTGGCTCTACAGTAGCTCTACAGTGGCTCTACAGTGGCTCTACAGTGGCTCTACAGTGGCTCTACAGTGGCTCTACAACGAACAAAAGACGAACAATGAACGAACAATGAATGGAGATAAGATGAAGATAAGGTGGAGATAAGATGTATATTGATTGTATTTCAGGGTAATATTGAAATAATTTTAATAGGTTTAGGCTAAAAAATATCATTGATTATTTATATTTCAAAAATATTTTGTACCTTTGCACTCAATTTAAGGAAATAGCACAATGAAGTATCAACAAAAGAAAAAAGCGGTATTACTCCTTGCTGATGGCACTGCCTTTTATGGTAAAAGCGTTGGCTATGAAGGTACTGCTTTTGGCGAAGTGTGTTTCAATACGGGTATGACGGGCTATCAGGAAATATTTACTGACCCTTCGTACTTTGGTCAGATTATGGTGATGACCAATGCTCATATCGGCAATTACGGTATCTGTGAAGACGACAACGAATCGAATGGTATGAAAATTGCAGGGCTGGTATGTAGAAATTTTAGTTATGATGCCTCCCGTGCTGTTGCCGAGGAAACCTTGAAAGACTTTTTAGACCGTAACCACTTGGTAGCCATTTGTGAAGTAGATACTCGCGCTTTGGTGAGTTATATTCGTGATAATGGCTCGATGAACGCTGTTATTTCCACAGAAACTGACGATTTAGCACTGCTCAAAGCTCGCTTAAATGAGATTCCTAATATGAAAGGTTTAGAATTGGCATCGAAAGTGTCGGTTACTGAACCTTATTTTTTTGGCAATCCAGAAGCGAAGTACAAAGTAGCAGCACTCGATTTCGGCATCAAGAAAAATATCTTGCGCAACTTAGCAGCCCGTGATATGTACATCAAAGTATTTCCGTACAACACACCTTTGGCTGAGCTTAAAGCGTGGAACCCCAATGGCTATTTCTTGTCTAATGGGCCTGGCGACCCAGAGCCACTCACCGAGGTGATTGCCCAAGTAAAGCAGATGATAGCAGAAGATTTGCCTATTTTCGGTATCTGCTTAGGACATCAGATTATTGCACTGGCAAACGGCATTAGCACTTACAAAATGTACAACGGTCACCGTGGTATAAATCACCCTGTGAAGAATTTGCTTACAGGTAAGGACGAGATTACCTCTCAGAATCACGGGTTTGCTGTGAATAGAGCAGAGGCAGAAGCTAATCCTAATGTGGAAATCACGCATACCCACCTAAACGACAATACTGTGATGGGTTTACGAGTGAAAGGCAAGAAGTGTTTCAGTGTGCAGTATCACCCTGAAGCCGCACCTGGTCCTAATGATGCGACGTATTTGTTTGACCAATTTGTGAAGCAATTGGAGAATTAGAAAATGTGAAAATTAGAAAATTACCCCCGAACCCCCGAAGAGGGACAAGCCGTGAAAAGGATAAGAAGAGTATAAAATATAGGCTAAAAACTAAGGACTAAACACTAACAATTAATATGAAAGAATTACTTACACCCGAAGCATTGCTCACTAATTTAAAAGATGTACGTGCCCTCACCCGTAAGGTGATTGAGGCTTTTCCCGAGAAAGACCTCTTTGAGTTCAACATTGCAAACTTGCGTCCGTTTTCAGGAATGGTAGAAGAGTTTTTGAGAGTTATGGACTATCTTTTTAAAGAAAGATTTCAGGAGCAACACACGCTTTTCTTAGAAGGAGCCTTTCCTACTACCAAAGCGGAAGTATTGGCTTTGTGGGATAGAGCTACTGAAATTCTCGACCGTGAATGGCAAAAAGTAGGTGATTATACCCAACCATTTACTATTTATCAAATGACTTTCAGCTTTGCCCAATGGATATTATACTTCATTGAAAACGAGAGTCACCACCGCGGACAAGGGTATACCTACCTCCGCGCTTTGGGTATTGAACCGCCTTTCTTTTGGGGAAGAGAAAGCTTTAACAATTGATAATTGACAATTGACAATTAGCATTATAAAGTCAGATAAGTCCGATATCCCTAACCCCTAAACAAAGTAAATAATTAAATAACAAAATATATGAGTATTATTGTAAGCGTGCACGCACGTCAGATTTTGGATTCAAGAGGAAATCCAACCGTAGAAGTAGATGTAATGACCGAGAATGGTTTCCTTGGTAGAGCTGCTGTTCCATCAGGAGCATCGACAGGTGAATACGAAGCCGTTGAATTGCGCGACGGTGGTAAAAGTTATATGGGTAAAGGCGTACTCAAAGCCGTTGCTAATGTAAACGATATCATCGCAGAAGAAATCGTAGGTATGGACGTTTTCGAACAAAACCTTATCGACAAAACAATGATTGAGCTCGACGGTACTCCTAACAAATCTAAATTAGGAGCTAACGCTATTCTTGGAGTATCATTGGCAGTAGCAAGAGCCGCTGCTGAAGAACTCGGTTTGCCTTTGTATCGTTATGTAGGTGGGGTAAGTGCTCACACTTTGCCTGTACCAATGATGAACATCATCAACGCTGGGGCACACTCCGATGCGCCTATCGCTTTCCAAGAGTTTATGATTATGCCTGTGAACGCTAAGAACTTTTCACAAGCTATCCAAATGGGTTCAGAAGTGTTCCACAACCTTAAAAAGGTATTGCACAAAAAAGGATTGAGCACTGCCGTAGGTGATGAAGGAGGTTTTGCTCCTAACTTTAAAGACATCGAAGACGCTCTCGATTCTATTAAAGAAGCTGTAAAAGAAGCAGGCTACAAATGGGGTGAAGATATCAAAATCGCCTTAGACTGTGCTTCTTCTGAGTTCTACAAAAATGGCAAATACGATTATACTATCTTTGAAGGTGCTAAAGGTAAAGTACGTACTTCAGCTGAACAAGCTGAGTACTTGGCAGAATTGGTAGCTAAATACCCTATCATCTCTATCGAAGACGGTATGGATCAAAACGACTGGGACGGATGGAAACTCCTTACTGACAAATTGGGCAAAAAAGTACAATTGGTAGGTGACGATTTGTTCGTTACTAACGTATCTATCCTTGAAAGAGGTATTGCCAAAGGTATTGCCAACTCTATTCTCATCAAAGTAAACCAAATCGGTACTTTGTCTGAAACTATCGCAGCCGTAGATATGGCAAACCGCGCTGGTTATACTGCCGTAATGTCTCACCGTTCAGGAGAAACAGAAGACAACACTATTGCCGACTTGGCAGTAGCTTTGAACACCGGACAAATCAAAACAGGTTCGGCTTCACGTTCTGACCGTATGGCGAAGTACAACCAATTACTCCGCATCGAAGAATCTTTGGGTTCAGTAGCTTACTATCCCAAAGAAAAAGCCTTCAATGTAAAGAACTAATGTTTTAATATGATTAGGGTGTTCGAGGGCACTCCTCGAACACCTATTTTTTTACCCTTAAAAGAAGTAAGTATGATGAAGAAGATATTATGGTTTTGTATGTTTTTATGTGTGACGACACTTGTAGCTCAGGAAACAGTGTTGCATGGACATATTTACAGTGTGCAAAACAATAAACCAATGCCTAATGTACACATCTTGAACCTCAATAAAGTAAGAGGTACTACTACCAATGACAAAGGTGATTTTAGTATCAGAGTAAGTGCTAACGACACGCTATACATTTCTTTTTTAGGGTATAAATCTACCAAGATACGCATAACAAACGATATGATAAAATATCAAGGGTTGAAAATAGGAATGACAGAGCTTGCTTATACTTTACAAGAAGTGGTTGTAACTCCTTATAAACTTACAGGCTATTTGGATATTGACGCTAAAAATGCACCTATCAATGACAATACGCGTTATAGTATTTCGGGGTTAGATATAGGTTATGAAAGTAGAGCTAGTGCAAGTGCTGTGGGTAGAGTGCTAAGTGCTGTAATGAACCCTGCCGACTTGCTGAGTCGCTCGTTTGGCGCCAAAGGGAAAGAAATGCGCAAACTGAGAGAGATGCGCAAAGACAACGAATTGAGCGATGCTCTTTCCACCCGTTACGACCGCGAAACCCTATTAGAACTTTTGCAAGTAGACCGTAGTGAATTAGAAGATATCATTCGCTCTTGCAACTATTCTAACGATTTTATAATGACGGCAAACGACCTGCAAGTGCTTGAAGCCATCAGTCAGTGTTACGAAGAATATAGGGTTTTACACAAGAAAAAATAAAAAATATTTTGTCATTCCAAAAAATTGACGTACTTTTGCCCCGCTATTGATAAAATAGAGAGATAAAGTATCATTTTTAATAAGATTTTAAAGATTAACAAGCAATGAAAAGAACATTTCAACCTTCAAAGAGAAAAAGAAGAAATAAACACGGATTCAGAGAACGTATGGCAACTGCCAATGGTAGAAAAGTATTAGCACGCCGTCGCGCTAAAGGACGTAAAAAACTTACTGTATCCTCTGAGCCAAGACATAAAAAATAACAATTTTAATTGTTTAAAGATTAGTGGTTAATGATTAATGACTTGTGAAATTAATCATTAACCATTAATCATTTATCATTATTATGAAGATTACTTTCCTCGGTACAGGTACTTCACAAGGGATTCCCGTAATAGCAAGCAACCACCCTGTGGGGAAAAGTACCAACCCCAAAGATAAACGGTTGCGCACTTCGGCACTTATCAGTTGGGAAGACACTAATATTGCAATAGATTGCAGTCCTGATTTTAGACAGCAAATGCTCACCAACGATGTACAGCATTTGGAGGCTATACTGTTCACTCACGAGCACGCCGATCATACCGCCGGAATGGACGACATACGCCCTTTTGTACGCTTGCAAGGCGATATGCCTATCTACGGACTAAAAAGAGTAATCGATGAGCTGAGAGTACGTTTTGGTTATATCTTTGCCACTGAAAACCGATATGAAGGAGCTCCCTCGGTAATACCTCAAGAGATAGACGAAGCGCCTTTTACTTTGTATGGTAAAACAGTTGAACCTATACACATAATGCACGGTAATTTGCCGATCGTAGGCTATCGGATAGAAGACTTAGGTTATATTACCGATGCCAAATATATAGACAAGAGCGAAAGAGAAAAACTACGAGATTTAGATGTTTTAGTATTGAATTGCCTAAGAGATGATGTGCACCCTACACACCTCAATTTAGCGGAAGCTTTGGAAATTATAGGAGATGTACAACCTAAGCGCACCTATCTCACACACGTGAGCCAAACCTTTGGTTTTCACGATGAGATACAAAAAAGATTGCCTAAAAACGTATTTTTGGCATATGATAACTTAGTAATAGAATGTTAATATTTAGTTAATTATTAGGTGGGCGAGAAAAAAAAGTTTATTTTTGCCCTCGTAATCAAAAAACAATTAAAGATGAAAAAAATTGCACTTTTACTTGTAATGGCAGTATTGGTAATGGCTTGTAAGAGTTCTTCAGGCTCAATGACTGCAAAACCCAAAGAAACAAATATAGCTAATAAAGCTATTAAAGGTGAATGGACATTGCAATCCATCACATATAGTGAAAAAGGTAAATATGAAGTTACCTTGTTAAACGATACTTCCAAAGAATGCTTTGAAGGCAGTACTTGGAAATTCGTCCCCAATAACAACCGCGGACACTATACTATCAACGCGAGTGGTTGTTCAACAGGACAAAGAAACTTCATTTTTATTGTACAAGAAGTAGATAAATCAACAGGATACTATGATTTTCTGTTGAAACCTACTAATGAAAAATATGTTTCAGAAACTAAACAAGGTATTCGTTTGCACTTAGCAAGCATTTCTGACAACTCAATGGTGTGGGAACAAACCGTGAGAGTAGATGGCAAACCTTTTGTTATCTCAATGAATTTTGTAAAATAATTAAAGATTAATACAAACAGAAGATGAAAAAAATCGTAGTTTTAGCCTTATCGGCAGCTGTATTGCTTACCGGTTGCGAGGCATACAACAACTCTAACAAAGCACAACGCGGAGCTGTAATTGGTGCTGCTGGTGGAGCTTTATTAGGAGCTATTTTAGGGAACAACGTAGGTAACGGACAAAACAGCGAACTCGGTGCTGTACTCGGTACAGTAGTGGGAGGTGCTGCAGGAGCTGTTATCGGTAACCAAATGGATAAACAAGCTAAGAAAATAGAAGAAGAAATCCCAGGTGCCGATGTTAAACGTGTAGACGATGGTATCGTGGTTACTTTCGACGAAAATAACGGAGGTGTATACTTTGATACTAATAAGTATAACATCAACAACAAATCAAGACAAACACTTGATAAACTATCTGCTATTCTTAAAGAATATCCTGATACTAATGTGATAGTAGCCGGCCACACTGATAATGTAGGTAAAGATGAGTACAACTTAGGTCTTTCACAACGCCGTGCACAAGCCGTTACTAACTATTTTAAAAGTAAAGGTTTAGCGGGTAGCCGTTTTACTACCAAATGGTATGGTGAAAGAAACCCTGTTGCAAGTAACGAAACTGCTGATGGACGAGCTAAAAACCGCCGTGTGAATGTAGTAATTGTTCCTAATGAAAAGATGAAAGCAGACGCTAAAAAACAGGCTGGAAACAAATAAAAATAGTTTGATACTTGGACTATACAAATGAGTGTTGAGAAGTACTTCTCAACACTCATTATTTTTTATCCTTATCCTTTTAATTTATATCTTTGTCTCATAAAATTATAAAATATTTCCAGTAAATAATCATAAAAACGATTGTATCTATTGATTTTATCTTCTATTTTGGCACAATGAATAAGAGTGTTGCTAATTTAATAACACAATAAATAAATAATTAATACTAAAAGGAGTGATATTAATATTTAAAAATTAAAGTTACGTACCCAATTACTGCTAACTTTACCCCATAAAAAAGGGCTTTTGCTTACTTATTGATGAGGGTCTCCAATCCCAATGATTCAAGTAACAAAAGCCCACGCCTTTATAGCGTGAGCATTTCGCATAACTCCCTGAATCATTTTTCTGAAATTTGGAGATTTAACACGTAGGTCTGTTAGCATAAACGCAATTATGTTTGATATGTTATATTTGTTTTATCTCTATAGCTTGTTTTTTTAATGTTAATATGGGACAAACGATCCCCATTGTAATTTGTTGTCGCAAAGGTAACACATATCTGCTAATCACACAAGTTTTTACTACTAAAAGTTTTAGCATAAGGAATAAGGGTTTGGTAATCAGGGGTCAGAGGTCAGAAGTCAGGAAACAAGTGCACACTGCTTTCTGGTCTCTGACCCCTGACCTCTGATTCCTAAAAAATTATACATTATCCATTGTGCATTATAAATTATTTATTACCTTTGTCGGCGAATTTAAAAGTAATTTTATATGAAGACACTTATTCTTTTGGCGCACCCTAACTATGGTGCATCAGTGGCTAACAAAGCCCTATTAGAAGTCTTTAACACAGGCGAGGTAACCGTTCACAACGTATGTGAAGCCGCTAAAGGCGGTAAGATCGACGTGGCAGCGGAACAAAAGCTCTTAGAGGCACACGACCGCATCATCTTTCAGTATCCTACCTATTGGTTCAACGTGCCTGCCTTCCTTAAGCAGTACCTCGACGAGGTGTTTGCTTACGGCTGGGCGTACGGTGGCGGTGAGGCACTTAAAGGCAAGGAGTTCGGTATTGTAACCACAGTAGGACAGCCTGTAACGAATTACAGTAAGGAGGTTTTAGGCTTTACTATTGAAGAGATTGTACTTCCAATGAAAGCTTCTATAAGCTATGTAAAAGGTAAGTTTATAGGGCTGGTTTATTTAGGAAGGGACAAGACCTTCCAGGCGTTTATTCCTGAGGAACTCAAAAAAGCCAAAGAAGCCTATCGCAAATTGGCACTTTAGTGATTAGGGATCAGTAGTCAGAGGTCAGGGGTCAGGTGTGTGTTGCACAAGCTGACCCCTGACCTCTGTTTTTTAATCGCTGACTACTAACCACTCTCCCTCTTGTCTTCTTATCATCTTATACGGTTTGTGTAGGGTTTCTTCGATAGCGATCCGTTACCGCTCCGTTGTGGCTCCGTTTGGGATAGGGGAGGGCTGCCCTTTGGTTTCTGCTCTCTGAGCTCCTGACTTTTGATTGCTGACCTCTGCCCTCTGCTTTCTGACTTCTATTTCCTGCTTTCTGATTTCTATTTCCTGCTTTCTGATTTCTTTATGATAGTTTAATCGTTGGAAAGTGTTATCTTTGCGCCGTGATTTAGGTTTAGAGCGTATGTTTGATTTTATCATCGTGGGAGGTGGCTTGGCTGGGGTGAGCCATACCTCATCGTTCATATCTTGTGAACCGATTTTCACAATCTGTTCACCACTTATATTGGCTATATTCTTCACTTCAGGTACTGCGTCTAAGAGTTGGTAAATACCGAGCTCACCAGCTTTATAGTTGGTTTCAGTATTCGATTTACTTACTCCTGCGATAGTACCGCCAGTAGCTAAAATACGAATCTTTGGTAAATAATATCAGTTCGACATAAATTGCACAAAGAATTTGAAAATTGACAATGATAGGATTTGAAGTTATTATTAATAAGGAAACTTTTGTAGGAGGAGTTCAAGATGGTGTCATTTCTGTTATTATAGACAGATTACTCTTAGGTTCTCGTAATGAATTAACCATAAGTTTTGGAGGATATGATGTTAAAGCTAATAACTCTATTCATTGGTTAAAAAATGAATTATTTTTAGGAGATAAAATAACCATAAAAGTTATAGAAGTTATGGATAATATTTCTATTCCTATTGAAACCAAGAGTCATAGAGAAACAAATTTTAAGCACCCTTCAAACATAGGTCTTCAGCTTTCTGTTAAAGGAGAAGTTATACCTGCGAATATAACTAAAGAAAGTATCCACTTGATTGCAACAGTTCTAAATGATAAAAATAAATCTGAAATAGAATTAGATTTTATAATCGTTGAGCATATAGACAATGAAGATACCTCTAAACATTGCTATAAAAATACTTTAGCGTTAGGTGATGTTCTTACGATTGAAGTAAAAGAATAACAAAAGACTATATTTTTAATTCATTATATTATGGAACCTTTTTTAGTTACAACTTTTCTGATACTGCTTTCCGTTTTAATACTCTGGGGACTGTTAGATGTTTTCTATCGTCATTATAAGAAAGACCCTACCGTAGAAATGTATTGGATATTTATTATCTTATTATTTCCTTTTTTAGGTGCGCTCTTATATTTTCATAGAAAACACAGCCAAAGACGGAAAAGCAGTCTTTTCTCACAACGTATTTAATTGACCTTTAAAACAAGCCCTTACTCAAAAGCAGGGCTTTTTCCTCTCTTTATGAAATATTTTTTATGTTCTTACTCCTCTAAAAACAATAATTTTAAATATCAGAAAATAGTATTTATTTCGCACAATAACGATAATCTTATTAAAAAAGGTGATGTATATAAACTTTTCTATAACAAGTGGTATTAAAGGTTCGGTGTCATTTGAGGAACAAAAAGGAAGAACAAATATTCATCTATAAAAACAATCAACAAATATTTTTTACTTTTGAAGAATTTAGAAAATTAATATTATCTTTGCACTGTTAATCTCGGTATTTTGGGTATTTAGGTTTATTACTTACCTCTTACTCACATACTCTGCAGTCGCAGACTTTACCTCATATCTAAAAGAAATGCAGATATTTAAATTTGGAGGCGCCTCAGTAAAAGATGCTGCAGGTGTGCGCAATGTCGCTAAAATATTAGAAACGGTAGGCTATGCTAATACGCTCATCGTCATTTCAGCAATGGGAAAAACCACTAATGCTTTAGAAGTAGTGGTAAATAGCTATTTTAAGGAACAAGAAAAACTCACGGAAAGTGTTCAGCTGATAAAAGACTTTCATTACCACATCATTCGCGAACTATTTACCGATGAAAATCACCCTGTATATTGGAAAGTAGATGGCTTGTTTGCAGAGCTCACTTCGTTTTTAGAACGCAACAAATCGCCGAAACACAGTTTTGTATATGACCAAGTGATTGGCTTTGGTGAACTCATTTCTACTACTATTATCAGTCAATATCTGAATGACAACGGTATTAAAAACACGTGGATAGATGTCCGTAATCTCGTAAAAACAGATAGTAATTACCGTGATGCCTCTATCGACTGGGAAGAAACACAAAGTAACATTCGCACGCATATTAACAAATCATTGCTGAACATCACACAAGGTTTCTTAGGAAGCGATGCAAATTTCTTCACTACTACCTTAGGGCGTGAAGGTTCAGACTATACAGCGGCTATTTTTGCCTATTGTTTAAACGCTGAAAGTGTAACGATATGGAAGGACGTACCTGGCGTTCTCAATGCCGACCCTCGATATTTTCAGCATACAGAGCTCTTGCATAAAATCCCTTATAAGGAAGCTATAGAACTCGCTTTTTATGGCGCTTCAGTAATACACCCAAAAACCCTACAACCACTCCAACAAAAGGAAATCCCTCTCTATGTACGCTCGTTTTTGAATCCTACTGCTGAAGGAAGCGCTGTGTGTAATGTAGCTGAATTATCTCCAAAGGTACCTTGCTTTATCCTCAAGAAAGAACAAATACTGCTTTCTCTCTCTTCACTTGACTTTTCATTTATAATGGAAGAGGGTATTAGCTATATCTTCAAGAATTTGCATAAGACTAAGATGAAAGTAAGTGTGATACAGAACTCGGCTATTAGTTTTTCAGTATGTGTAGACAACAAATTCGATACCTTAACTGAACTTTTAGAAAAGTTGGAAGAACGCTTTAAGGTATCGGTAACTGAGAACGTAACACTTTATACCATTCGCCACGCTACGGAAGAGGCTATTAAAGAAGTGGAAATGAACAAAGAAGTGCTACTTAAACAAGTGGCTTCAGATACGGTTCAGATAATAGTGAAGTAAATCTATCTTCTTATTATCCGTTATTGTTTAAGCAACAATCAAGCAAAGCATACAATAAAAAAGGGACTGATAATATATCAGTCCCTTTTTATATACTCTATGATTCATATTATTGAAATAATGCTTCATTTACCTCATTAAAATTATATTCTTTTTGAGTGCCATTAAGCATATCTTTCAATACAAAAGTATTTTTGGAGAGCTCGCTTTCCCCAATCATCACTACAAACGGAATGCTTCGTTTATTAGCATATTCCATTTGCTTTTTAATCTTAGCTGCATCGGGGTAGAGTTCTGCTCTTTTTCCGAGTTTACGCAACTCTTTCAATAGTTTCATACTCTGTAAAGCTTCGTTATTGCCAAAATTTATACAAAGCACTTCTATGCTATTGCTCAGTGATTCAGGAAAAAGATTCAGTTCTTCCATCACCAATCCTATGCGGTCTAAACCAAACGAGATACCTATACCACTTATCCCCTTCAATCCAAAGATGCTCGTAAGGTCGTCATAACGTCCACCTCCACCAATAGAACCCATTTGCACTCCCGCTGGAGCAGTAACCTCAAAGATAGCTCCTGTGTAATAATTCAGTCCACGTGCGAGAGTGACATCGAGGTCTAAAATAGCTGTTTGTAAGGTAAGCCGCTCTATTTGTTGTGCTATAAACTCCACCTCTTCAATACCTTTCAACCCCGTTTCAGAAGTTTTTAGTATCTCTTTCAGAGCCGTGAGCTTTTCAGCAAGAGCTCCTTTAAGTGCAAAGATAGGTTGTAACTTGCTAATAGCTTCGTGGCTGATACCTCTTTCCATCATTTCCTTGATAACACCCTCTTCGCCTATCTTATCGAGCTTATCGAGAGCTACGGTAAAGTCGATGAGTTTATCACTCTCCCCTATCACTTCGGCAAAACCGCTGAGAATTTTGCGGTTGTTAATCTTAATAGTCACCCCTTTAAGATTGAGCGCTGTGAACACGGTGTCGTAGAGCTGTACGAACTCCACTTCCTGCCACAAGCTGGTACTGCCTACCACATCGGCATCGCATTGGTAAAACTCTCTGAAACGTCCTTTTTGCGGACGGTCGGCACGCCAAACAGGCTGAATTTGATAACGTTTAAAGGGGAAAGTCAGTTCATTTTGGTGTTGTACTACATAGCGTGCAAAAGGAACTGTAAGGTCATAACGGAGTGCTTTTTCTGATATTTGGGGAGTGAGCTTCTGAGTATTCTTAGTTTCCCAATCGTCTTGTTTAACTCCTTGTGTAAAATCACCTGAATTGAGTATCTTGAAGATAAGACGGTCGCCTTCTTCGCCATATTTACCCATCAATGTATCGTAATTTTCAAAGCTGGGCGTTTCGATAGGCTGAAATCCAAAAGCGTTAAAAGTATTTTTAATAGTGTTAATAATAAAGTTGCGTTTGGCTACTTCGGCTGGTGAAAAGTCACGAGTGCCTTTAGGTATGCTTGGTTTTTGTATTGCCATTATCGTTATTATATTAGGGGAGTGTTTTTCTTTAATAAGTCGTTATAAACTGTTTCTATATTCTCTTTGATGGTGTCCCAATCTTCATCTTTAAGACTAATTACATCATTATTTTTAAACTCTTTGTCATCGGCATCATCAAAATAAATAAGAGAACGCATTATCATTTGCATATTATCAATATGATATTTTTTCTTATACAACTCAATTAGTTCATCAAGGGTATATTCTTTCAATAATTGATGCAAATCATAAAAGTCTTTTCGGCTACCTCTTCCTATGATAGCATTCATTTTCATCGCACAAATATCTTCTTTTGAAGCCAAACGTATGCCGTCAATAGTCTCTATGTTAAAAAAAGAATAGGGATATTCTATGATATCCACTTTAACATCGTCGATATACATAAAAATACCTATTTTAGAGATATCATTCAATATAACTAAATCACCAAAAACATCTTTTATCTCACCAAAAAGAGCCATATTGGCATCTTTATTAGAGTTCTTATTGAACCTAAATATATCTAAATCTATTGAAATGCGATGCTGATACCGAAAAGCTAAATTAGTACCTCCTGCTAAACAATAATCATCAGATAAGATATCTAATGTCATTAACTCTCTAAGCAATTTTTTCTGAGGTTCTCCTATCGCTTTGCTTTCTTTTAGTAACATAATTATAAATGTATCTATAATAATTTCTGCATACGGCATCAGCTTCGGGAGACTTCTCTACTGCTTTTAAAATATCCTCTAACGAAAAATGAGTTTCGATGAATTGTATTTCTTTATCTGTACCTCGCATTAGGGTACGAGCAATCATAAAGTACTTACTTTCTTTAAGACTTAACTTATCGAAATGGCAGTCCCAAAACACTCTTGAGTGTACATTTGCTTTGAATTCTTTATCTAAATCAGTATTCATAGTTTAGTTTTTTCTTCACAATACAAAGATAAGATTTATTAACAATCATAGAATGCTCAATCACTATTCTTAGCGTCTTCTTTAGCTTCTTGCCAATAAGTTTCCATTTCTTGTAAGGTCATATCTTTGAGTGATTTTCCCTTTTCATTGGCTCGTTGTTCCAAGTATTGAAACCGAGTTATAAACTTACGATTAGTGCGCTCTAAGGCATCTTCAGGATTTACTTTCAAAAATCGGGCATAGTTAATAAGACTAAAAAGAACATCGCCAAACTCACTCTCAATATTTGTCTGTTTTTGCGCTTTTACTTCGGCGTGTAGTTCATCTATTTCCTCTTTTATCTTCGCAAAAACATCGTCTATATTATCCCAATCGAAGCCTACACCTGCCACTTTGTCTTGTATACGAGTAGCTTTTACTAATGCAGGCAAACTTTTAGGCACACCTCCCAGTACGCTCTTGTTACCTTCTTTGAGTTTTATTTTTTCCCAATTGCGCTTTACATCGTCTTCGTTGTCTACTTTCACATCTCCATAGATATGCGGATGCCGTTCAATGAGTTTTTCACACACACCATTTGCCACATCAGCAATATTAAAATCACCCGTTTCACTACCTATTTTGGCATAAAAAACGATATGAAGTAACAAATCACCGAGTTCTTTTTTCACTTCTTGCAGATTGCCACTGAGGATAGCATCGCCCAATTCATAAGTTTCCTCAATAGTGAGATGGCGCAACGATTGTATTGTTTGTTTCTTATCCCACGGACATTTGGCACGCAGGTCGTCCATTATATCGAGGAGTCTCCCAAAAGCCTGAAGTTGTTGCTCTCTCATATCAATCCTATAAATTTACTACGGGCGAGGAGACTTGCACCTAATAGACCCGCCTTATCACCTAATTTTGATACTTTTATCGAAGAGTCTTTATTCACTAAATTCAAAGAATACTTCTTGATAGCACTGCGCAAAGGCAATATCAAATAGTCGCCTGCATTGGCAAGAGTACCACCAATAATCACCAATTCAGGATTAAATAGGTTGATGAGACCCGCCACGTGTTTACCTAACGTATTTCCCACCTCTTCAATAAGTTCTATAGCCAATATATCTTCCTGCAAAGCTACATCTATGATATCGTTGAGTGTAATTTCGTCTTCATTTTCCTTCTGTTGAGTAAGTAAAGACGATTGACCGTTATGAAGTTTTTCCAAGAATTTACGATAAAGAGCAGAGCCCGAAGCCTCTGTTTCTAAGCAACCTTTCTTACCACAGTGGCATAATATCTCGTTTTCAAAGGCAGTAATATGCCCAAACTCACCTGAAAAGCCCGATTTCCCATAATATAGCTGCCCATTAACGATGATTCCTAAGCCTAATCCCCAACCTACATTCACGTAGATGATATTTTTTTCAGCCTGTACGCGTCCTTTAATATATTCACCATAAGCCATCGCACGCGAATCGTTATCAATAGAGACATCTATACCCAATTTTTCTTCAAACATTTCAGTAAGCGGACGTTCATCGAAATAAAAGAAACTATAACTATGCCCCGTTTGAGGGTTCACACGTCCTGAAATATTAATGCCAATACTCAGTATTTTGTCCCTAGGAACCACTGTATGGCTCATAAAATCTTCAATTATTTCACATAAACGTTCAAAACGCTCGTGAGGATGCGCTTCCTCAAAAGAGATATCCATCTGTTCATCTATCAAATCTCCCTTAAAGTTGATAAGCCCTATATGAACGCGTTTTTGAGAGATATCTACACCTATAAAATATCCCGAACTTTGGTTCAATCCATAGATATTAGGACGTCTACCTCCTGGGGTTTCCATCTTCCCAAAGTCCATCACTATACCATCTTCTATCAGTTCGCCCACCATTTTAGTAACGGTAGGCACACTGAAGTTCAGTTCCTTACCAAGGTCGGCAAGTGTATCATCTCCGTTATTGATGTAATAACAGATAATATCCTTTTTCAATGAGGCGCTTCTGATGCCTTGTTTAATTTCTTCTAAAAATTTTAGTCCCATAGCATTTTAATCTTAATCATTATTGTAAAGGTAAGGCAAAATTACTAAAAATATTTTAATAAAAATGCAATAATAAAAAATAATTGATGTTTGTAATTAGTATTTAATGCTTTTCTCTACGGATTAATAGTAACGATTTTACCCTCTTCCCAGATTATTATTTTCTGCTTATTCTCCCGCTTTTCGGCAATCATTCGCTTGTAAGCAACGTCTAAACCTTTTAAAAGTTTGTATCGAAATAACTTTTATTTCTGTATTTCTATCTCCCATAGCTGTTTTTCATTTGATTATAGGTAGCATAAAGATGCATAATCAAGACTATTTCTTAGTTGCTCGTTTAGGTTTTTCAAGTGTTTTTATTTCATCACCTAAAACCGTAATTACTTGATTGTTAGAAATAGGTCGCAAATCTACTTTCTGTGAATATTCGTTTACTATTTTTTGAGTAACTTCCTTATATGGAAAGTTCAAATAATGAGGTAAAAAATAAAAATCTACCAAATGTAAGCCTGAATAATCAGTGAGTTCAGGAACTTTTTTGGTCTCGTCCATATCGCTAACAAATTCAATATTAGGTGAAGCAATAACAGAACCTGCCGAAGTGCCTATGTACAATTTTCCGTTATTAATTTGTTCTATAAGTAGCTTGTCTGCTCCTTTCTTTTTTAGTTCCTGCATTAGGTAGAATGTATTCCCTCCAGAAATAAAAATATAATCATTCCGCTCTAATGCTTGGGCTACCTCTTCGGTAGTAGCGGTAGAAACTTCTAATTCTTCTATGATAAGACCTAATTTTTCAAAGGCTTTTCTATCGTCATCGACATAAAAACGCACTTTTTCTACCAAACTTGCTGTTGGAATAAATGCTAGTTTCTTTCCTTTTACGGGTTCACCTGTAAAATCTTCAAATAATTTTGCTACTGAACTAAATGATGAGGTTAAAAATAATTTTTTCATTTGTGTTAATTTTTTCATTTGTGTTAATTTTTTCATTTGTGTTAATTATCCTAATTTTTTGGCGTCGTCTAAAACAAGTGTTTTTATTTCATTACCTAAAACGGTAATTACTTGATTGTTGGAAATAGGTCTTAGATCTATTTTCTGTGAGTATTCGTTTACTACTTTTTGAGAAGATTCCTTAAAAGGAAAGTTCAAATAATGAGGTAATAAATAAAAATCTACCAAATGCAACCCCGAATATTCTGTTAGTTCAGGGGCTTTTTTGGGTTCGTCCATATCGCTAACAAATTCAATAGTAGGAGAGGCAATGATAGAACCCGCCGAAGTACCTATGTACAACTTTCCGTTATTAATTTGTTCTATAAGTAGCTTGTCAGCTCCTTTCTTTTTTAGTTCCTGCATTAGGTAGAACGTATTCCCTCCAGAGATAAAAATATAATCATTTCGCTCTAATGCTTGGGCTATTTCTTCGGTAGTAGCGGTAGAAATTTCTAATTCTTCTATGATAAGCCCTAATTTTTCAAAGGCTTTTCTATCATCATCGACATAAAAACGCACTTTTTCTACCAAACTTGCTGTTGGGATAAAGGCAAGTTTTTTCCCTTTTACGGGTTCACCTGCAAAATCTTCAAATAATTTGGCTACTGAACTGAATGATGAGGTTAAAAATAATCTTTTCATTTGTGATAATAATTGCTGTTATTGGACGAATAGGATGAGGGAGGCACGAGCTGCAAGCTCGCGCCAGCGAGGAGTTCAAAAGGACGCAACAATTTCTCTATATAAGGGTGTGTTACTATAATGAGTGTTTTCATTTTCTAATCTTATTAGGCAATGCTTCTCAGTGCCTTTTTTACAATATACTTGGTTTCTTTGTTAGGACTTTCACTTTCCCAACGCTCACATAGTGCTGTTACGAAATCAGGGCGAGTTTTGCTGGCATCGTTCAGCCAATTTCCTACACTATCTTGCACGTACTTTGCCCTATCGGACTTCAATTTATCTAATATAGGCAAATATAGTTCTGGCTTTTCTTTCAAAGCCTCTATATGAGCACACCAAACACCCCGCGGGCGCAAGGCTTCTGTACTAAACCTTCGTATATTTTCATTCTCACTCTCTGCCCAATGAGAAAGAAAAGCAATTGAAAAGTCTAAATGCTCGCTCATTTCCGGACGTAACGCCATCCAAATCACCTCACGAACGCCAAAATGACTATCGGCTACCAAGGGTTTTAATTTGTGTAACTTGTCTTCCAAAGGGGTATCAGTATGCAATGCTACCAAATAACACGCATAACAGCGGACAGAGTCGGATGAATGAGTGCTGAGTTGCTCAAACAAAGATTCATAGAGGTCAGTATTTGCATATTTTTTGTATAGCAATGCTCCTATGAGCTTAATAGTATTCATTGTAGAAGGTTTCTTTTGCTGATTGATTTGGCAAACCGATTCTTCAATAACATTTTTATCAATCCCCAAAGTAGGAAAAACAGACTTTACAAGCTGTGAATGGTCTACAGCCAACCATTCGGTAAGGTTTACCGTTTCTATACTCCCTGCATTTAATAGTGAAAGCACTTCGGAAGGGATATCAACAGCCTTTTGAGCTCCTTTTCTGTTTTTGATAATTTCTATGTTCATTGTATAACTAAGTTATAGTTATATAGGCACAAGCTATAAGAAATGAGATAGCAAGAGTTTTCTGAGCTTTCTGACGGTTCAGATTTTTAGAGCAATGGCAATTTATAAATCGCTTTTTTAACTTTAACAAAGTGTGCAAAACCTATGCTCTTTTTCCTACCTCCAACCGCCACCAAGGGCTTTATACAAGGTAATGCCATACTGCATACGGGTAAACTGTGCGTTGGCTACACTAAGCTCGGCGTTGAGGCGATTTACTTCGGCTGTGATGACCTCTAAATAATTCACCATACCGCTATCGAACAGTTGTTTGGAATAATCGGTAGCTTCTTGATAAGCTTTCATTTCTTGGGTTTTAAGCTGAATGAACTCGTCTTGCGAACTGAATTGACGCATTGCATCGGATACTTCTTTGCCTGCTGAAAGAATTGCTTTTTTGAAATTCAGCAAAGCAGTTTCTTGAGCAGCTTTCTGCACTTCGTATTGAGTGCGTATTTGTCGGCGATTGAGAATAGGTTGTGCCAATCCTGCTATAAAATTAGCAAACATCGATTTGGCAGAAAACCAAGTATCGAGTTCGGTACTACTGATACCTCCACGAGCGGAAAGAGTAAGCGTAGGATAGAAATTGGAACGCGCTACATTCGTAAGTTCAAAGGCGTTGCGTAAGTTCAGTTCGGCACGTGCTACATCGGGACGATTTTCGAGCAGACTTACCGCATATCCTTGATGAAACTGTGTGGGGAATTGTTGTTCAGCAAGCGTGCTTCGCTCTATCGTATGAGGCTCTTCACCCAAGAGTACGCAGATAGTGTTCTCTAATGCCCAAACGCTATTGTTGATGGTAATAAGTTGCACCTGTGCGTTGTACACGAGTGCTTCGATTTGTTTGGTCGCTACTTCGGTAGTAGAACCTGCTTTTTTGAGTTGTTTGGTAGTTTCTAAGCTCTTTTGGCGGAAATCAATCGTTTGTTCAAGTACCTTTTTCTGTTCATCGAGCATCAGTAGTTGGTAATAAGCCGTTGCTAAGGTAGCTACCACTTCGGATTGTACTGCTTTTTGGGCTTCCAAAGTTGCTAAATAAGAGGCATAAGAAGCACGTTTTTGGGCGGATAGCTTGCCCCATATGTCGGCTTCCCACGAAGCACTACCCGTGATATCGAATAGATTGTTGTAAGTACGGTCGGGAGCACCACCTCCGGCGTTCAATGATGAGGTGCTACGAGTATAGTTAGCTCCTACCGAGAGGGTAGGAATAAAAGCAGCCTTACTTTGTTTGAGGTAGGCTTGTGCTGAAACTACACTTTGCATCGCTACACGCACATCGAGGTTATTGGAAAGTGCCTTGCTGATGTGTTGTTGCAAGAGCGGGTCGGTGAAGATATTGCGCCACGAAAGGGTAGCATCGCTTTGGGTATCGGTAGCGGGACTTTCAGTACGGAAGAGTTTTTCGTCTATGGCTTGTGGACGCTCATAGGTTTTGCGTCCTGCACAAGCGGTAAGGGTAAGGGCTATGGTTACTATAGCCAGTGATTTATAAATGATTCTGTTCATACAGTAATGTTCAATTGACAATTAATATTTAACATAGACTTTTGCCAAAGGTCGTAGCACGACAAGCAAATCGTAGCACGACAAGCACTAAAATTTTAGCAAGGTTTACGATGCAAAGGCAACTTTTCAGTCTTCACTAAAATATCGGTTGTATTTTCTTGACAAGGCTATCCATTGAGATAGGTTGAGGTTTGATAACAGTACCCGTACGCACTTTGTTAAGTCCTTGCGCGAGAATGACATCACCGTTTTTAAGTCCGCTTTCTACCACAGCATAGTTATCGGCACGGCTTTTAAGGGTGATGATAGCTTGTTTGAGGGTGTCGTTCTCTACTTTGTACACAAATACCTTTCCTTGTTGCTCAAAGGTAGCAACTTCGGGGATTACAAGTGAGTTACTAAAATGTTGTGGTATCTTGATAGTCCCACTGTTGCCATTGGTAAGCAACTTGTTAGGGTTAGGGAAGGTAGCGCGAAATTGTATGCTACCGGTAATAGGGTCTATTTGTCCGGTTACGGCTTGTATTTTGCCTTTCTCGGCATATTCTTGTCCGTTAGCTAACACCAAAGAAGCCTCAGGTAAGTTTTTGAGTTTCTCGGCAGTGGTTTTGCCTTGGGTATTGTCTAAGAAGTCGAGGTATTCTTTTTCGTTCATTGAAAAATAGGCATACACCTCTTTCACGTCGGATACCGTAGTGAGCACAGTGTTATTGGCAGTTACCAAAGCACCTTCGCGGTAGTTAATCGCACCTACCACGCCGTTTACTGGTGCTTTTACTACGGCAAAACCAATGTTGCTGGCTACCTCGTTATAAGTAGCTTGGGCGCGTTGTAAGTTGGCTTTGGCTGTGGCGAGCTGGATAGGGCTCACAATATTTTTCTGTACCAAAGGCACGAGTTTATCTACCTCTACTTTAGCGACCTCTACGGCTGCTTTGGCTGAAGCAGCTGACTGGTTAAGGGTTTGAGTTTCTAACTTGAAGAGCGGTTGCCCTTGGGTAACCACCTGACCTTCGTCTACCAATACTTTGGTAATATAGCCTGATATTTTGGCTTGTACGGCGCTGTTCACCACGCCTTCGATATTCACAGGGTAAGAAAGGTTAGACACGGTATTTTGTTCGCCTACGATAATTACAGGGTAAGGCACAGCACCTTGTGGTCGCTGTTGCTGTTGGTTTCCATTATTACAAGCTACCATTGCGATAGCGGTTGCTACTAAAAAGATTTTATTCATAATGTTTGTTATTTTAGATGTTAGAGGTTTTAGTTATCAAACAGGTCGGATAGGTCTGAGAGATAATTTTATTAAAAAATAATACACTAAAAAGGAAGCGTTTGCAAAAAACACTTCCTTGTTTTTGTGGCGTTGTGAGGTCTGCTTTTACAGTGCAAAAGTACACTAAAAAAATTTATAGACAAGTGTCGTGAGGCGTTAATCTTTTGTTAAAGTTAGCTTTTAATGATTGATAGTTAGTGATTAATGGTCAATATGGTTTATCTGGTCGTATTCCACATTTGTTACGCCTTTAAGATTAGAAAAATAGGCTTTTGCCTGACGAATATCTTTATCTTGGGGTACTTTGATAGCTATTCCTTTGATAATTTTGTATTCATAAAGCATCTCTGCACCATATTTTTGCACTTCTTTTTTCAAATGAGCCAATGTTTTTTGATTTTGATAGCTAATAATAAGATTATGCGTAATATTTTTAAGCATTTCTTCTTCAGAAGAAGAAGATTGCGCTACTTTTTGTGTGGTGCGACAGGAGAGCGTAAGGAGGCTCAATCCTACGAGAATTATCTTTTTCATAAGAAATAACAATTTTAAAATCTTCTACAAAATAAAGATTACGATTTATATATTATAACTTTCGTGAACTTTCGTTAATAGGTTATGTTTAAGTAACTAATACCTTTGATAATCAGTACTTAGATATAGGAAGCTTATAGGGAGCTTATACGAATCTTGGAAGATTGGTATAGAAAAGACGAATGTATGCTCTACTAAAAGCATAGGTGAAACGAAACTAAAACGAAACTCAGGTAGTGAACTATGCAAAGCAGACAAGACTGTATATGGTTTTTAAAGAGGTGGCTCAGCGGTAAATGGCAGTATAGAAAGGGCAAAGATAACGATTATAAATTAATTCTACAAATAATTTTGACCTTCTTTATTTGTTATTTGATAAAATATTGTACTTTTGCCGCGCAATTTAAACAAGTGTTTTTTATAGAATGAAAAAAGTAATTTTATCAGCATTGTTTCTAACAACAATGGCAGTAGAAGCTCAGCAATCGTATGCAGGGCTTCGAGAAAGCAATTATTCGGGTATTTTTCCTGTAACTTCTAATCCTGCGAATATGATTAGTAGTAAGCGTTCTTGGGACGCTAATATTGCTACAGTGAACTTTGGTTTTGGCAACAACGCTATTAAACTCACGCCTAATATCACTGATAGCTTTAACGAGTACACACGCGTTGATACTCAGAATGCTATTTTTGGTTATAACAATATCAAAGCGAAGATAAACGTTGATGTGTTAGGACCCTCGGCTTTTGTGAAGATAAACGACCAGCATACAGTAGGGATTTTCTCTCGTGTGCGCCTTCTGGGCAATGTACGTAACATAGATGCAAAAATGTTACAATCATTTGTTAGTGATTTAGATAAATTGGAACTCAAAACCCCTTACCAAGTGAACCTTAACGACCAAGAGATAGTGGTAAATGCTTTTTCGGAAGTAGGTTTCTCGTGGTCAGGTGAAGTGTATTTTGACGGTACTAACACGGTGAAAGTAGGAGCAAGTGCTAAATTGGTACAAGGCTCTGGTAATGTTTACGTAGGTTTTAAAGACTTTGAAGGTTCGGCTACACTAACGCCTAACACTGATAAGGACAAAGTAAACTTGAATATCCAATCGGCTAACGGAACTTTGGAAGTGCTTAACGGTGGAATGGACTTGGTTGATTTCGACAATGTAAAGGTAAACAAGTTGTATTTTAATTCAGAAGCTACTACTTTGGCTTTCGATTTAGGAGCTACGTATGAGTTTCGCAAGGACGGTTGCCCTCGTTGCCACAACAATCCTCACGATTTGCGTGTAGGGATTTCACTAATGGATCTCGGGCGTTTACAATACACTGCCAATAAGAACTCTTACCGCTACAAAATGCCTGCAACACAAAGCACGACTTTAAGTCTAGACGACCTATCAGAAGAAAATTTGAAGAATCACTTTGATGGAACAAAGGCTACAGGCTCTAAATTGAGGTCTTCACTACCTTCTACTTTTAACCTCAGCGCCGATTATCGCGTAGTTGATGCGTTCTACTTGAACTTATCAGGACAAGTGAATATAGCTTCAACAAAGGACAAAGAGCTTTACAACGCTACTTATGCCAATGAAATTTCACTCACTCCTCACTACGATACTAATAGTTTTGGGGCTTATTTGCCTATTTCATACAACCAAGTATCAAAAGCTAATGTGGGAATTGCCTTGCGCTTAGGCCCATTAGTATTAGGGTCAAGCACTATTTTAGGCAATGTGCTTACCCGCTCAGCTAAAGAGTTTAACTTCTTCTTTGGGCTTCGTTTCGGTCACCAATCTTACCCCGTAGACCTTTAATTATTAATTTAATTTTACAACTTCATAATGGAAAAGGCTGTTCAGCATTTACTGAACAGCCTTTTATCTTTAATTATTAAGCATTAACTATTAAAATTCAAAACTTCCTACTTCAATAACCTCCTTGGCATTACTGAGGCGTACAGTGGTTTCTTGCTGTTTTTGCTGAGGCGTACCATAGTGAGTATAGAAAGTAATACGCAAGTTCACAGGCATCAGTTGCTTTTGTGAGCGAGTACCAAAGTAATCCACTTGCACTTTGTACTTGCCTTTTTCGGCTTTCTTGAGCATAAATTCTTCAGGTCCATAGCCTTGAGTAACATCACGTGAGATTTTACCACCAAGGTAAGTAAGAGTGTTTTGGTAGTAACACTTCTCGTCTTTGGGGTCGGTTACCCATAAGTCCATATCGCAGCTATCAGTATCCCAACTGAGCACTACTCGCACATCTACGGGTTCTTTTTTGAGCAAACGCTTGTCGATATAACTCACGTCTATACCCTTGTGGCGTGTGACAAGGCTATTGATATCGTTCATTGTTACGATTTGTACATCGCCAAAACGACTGCTCCACTCGCTTGTAACTACTTTATAAAGGTTTTTCACGGCTTCGTTATAGGCACCATCATCGGCAAGTGCTAAGCCCAAATCACGAAAAGACTGTGGTTCTTCTTCACGCAAAATTACCACCTTACGGAATACCCATACCGCTTCTTTCTTAGCATTGTAGTTGCTGAGCTTGTAGCCTAACATACGCAACAACTGAGGGTCGTCTAAACCGAGTTCTGCCAAATTGGAAACTACCAAGATAGCTTGCTCACGATTACCTTTCTTAAAGAAATAGTCGGCTACATCTACATAAAAGGAAGGTGTGTTACCGTATTCTTTTTTGAGTTTGTAATAGGTTTCTACCGCTTTAGCTTCCTCAGTGTACTCCATTACCTTTAAATAAGGTGTATCAGGGTTATAGGCGTTGAGCTCTATTTTTGAGGTAGGTACAGGAACAGGACTTGCTGGTTTGCGTGATAAAGAAACACTTTTTTTAGCAGTAGCATTACCACTAGGAGAATCAGCAACTCTACTATTTATAGCTCCCGTCATAGCTGCTTTTCTTTGTGGAGAATAACCTACTACAACTACTTCATTTAATTCTGCACCTCCGTCAGCTTCTATAGCAGCAACCTCCTCACTTCTAACTTCTTGTGCTACCCCAGAAGCCACCCCTCTTATTCTTACAGGAGTATCATTAGAGTTATTAACATTTTTCTTAGGTTCAGTGCCTTTCACAGGATATTCGGTATGCCACCATTTACTTTGCTTTTCCGATTGCTCTACGACTCTATCCAAAATACGCTTAGCAGTATCCTCTTTTTGCTTTTGCTCATTTGCTAAGCGTTTGGAGTACTCCTGCTGTAATTCGGTAGGTGGCGTAATACGGTAACGTACATAATCTTCTACGGTTTCTAATACTATCAGCGAATTGCCTTCGGTTACAATGCCGTACTCACGTCCTACGGCATCTATTTGTTTTTGTTCAACACCTTCTCGTTGCAGTTGTGCAATTTGCTTCTCTGCCCATATACGGCGCAAAAGGTTGAACTCACTTTCAGAAGCATCGGGGTTTGCTACAAATTTTATTTCTTTTTGCACCATTACCTTTTTAGGGTAACCAAAACTAAGTACTAAGGTTGCTTCCTCACTTTGCAATTCACCTGCAAGGGTAAAATTACCTTTGCTAATAGTAGCTCCTTTCTGTGGGAAGATTTTGGTTACTTTACCGCTTTTCACTTCTATATCTAGCAGTTGGAAAGGTACAGTGCGTGCTACTTTTATTGCTTGCTCAGTAGTGAGGGTTGTCAAATCTATAAAGCTACCACCCGTAGCATTGGCGAGGTATTGCATTTTTGGAGTATTAGCAACTGCCGAAGCATTGACCACTATTATAGGGGTTTTAGCTTGTTTCACTACTTCGTTTACAGAAAATTCTTTACTGCCAAAGTTGAAAATACCGTCGCTAAAAAGTAATATTTCATCTGTTTTGAGGTTGAAATCAATAGCATTACCATCGGTAGCTCCATCATATTGCAAACTTTCTAAATGCGATTTCAGTGCTTGCCAATTGCCGTTTTTCACCTCAAAAGTAAGCGGTTTAGCAGAACGAATATTAAAAGTACTAAGCACTACCTTAGTGTCTTTGAGTTCCTTAAAATAAGCATCTAAGAAAGCAAACTCTTTTGCTCTATCGCGTTGGATTGCTGAGTGCGATGCGTCCCATAAGAGTCCTATTTCCTTAGGAGTGGGGCTACTTTTAGCTTTGGTATCGCTCAAAGCTATATTGCCATAAAAATAGCTTTTACTGCCTTGGGTAGCGCTAATGGTTTGTGGTTTCTCTATTTTCGGGAAAGTAAGTGCAATGTTCTGGTTGAGCGTGAAGTTTTGCTTGCTCACCTCACTGATATAGCTATTGCGCGCTTGTTTGAAGTCTAATTGCAGACTGTTCTGAATATCTGCCTTTACAAAACGTGATACTACCTCAGTACGCACCTTGAAGTTTTTAAGGGTTACGTTAGCCGTGATAGGCAAGAAGTAGTAATCTTGTCCGCCTCGTTCGTGTAGTTCTTGTTCAAAGGCGATGAGTACACGGCGAGTACCTTTGGCAGGCATAGGGTATACACGTGCTTTAAAATTGTTACCCTCAGTTTTTTCTAATAAGCCTGGGTCTACACCCCTGCGAACAATATCCTCAAAGGCTTTGCGCCCTAAGGCTTTGTCTACTACCACACCTTCACGCAGTTTGCCATTGATATCTAAGGCAAAACGCGACACCTGCTGTCCGTCGGCAAGCGGGAACTGAAACTCGCCTTCCATTACGCGGGTGTTGGGGTTGTAGAAGGTCATTTCCATAGTAGTAACAGCCGTTTGTCCTACCACTAATATATCTACCGAAAGGTCTTGCAATACCATCGGGTTGGCATTGCGCTCATTCACTACCTTCACCTCTGGCACTACCGATTTCTGTGCGGTTAGCAGTAAGGGAAGTAGTAAAGCTGTTGCTGATAAAAAATGCTTGATTCTCATTACTAAACAATGGTTTTGATGAAACTACTGTCTGTAAATCAAAGAGCATACCAAATTCACTAATCTACTAATTTTTACATTTGCTCATTACCTGAAAAACGTCAAAGTCCCATTCTCTCTAAACGCCCCAAACGGCACTTCAAAACCTTCTATTTTCTTGCCGTTCAGTTGTACGTACTCTACTAAGTTGTTATCCGAATTGCGAGCCACACTCTTTATTAAAAACTTCTTGCCCTCAGGCAGTTGCAAGCTCACCGTTTTAAACAGTGGGTTACCGAGTATGTAGTTATCACTGGCAGGGGTAACAGGGTAAAAGCCTAAGGCTGAAAACACATACCAAGCCGAGGTCTGTCCGTTATCCTCATCACCGCAATAACCGTCGGGTGTAGGAGTATAGAGTTTCTCCATCACTTCCCGTAGTTTAGCTTGTGCTTTTTGGGGTTTACCAGCGTAGTTATATAGGTAGATAAGGTGCTGTATGGGCTGATTGCCGTGTGCGTAGTTGCCCATATTTATGAGTTGCATCTCGCGTATTTCGTGTATGGTAAAGCCGTAGTACGAATCGTCAAACAGCGGTGGCATCTCAAACACTTCATCTATCTTCTTTTCAAAAGCCTCTTTGCCTCCCATTAGCTGTATAAGTCCTTCAATATCCTGAAATACCGACCACGTGTAGTGCAAACTGTTCCCTTCGGTAAACGCATCGCCCCATTTTAGCGGATTAAATGGCGACTGGAACTTTCCGTCCTTATTCTTGCCTCGCATCCACTTAGTTTCGGGGTCAAACACATTCTTGTAGCGTTTCGATTGTTCGTAATACTGTTTAGCAACTTCCGCCTTACCCATCTTTTCTGCCATACGAGCAATGCAATAATCGGCGTAAGCATACTCCAATGTGCGGGCTACATTCTCGTTAATCTTCACATCATAAGGTACATAACCCAAACTATTGTAGTAATTCACCCCCTCACGCCCTACCGATTTCACTGGTCTGCCATCGTTTTGGGTAGCGTTCTTCAGCATCGCTTCTAAAAGAATTTCAGCATCAGCCTCGTCTATATTCCCTTTCAGGTAAGCATCAGCAATGATAGAAGCCGAGTTCGACCCTATCATACAATCCCTATGCCCCGGACTTGCCCATTCGGGTAACCAGCCCGATTCTTTATAAGCGTTCACCAATCCCTTCATCATCTGTTGATTCATCTCAGGATACAACAGGTTGAAAAGCGGAAATACTGCCCGGAAAGTATCCCAAAAACCGTTGTCAGTAAACATATAACCCTTTTCCATCTTGCCGTTATACGGACTGTAATGCACCATTTCACCTTCTTTGTTGTATTCATAGAAAGTGCGTGGGAAGAGCAGTGTGCGGTACAAACAGGAGTAGAAAGTGCGCAAATGGTCTATATTCTCATCTTCCACTTGTATCTTGCCGAGTTCACTCTCCCAAAGAGTAAGTGCTTTTTGTTTCGTCTGTTCAAAAGTGTCATTACCCAGTTCCGTTTGCAAGTTCAATAGGGCTTGTTCGGGCGAAATAAACGACGAAGCTACCTTCACCGTTACCTGTTCCCCTCTTTTCGTACGGAAACCTATCACTGCCCCTGTGTGTTCGCCCTTGCTTTCAGCATTTTTTGTCAGCTTAAAGCCGTTGCTCCACGTCTGTACGCTCTCAAAATCCTTGTCGAAAGTAAGCACAAAGTAATTGTGAAAATTCTCAGGTACTCCCCCACTGTTGTTGCGGGCATAGCCTATAATTTTGCGTTCTTTGGGCAACACTTGCACCATCGAGCCTTTAAAATAAGCATCTAAAACCAAATAAGCCTTATCGCTCTCAGGAAAGGTAATGCGGAACTGTGCTGCTCTACTGGTAGGGGTAATCTCCACCGATGTATCATAATCGGCTAAATATACCTTGTAGTAGTGAGGCTGAGCCGTTTCTGCCTTATGAGAGAACCACGAAGCGCGTTCTTCTTCTTTAATTTTCAAGTCGCCTACTACCGGCATCAGTGCAAAAGCTCCATAGTCGTTAATCCACGGACTCGGTTGGTGAGTTTGCTTAAAGCCCACGAGCTTATCAGCGTGATATTGATATGCCCAGCCGTCGCCCATTTTGCCCGTTTGAGGTGTCCAGAAGTGCATACCCCAAGGCACCGCAATAGCAGGATAAGTATTCCCATTCGATAAACTAAACTTCGAGTCCGTACCCATCAGTGGGTTTACATACTCAGTGTAAGAGGTTTCGGGCACTGCGGAGGTAGTGTCCTGTTTAGTTTCTTCTTTTGAAGTGTTTACCTGCTTGTTACAAGCCACCATCAAACACAAAAACACAAAGTATAATATCTTTTTCATCTTAATAATTATAATTTTCATTCAATTAGATGTTATTTTATAATATGAGTCAAGGATTAAAAATTAATAACATCTGGTTTATAGTGAGTTATGATAACCGTTATACATCTCCTCTTTACCTTCATTTTACCTTCACTTTCCCCGTCACCACACTCCCCCTCTCCTTCATACTTCCCCCTAGTGTCTATGACCTAAGACCCCCACACTTCCCCATTTACTAATTTTCTAATTTGCTAATTCTCTAATTTCTCTTCCCCATTTTCTCATTTCCAAATTTGCTAATTCCCTAATTATCCCTTCTCCTTTCCGTCGCTACATTCCCCCTCTCTGAGGCAGGGCTGTTACAAAGTTTTGTAAGTTATTTTAAATTACTATTTTTGCATTCTAATAAAATGTAAAAGTCTATGACACTGATAGAAATGTTATCTAGTATAGAGGATACTAGAAAAAGACGCGGTATCCGCCATAAAATGCCTAACTTCCTGATTATGTGCCTAACAGCAATAATGTCAG
>NZ_JBPRKH010000011.1:0-100616 GCF_051417515.1 Capnocytophaga sp. G1920
AAATTCACCATTGGATTTTCAAACTTACCATTCAAGTGTAAAATTCATCACCAGCAAGAAATGATAAGTGAAGATTTAGCACTTGGTGATATTCTCAAGGAACATACTGCTGATAAGAAAGATATAGCAGTGTTCGACAGAGGAATGAAAGACAGAAAGGTAATGGATGAGCTTTCAGATGAGCAGACTCAATATTTTGTCACCCGAATTTACAAAGACTCAAAGTATATTTTAGCAGAAGGGAGTCAAGTAAAGAAATTAGCTGAGCAAGATGAGCATCTGCGCTTAATTAGCAGTCAGAAAGTACATCTTTTCACTAAAAGTCAAAAGAAGACAAAAAATACCTTTCGTTTGATAGAGGGTAGACTGCTAAAGAAGGATGAGAAGAGAGGAGAAATTAAAGAAGAGAAGATACTGTTTTTAAGTAACTTAACCGATGATTTTAGTGATGAGCAAATAGCCGGAATTTATAGGAATCGTTGGAAGATAGAGCAGTATTTTCGTTTTATAAAGCAAGAGCTTAACTTTAAACATTTCTTTTCAAGAAATCTCAATGGCATACAAGTGATGATGTATGTAATATTAATAGCATCAATATTACTATTGACATACATAAAAGAAGAAGGATTGAAAGGCTATAAAATCCCTAAAAGGCGATTTTGTTATGGTTTACAAGATGAAATAATTAAAGAAATTGTAATCCATTGCGGAGGAGATCCTTCAAAAATGTATTCTTATTCAGATAGTTAAAAATGTTCCTTACAACCTTAGTTTGTAACTTTAGCAATGTTGAATAAACTGACAATCTTCATTTTCTCATTTTCCCCGCCCGTCGTGCTACGACCTCCTCTGGCGCTTTTCTTGTAGCTCCTGCCTGTTTGATATATTGGATTGGTTATACTAAAAAATATCTTTATAATTAATTGTTTATTGATAATTATTTTGTAGCTTTGCACTCTAAACATCAAAAAAAACACCATGAAAAAATTTTTATTTTTAACCTTAGCTGCTACTGTTTTTGCAAGCTGTAGCAAAGATAAAACAGAGGAACCTGTAAACAACGACATTCCTGCTAGCTACTATGAACTTAGTGCTGACGGTTTGACCCTTGTGAAATGGACTAACACTAGTACTACTTCACTAGATATGCAAGCCGATAGCAAACTACAAAAAGTAAATACTATTAAAGCAAATGCTTTTAGAAACACCAAACTACAAAGTATAAACCTGCCTGTTAACTTGAAAGAAATAGGTGATTATGCTTTTATAAACTCTTCTATTAGTACAGTTACTTTTAATAGCACATCCAATATTACTTTTGGGGAAGCTGCCTTTGAAAATACCGATATAACTTCGATAAAACTACCCAACACTAGAGAAATAGCAAACTCTCTATTTAAGGGTTGTTACAAACTAAAAGAAGTACAGTTTGGCAAGGTAGAAAAAATAGGTGACAATGCATTTAACACCTGCACAGCTCTTACCCAAATTAATTTAGATAACACTGGGCTTATTGAAATAGGGGAAGCTGCTTTTGCTTCGTGTGAAAAAGCTGAAAAAGCTATCTTACCTGAAACCATACGTATAATAGGTTCAAGAGCTTTTTCAGGTTGTTTTGTGTTAAGTAATATTACAGTTAAAGCTTTTTTAGAAGTACCTACTTTGAAAAGAGATAGTGCTTTTTTTAGTGGATCATCAATAAGAAGAAATATTTATGTACCTTCAAGAAGAGTAAACGATTACAAGAATGCTCCTAACTGGAGTACTTGGAAAGATGAAATTACTGCTATTATTGAATAATTTAGCAAATTAGCAATTATAAAAATGAGCCAATGTGCAGGTATGCACATTGGCTCATTTTGTATTAATTTACTTTATCAAAGTCTAAGATTTCAATTACGAATTACGAAAAAATCGGTTTTGCCTGACAAACCCAACTCGGCTGATAAAGCCGATTGATTTATTGCCCGTGCGGCTCGCACTTAATTAAAAAACAGTTCACGGTATTTCGTCAGTGTCCAAAGCTCGTCGTCTACCATAAGTTCGAGTTTATCGCAATGGTAGCGTATTACCTCAAAGAAAGGTTTTACTTGCGTGCAATAAGCATCGGCTTTGGCTTCAAAATCGGGTAAGTGATTAGCGTGCTTGCGCGCCTCTACCATTGCCTCCACCTGACTGTGGATAACCTTGATATGCTCCGATATATGGCGTATAAGCTCCATTTGCTCGGCAGCTACTTCTTGATAGCTATCGCCAAATATTTCTTTTAAGCCTTTCACGTTCTCAATAAGCGTGTTTTGGTAGCGCACTGCTGTTGGTACCACGTGGTTCAGTGCTATATCGCCCAGCACACGCGATTCTATCTGCACGGTTTTTACATATTCTTCTAAGGCAATTTCATACCGCGCCAAAAGCTCTACTTTGCTCAGTACATCTGTACTTTCAAACAAAGCCACAGCCTTCTCACTGATGTTTTCTTTGAGAGCCTCAGGAGTAGTTTTATGATTGCTCAAACCACGGCGGACAGCCTCTTCTTCCCATTCTTTGCTATAACCGTCGCCTTCAAAGCGTATTTTCTTACTTTCCTTGATGTAGCGTCGCAATACTTTAAAGATAGCATCTTCTTTCTTCTTGCCCCCTTCTATAAGCGCATCAACTGCTTTCTTAAACTCGGTGAGCTGTTGGGCTACGATAGTACAGAGCACCATTGTAGGCTTACCACAGTTGGCTTTAGAGCCCACCGCGCGAAACTCGAACTTGTTGCCCGTAAAGGCGAAAGGAGAGGTGCGATTGCGGTCGGTAGTGTCGAGGAAGAGGTCGGGTATTTTGCCTACTACGTTCAGTTTAAGGTCGGTTTTTTCTTCGGGAGATAGGTTATCAGAAGATACTTCTAAGGCGTTTAACACTTGGGTGAGTTGTTCGCCTATAAACACCGATACAATGGCAGGGGGTGCTTCATTGGCACCTAATCGGTAATCGTTAGTCGCCGATGCCACTGAGGCTCTTAACAAAGGTTCATATTCACATACTGCCTTGATAGTGCAGATGAAGAAAGTGAGGAATTGCAGGTTCTTGATAGGTGTTTTGCTTGGCGCTAAGAGGTTTACGCCTGTATCGGTAACAAGCGACCAGTTGTTATGTTTACCCGACCCATTCACCCCTGCAAAGGGCTTTTCGTGGAATAGGATTACAAAGCTATGACGTTCGGCTACCTTGCGCATCACGTCCATCAGCAAAGAGTTTTGATCGACAGCAAGGTTGGCTTCTTCAAAAATAGGCGCTAACTCAAACTGGTTAGGTGCGACCTCATTATGCCGCGTTTTTACGGGGATACCGAGCAATAGGCACTCTTGTTCCAAATCGCGCATAAAAGCCAACACACGGCTCGGAATTGCCCCTAAATAATGGTCGTCCAGCTGTTGTCCTTTCGCCGCTTGATGACCTAAGAGGGTGCGACCGGTAATCATCAAATCGGGGCGGGTATTGGCAAGGGCTTTATCGATGAGGAAGTACTCTTGTTCACAGCCTAAGGTAGTGGTTACTTTGCTCACATTTTTGTCGAAATAGCGTGCAACCTCGGTAGCTGCTTGGTCGATAGCGCTAAGGGCTTTGAGCAGTGGCGTTTTATTGTCTAATGCCTCGCCGGTATAGGCGATGAATATTGTAGGGATACAAAGCACGGTGCCGTAGACAAAAGGCGGTGAAGAAGGATCCCAAGCGGTGTAGCCTCGCGCCTCAAAAGTATTGCGGATACCGCCATTGGGGAAGCTGGAAGCATCAGACTCTTGTTGTACGAGCTGTCCGCCTCCAAAACGTTCGATAGCGCGGTCGCGGGTAACGGGCTCAAAGAAAGCGTCGTGTTTTTCGGCAGTGCCCCCTGTAAGAGGTTGGAACCAGTGGGTATAGTGGGTAGCGCCTTTGGAGATTGCCCAATCACGCATAGCAGTAGCCACTTGGTCGGCTACACGGCGGTCTATTTTAGTGCCATTGTGAATGGCGTTCATTACAGCGGCAAAGGCATCGCGGGTCATCAGTTGGCGCATAGCCTCTTCGTTGAATACATTTTGGGCAAACAGTTCGGAGCGTTTGCCATTTTCGGGTACCACCACCGGTTTACGGTTTTGTGCGGTAGTAAGAGCGGTGAATCTTAGCATTTTTTTGTGTTAGGTTTTTAGTGGTTAGGGATTAGGGGAGGTTATTTTTACTGTCTGAACTTTTTCATTTCAGCTTCGCTACAGTCAAAAAAGCGAGCGACTTCTTTATCTTTTATATCAATATAATTTTCTTGTATTACATAGGTTATAGCTCCTGTGGTGAGGTCTTTTACAGCAAACACCCAAGCCGCTATCCCTCTTAATTGGTTATAAACAAGTATCTTGAATTCTTTCAACTGAAGTATATTGGTAGCATATTTCTCTACTTGCGCAGGTAATGCTCCTGTTTCCTTAGCTTCCACCTTCATTTTTGTTTTTTGTTTATACACTACATTGTCCTTTATACCGGTTACCAACAGATAGTTTTTAGCCTTTTCTTTGTCCTCTTTTTCATTTCTTGAAGTGCTTTTCACTAAGAAGATTTTCTTATTTGAGACTTTGTATATGTAATAAACGGCGGTATCGTTATGCAACGTTTCGTTTTTCTTTTCACAAAAACCTCTTTGTTCAAATTTTAGGGCATTCAGGCGTACATACGAGGGAGCTATAAGCTCAAATGTTCCTGATATAGATTTGAAACAATCGTTGCCACAAGGGGCGAAGTAAAATGATTTATATTGATTTTTGTCGTCCTTTTCAAATACCGTTGCATAACCAACTCTTTCACGTCCTTTTCGAGTAAGCACAAGCAGGTTTTGATATTCCTCTTTGAAGTTACCGAACAGAGAAGCGGTTATCCATTCACCTTTTAAGGGATTTTGTGCGTATACAGAAGGCGCACATAGTAACAAAGTTATTAAAATATATTTCATCGTTATTTTTTTTAGGCGTTAGGTGCGAACCCAGTTATATACATTTTAGGTTAGTGTTAGGGTCATATTTTAGGTAATTTTTGAGAGTGTTCAGCTATCATTTTTTCATCACGCGCTACTTTGCGCTCTAATTTCTTAATATCTTCGGCAGGAGGTAATTCCTCTGGTTTGATACCACGCTGTCCTAACATTTGTCGGACAGTTTGGTTATTTTGTACGTGCTCGTGTGTGATAGCAGGTTCGCCGTGCAAATCGTTATTCTCAACATTGTAATTGGTCATTTCGGTAGCGAGGTTCTTAGCGGCAATGGTAAGGGTTGGTAAGAAATCTGCCAAAGGTCGGTTGGCTTTTATTCCTAACCGCAACTTCATATCCTCAGTAGTATGTCCGCCAAAAAGAGCGGTATCACCTTTGGAGCGGATACGCGCAAAGCCTTTATCATCAACGCCACGCTCATAAATATTCTGTGAAAGTTGTTTTTCAGCACTTCTGAGTTTGTCGCGTGTTTCTAAACGAGAGAGTAAATTGAGCCGTTCTTCTATGAGTTCCGCCTTACGGGTTTGTACAGCAAAATAACTCTGAGCAAAGGCTACTTCCTCTTTTTTAGGGTCGCCATTCTGTGCAATGAGATAGCAGGCGTAACGAGTAAGCATAAAATCTACCACTTCACGCTTTCCTCCTTTACCAATCTCGATCATTTTCGTGACCTCACGAAAATGATCATCTACATTGATTTGTTGCGACTTACACGAAGCAACTGCTCGGTGTATCGCTACCGAAAAGTTCTCCCATCGGGCATAGCCCAATATGGTTTGTAACTCACGGGCAAACCACACTTCTATTTTCTCTTTGGCATCTTCACTTTCTATATAATGAGTAATGCCGTCAAACAGATTTTTGTACTGTAAAACACTGTTCTTATCCATAATGTTTTAGCGTTTTTAAGTTTCAAGGGGCAAATCTGTCCGATAACTACTACAACGTAATTGTAATTGTTGATTTTTCTTTCGCTTTAAGGGTAACCGTTTTCACTGTTTTCAAACTGTTCTTAGTAATTTCAGTGCCCGAAAGATTCTTCTTCCCTGCGTTGTCCTCAGTGTAATACACCACAAACTGATACACTTCTTGCTCATCAATCACATCTACACTCAGTACAAACGAGGCTATCCCCTCATCATCAGTCGCCGACCGCTTCGCGTGAAAAGTAGGGTGCGAGTCACTTTTGTGTTCCCACGCCCATTCATCGTAAGCATATACCTCCCAATTCTTTAAGGGCGTACCGTTGTTGTCTTTTACGTAGACGGTAACATCTACCTTTCCTTCTAATCTCTTAATATCCTCTTTACTACAAGAGAGTGCTCCAAAGGCAATAAGGAGCATTAAAATCGTTCTTTTCATCGTTCTATTATTTAGTTTTTAATTTTCACTCGTGAGTTCTTAGTTCTCAAATCGTTTTTCTTCCGCCTTCCGTGCTACGGATACCTGTGTGGCTCAAACTGCATATATGGTTCACACTTACTCATTTGCTTATTTACAATTTTGCTAATTTTTCACCTGTGCGACTCATACTGCTTGTCGTGCTACGACTACTCTTGCGACAAAAGTAATCATTTTCTTTCATATCGTCACCTTTTTTACAATTTATTTTGTATTTTTGCGCTATCAAAATCATAAACATTACCCAAATGAAAAGATTTTTTTACATCACTTTAAGCGCTTTATGCCTTTTCACAGGTTGCCAAAAAGACAATAACAGCGAAGATAATGGCTCTCTTATCTCCAGCAACACCCCCTTTCCAATGATGGCGTGGATAGGACTCTCTCCTCAATCCTCTACTGAAGCCTATCAAGAGATGAAACAAGCGGGCTTAAATTACAATATGTACCCCTATTATTCCACCCTTTCCCAAGTGAAAGAGGCTTTGAATAAGATGCAAAACCTACAAATGAAGAGTATTGTAAGTTGCTCAGAACTCTCTACCGATACCGAAGCAACCATTAAAGCCCTAAAAGACCACCCTGCTGTGGCGGGCTGGTTTATGGCAGACGAACCCTCAATGAAAGATTTAGATAAGATAGCTGCGAAGATGAAACGCTTTCAGCAAATCGACAAAAAAGGTATCTGCTATGTGAATTTCCTCTCAATAGACACTTCCGAAAAGCAATTAGGCGCCTCCTTCAATGCTTATCTTGAAAAAGCCACCCGCACCCTCCCTCTGCAAATGCTCTCTTCTACCTTCTACCCTATCGTACTGAACAAAGGAGCAAAAGAGAGAACCGTAAACGGATTGTGGTATAAAAACTTAGAAGTCTTCTCGGCAAAAGCCAAAGAATTACGCATTCCTCTATGGACGCTCGTGCTATCATCGTCCCACTCTCTCGGTGAAGGAGGATACCCAGAACCTACTCTTGCCGACCTCCGCTTGCAACTGTACACCAACTTAGCCTATGGTTCGCAACTGATGCAGTTCTTCACCTATACCACCCCTCCTGATAACCTAACTTACAAAGCGCCTATTGCGCCCGACGGCTCTAAAAATGCTACCTATTACCGATTAGCGCAAACCAATGCCGAAGTACAGAAACTTTCCGGCGTGTTCGTAGGAGCAAAGATGCTCAACGTATGGCATACCGGCAAAAGCATTCCCGCAGGTACAAAAAGATTGGTATTGCCCAAAAACTTTGACGTCCTCAAAACAGGCGATATAGGAGCAACTGTTTCGCTTTTGCAGAACGGGTCTCGCTACTATTTGATGATTGTAAACCACAGTCCACTCAAAACGTTGCCCTTAGAGATAAAAGCCACTGCCGAAGTACAAGAAGTAAGCAAAGAAGCCCGCTTGCTCCCCGTCGATTGGACAACCTCTAAAACATACACCTTAGAAGCAGGAGATATGCGTCTTTTCTCGTGGACAAAATAAAAGACTTTCTTTCTTATAAACTTCCCCCATCTTACCTCCACCTTTGCTTCACTACACTTTGTCACTCTCATCGCTACACTTTGCCAAAGTTTCTAATTGCTTGTCGTACTATGACCTTTGGCAAAGTTAATATAGCCCTCTTTGTCTTTGGTTCTCCCCTTTTGAGTCTCTCCGACCCTCCCCCGATAGCTTCTTCTTTCCGTCGCCACATTCCCCCTTTTGAAGGTAGCCAGCGACAGCTGGGTATGTGTAAAGAGGGAGGTTTCTATTACACTTTTCCCTTATTGCCTATGACCTAAGACCTCACACGTCCCCATTTACTAATTTTCTAATTTGCCAATTCCCTAATTATCCCTTCTCTTTTCCATCATACTCCCCCCTAGTGCCTATTGCCTAAGGCCTAGTGCCTCTTCCTCTTTCTTTCGCCTCGAAACCCCGTTTTTAACATTTTTACCCCTGTTGTATTATATTATGAATCAATTTTTTACATACCCTTTCTATACCAATCGTCCAAGATTCGTATAAGCTTCCTATAAGCTCTCTATAAGCTAACCCCACCCTCCTTACACCCTTTTTTCACCAAAAATCCTCCCTCCCCTCTTCCGAATCTCTCCGATATCTTCCGAATCCTCCTAACAGTCCCAACACATCGCTTTTCCATCTCAAACTTTGCCAAAGTTTCAAACTTGGGCAAAGTTGAATAAACTAACAATCCCTCTGCTGGTTCACAAGGCGTAGCCTTAATTTTGTTTTATTTTTGTTTAATTTCTGAGGCACAGCCTCATTCCTCTAATTTAAACTCGCACCCCATTTTCTAATTTCCTAATTTTCTCATTCTCTCATTTCTCTCGCCCGTGTGGCTCGCACCTCATTCTCTCAATTCCTCATTCTCTAATTATTCCCCCGCCCGTCGTGTTACGACCCCTGTAAATACTAATGTTTAGAAGGTAGCTATCAAGAACTCTTATAGCACTATCGATAAATTTATAACCTAAAATAGTTGCATTTGGCATTTTTTTTGTAATTTTGCCCCCGAAATAATTTTAAGCAGGTGTACTTCTTATGAAGAACAGATGTAAGTCTTAAAGAAAACAATTTTTATGAAAAATATAAAAAAGAGGTATTATTGTGCCGTGATGATGGCCGTATTTTTTATGTTGGGTTTTACTGTAAAAAGTGATGAAGAGAGAACTACCGTAGTACCGCCCAGCTTCGTAGTAGATATACCTCGTTTGGTTACCGCTATGCCAAAAGAAATAACAAGCGAACCCAATCTGTTTTCCTTAAATCCACCACAAGTAGGAAAAAGTTTTATAGGCTTTAAAGAAGCCTTAGCCTACCGCGAGTCACGAGGCAATTATTTTATAGTGAATAGGTTTGGCTATATGGGGAAATATCAATTCGGAAAATCAGCTTTGCAGTTCTACGGAGTAAAAGACGCTCAGCAATTCCTCAATTCTCCCGAACAACAAGAAAGACTTTTTACCCTTAGTCTTCAGCGCAACAAATGGTATTTGCGCAATGAAATCAAGCAATACGTAGGCACTAAAATTAACGGTATAGAAATTACCGAATCAGGCATATTAGCCGCAGCTCACTTAGTCGGAGCGCAATCAGTAAAAAAATATTTGAAGAAAAAAGGACGCTATGCCTTTGCCGATGGCAATGGTACTACGTTGCAAAACTACCTAAAACACTTTGCAGGGTACGACACAGCACACATTATCCCTGAAAAACTCCCACGTTTTTAGAAACATAAGTTAATCGAAAAACATAAACTTTCTTCATCTTTGTCAAGGTTTTATAATCTTGGCAAAGATTTCTATTTTCTTACTTCTCAGCATTTGCCAATCCCTAAATTTGCTCATTTGCTAATTACTTCATACCTTTGCACAAAAATAGAAGAAATATGAGAACTACAAATTACAAAATGATGAATTACAATGTAAGCATTCCTGAAGTTGATATGCCTATTTTTGAATCTCTCTTCAAGAAATACAATGTAATAGTAAAACCCGTGCACATATCCGAACCTACTGAAGAGTATGTACCTAATAAAAAAACTATTGAAGCTATTGAAGAAGGCGATATATTAGTAGAAAAATACAAAAAAGGACTTGTGAAAGGCTATACGAACGCTAAAGAAATGTTTAACGACATATTATCCGAAGATGATGAATGAAGATGATGAAAGCCAAGAGTTTTTGTACACCATTATTCCTACATCCATTTATAAAAAAGAATTGAAGAAATACAAAAAACAACCAAAGAAGTTTGACAAAATAGAGAAGATAGTACAAATCTTAATGGAAAAAGGAAGTGAAGGAATTCCTTTTGATAGATATTCTCATTTGCTGACAGGAAATTATAAAGGTTGTATGGAATGCCATATAGAACCTGACCTACTCTTGATTTGGAAGCAATATGAAGAAGAAAAACTAATCACTCTAAACAGAGTAGGAACACATTCCGAATTGTTTAATTAAAACAAAAAAGCCCTTGTGGCTCGCACTATGACCTATAATCACAAAGAAATAGAAGCCTTTTGGCAAGAATATTGGGCTAAACACCAAACTTTCAAAGCCCAAAACAACAGTACCAAACCCAAGTACTATGTGCTTGATATGTTCCCTTACCCCTCAGGAGCGGGCTTACACGTAGGGCATCCGCTGGGCTATATCGCCAGCGACATCGTGGCGCGCTACAAGCGTCACAAAGGCTTTAATGTATTGCACCCTCAGGGGTATGATAGTTTTGGTCTGCCAGCCGAGCAGTATGCTATCCAAACAGGGCAACATCCAGCCCTCACTACGGCACAGAATATCGCCCGTTACCGCGAACAATTAGATAAAATGGGCTTCTCTTTTGATTGGAGTCGCGAAGTAAAGACCTCCGACCCCGATTACTATCGTCATACCCAGTGGATATTCATACAGTTGTTCAACTCGTGGTATAACAACGCAACCGACAAGGCAGAGCCTATCGAAACGCTTATCGCTCTCTTTGAAACAGAAGGCAATAGCAAGGTAAATGCTGCTTGCGACGACGATACCCCCTCTTTCACTGCTGCCCAATGGCACGCAATGACAGCTGAAAGCAAACAACGTCATTTACTAAAATACCGACTTACCTACTTGGCAGAAACCGAAGTAAACTGGTGCCCTGCCTTAGGTACTGTACTCGCCAACGATGAAATTGTCAATGGCGTATCCGAACGTGGTGGTCACCCTGTGATTCGCAAGAAGATGACCCAATGGAGTATGCGCATCACCGCCTATGCCGAACGCCTCTTGCAAGGATTAGACACCATCGATTGGAGTGAGAGTATCAAAGAAAGCCAACGCAACTGGATAGGAAAATCAGTAGGGGCATCTATCGACTTTGTGCTCGCCGGAGGCGAGCACAAAGTCGAGGTCTTCACCACTCGCCCCGATACCCTTTTCGGCGTCACTTACCTTACTTTGGCTCCTGAGCACCCCTTAGTATTGCAAATCACTACAAAGGAGCAACGCGCTGAGGTAGAGGCTTATATAGCAGCTACTGCCAAACGCTCGGAGCGCGACCGTATGGCAGACACCAAAACCGTATCAGGAGTTTTCACAGGGGCGTATGCTCTGCACCCACTTACCGGCAAGCAGCTTCCTATTTGGATAGGCGATTATGTGCTTGCCAGCTATGGTACGGGTGCTGTAATGGCAGTGCCTGCTGGCGACGACCGCGATTATGCCTTTGCCAAACACTTCAAGGGTGTCAAAGGAATGCCCGATGTGATTAACATTTTCGATAAAGATATTTCGGAAAACGCCTTTACCGACAAAGAGGGAATGACTTACCAAAATTCGGATTTCCTGAATGGTTGCACTAACTTTGGTGAAGCCGTTGCCAAAGTGTTAGTAGCCTTAGAAGCCAAAGGAGCAGGTAAAGCCAAAGTGAATTACCGTCTCCGTGATGCTGTATTCTCACGTCAGCGTTATTGGGGCGAACCTTTCCCTGTATACTATGAAAACGGCTTGCCACAGATGATAGGCGAGGAGTACCTCCCTATTCTTCTACCCGAAGTAGAGAAATACCTCCCTACCGAAGAGGGCAACCCACCGTTGGGCAATGCGACTACTTGGGCGTGGGATACCATAAACCATAAGGTAGTGAGCAATGACCTTATTAATAATCAAACGATATTCCCATTAGAATTGAACACTATGCCAGGTTGGGCGGGCTCTTCGTGGTATTGGTTAGAGTATATGATGGAAAAAGACGCACGTGGAACCTTCCCTACCAAATCCGTAGTAGACTATTGGCAAAACGTAGACCTATATGTAGGGGGTAGTGAACACGCCACAGGGCACCTCTTGTACTCACGTTTCTGGAACAAATTCCTCAAAGACCGTGGTTTTGCCCCTACTGAAGAACCATTTAAGAAACTCATCAATCAAGGGATGATATTGGGAATGAGTGCCTTTGCGTATCGATTAGAAGGTACCAATACTTTTGTATCTAAAAATCAAGTAAAAGGGCAATCGGTACAACCTATTCACGTTGATGTTTCTTTATTAAAAGATACTTCGGATGAGTTAGACATCGAGAAATTCAAGACGTGGCGTAAAGAATTTGCTAATGCCGAGTTTATTTTAGAAGAAGACGGCAAGTATATCACAGGTCGCGAGGTCGAAAAAATGTCGAAATCTAAATACAACGTAGTAAATCCCGATGATATTTGCGAGCAATATGGTGCGGATACTCTGCGCCTCTACGAAATGTTCTTAGGACCTTTGGAACAAGCCAAACCTTGGAACACGGCAGGTATTTCGGGGGTGTATAACTTCTTGCGCAAGCTATGGCGTTTGTATTTCAAAGATAACGACTGGCAAGTAACCGACGAAGCTCCTACGCCCGAGATGCTCAAAGTTCTGCATAAAACCATCAAAAAGGTAAATGAAGATATTGAGAATTTCTCCTTCAATACCTCGGTGAGTCAGTTTATGATATGCGTGAATGAGTTATCATCGCTAAAATGCCACCATAGAGACGTTTTAATACCTCTTGCGGTGCTGGTAGCTCCTTTCGCTCCACATATCGCCGAAGAGCTCTGGAAAAGGCTTGGAAATACTGAAAGCGTAACTTATGCACCTTATCCCGTACACGAGGATAAGTATTTGCAAGAGGACAGCAAGGAGTATCCCGTATCGTTCAACGGCAAAGTACGCTTCAAACGCGCTTATGCTACCAGTATGAGTGTGGCAGAGATAGAGCAAGCCATTCTCTCCGATCCTCAAACCGCAGAACAGCTACAAGGCAATACTCCTAAAAAGGTAATTGTAGTGCCTAATAGGATTATCAATATTGTGATGTAGAAAAAAGTCGTTAGTCAATTAGTGATTAACGACTTTTTTATTTTGAGTTTTCAGCCAAAATTATGGATACACTTTTTCTCTTTCCGTTTTATATTTTTCTCTTGATGCTCCCCATTCTCGGGGTTATTATGTACTTTGTGATGGTACGCAAAAACGCCTTTGAAGAGCGCTTGGCACTTTATCGCCCTCAGCACCAGCTGTCACAAAAGCGGGAGGATTATTTGAAAGGGGCGCGAAAGTTCCGTTTCTGGTTTGTAGGTATCTTCTTTGTAATATTTGTCGCTCCTTCAATCATCTACTTTATATTGATGTTTCAAGAGAGTACAGCTAAATGGTATGTATTATACCTCAATGAAATGATAGTAGAACCTTTGATAATATTCTTGATTGGTTTTTTAGCTTATTACCTCCTTTCTTACGTGTTCAAACGCAATGAAAAAGCCCTGCGTATGCTGGTGGAACAAATGAGCGATAGTGATTTCGACTTGCTGTTAAAAGTAAAAGATAGTCTATTTGTTCTCACTCGCTACAATCCGCCGTTTGTGTTGTGTAACAAGCAACTGTACTTCTTTATTTTCTATACAATTCGTGAAATTGACCCTGCTAAAATCACAGATATAGATTGGGGTTATGGCAAAAATGGTTTATATGTAAAAATCAAATCGCCTAAAGTCACAAGGATTACAATGTCGCGCGAGGCGTTGTCTTATCTCTTGCAAATCATTAAAAAATATAACCCGAAAATACGAACTTTCTAATTAGCAAACTTGGAAATTAGAAAATTAGCAAATGAGAAAATTAGCAAATGAGAAAATGAGGGAATTAGAAAATGAGGGAATTAGAAAATGAGGGAATTAGAAAATGGGGTGCGAGTTTGAATTAGAGGAATGAGGCTGTGCCTCAGAAATTAAACAAAAATCAAACAAAATCAAGGCTACGCCTTGTGAAATGACAAGAAAGTTGGGTCGGAGTTTTCGGAGAGGGTTGAAGAGTTCCTGAATTATCGGAGAGAAACGAAAAACATCAAAAGAGAGTTGTAGGGAATTTTGGCGATTGGAAATTAGTTTGTATTTTTGCGCATCAATAGCTAAAAAAGAAAGATGCGAACCAAAGCCTTCGAGAGCTCACAGTTGGATATGTGGAGGTGAGTAATTGGCATATTTAGGATTTAGCAAATGAAGACTGGTCAGACGAGAGAGGACAGAGAGAAGAGGGGCTGGTGAGATTTAGAAACTAAAAAATAAAACAAACAAAAATGAATGATTTTTCGACTGCGGATTTTGAAGGACTCATTAAAGAGTGGATTACCGGACTTATTAAATTTGCGCCTACACTATTGTGGGCAATTGCGCTTTATTTTATAGGGCGATACATTATTCGGTTTATTGCAAAACTCCTTAAAGGCTTGATGGTACGCCGTGGAGTAGACGTGGCTTTGCAGGGATTCCTCTTGCAAGTAGTACGGTGGATACTCTATATTGCTCTGTTCCTTACTATCGTGCAAGTAATAGGTTTGCCTGCGACTCAGTTTATCGCGATTATTACCAGTGGTTTTGTAGCAGTGGGGTTAGCCTTACAGGGGTCGCTATCCAACTTTGCGAGCGGGATAATGATTCTTATCTTTAAACCTTTCCGCGTAGGCGATACCATTGAAGGTAATGGCGAAAAGGGGACAGTAAAAAACATTGGACTCTTTGCTACAACTCTTAACAAAGCCAACAACGAGCAGGCGATTATCCCCAATACCCAACTTTTTAGCAATAGCATTATCAATTACAGTAGGGAAGAGAAGCGCAGGGTGTACGTATTAGTAGGCATAGGTTACAGTTCGGATATTCAAAAAGCTCGCGAAGTGCTCTTGCAAATTGCCAAAGAAGAGCCCAAAGCCTTGCCTGACCCTGAGCCTGTGGTATATGTAGAGGAATTGGCTGATAGTTCGGTGAACCTTTCACTGCGCTATTGGTGCTTGACTTCCGAGCACGCAGGGTGTATATTCCGTACTTTAGAGACTATCAAAAACCGCTTCGACGAAGCTGGTATAGAGATACCATTCCCACAAGTGCAAGTGCATCAGTAGAGAGGCAGTGATTAATGGTTAATGATTAGTGATTAAAATTGTCCTTTATTCATTGTTAATTGGTTTTTATTTAGTATTTTTGCAACGTAAAAACATAAAAAACTATGGACGCAGAGCTTATAGATAATATCTTAACTGAAGACGACCTCCTTCTTAAACAACAAAAAGAAGCGAAAAAGTATAGTATACAAAAAGGTTTGGAGGAAGATAAGGCAGGGTTACATATTCCTCAAGAAGATGTAGAACAAGAAATGAATGCGATATTATGGTCGTAGTTTGGACTCCTAAAGCAAAGGAGGAGCTGAAAGAAATTCTTGTTTATTGGAAAAAACGGAACAAAAGTAATACTTATTCAGTAAAACTGAATACAGAGGCACAAAAAGTAGTTAAATCTCTTATTGATAATCCATACATCTGGCCTATAGAAGAAGGATATGAAGATGTCCGTTCTGTTTTAGTATTTTATAATTACTCTATTTTTTACAGAGTAGAAAACAATATTATTCGTATTCTTTCTTTTTGGGACAATCGAAGAAATCCTAATAGCTTAGATTTATTTGATTTTTAAAAAGAAAAAACATACAGATACCGGCTATAAAGATAGTCGGTATTTTTTTTGTGAATATTTCGTTGCTAATTGGTCTTTATTTAGTACTTTTGTGGCGTCTTTAACATCATAAAAATGATTTTACAATGAGAAAAATCTTCTTTTTGGCCTTTGTGGCTATTGCTTTGGTGAGTTGTCGTAAGAACGATGACAACGGTAACGAGGTAAACGTATCGCCTAATGACTACACTCTCAGTGCCGATGGTCTTACCTTAATAAAATGGACTAATAGTAGTACTATTTCTATTGATATGCAAGGGGATAGCAATTTGCGGAAAGTAAACACTATTGCCGAAAATGCTTTTAAAGACCTTAAAAGTTTAAGAGCGATTACTTTTTCGGACAATTTAAAAGAAATAGGTTCTGATGCCTTTTCAGGAACGAACCTCAGTGATGGCGTAAACTTCAACTCTTATTCAGACGTTGTTTTTGGCGAGAGGGTTTTTTATCGTTCGAATATTAGAAAAGTGTTGCTCCCCAATACTAAAGCGTTATCTAACCGGATTTTTGCTGAATGTAGAAACTTAAAAGAAGTTACTTTTAAAAGAACGGGTATTATAGGCGATGGGGCTTTTTCGTCTTGTGGAACTCTTGAATTAGTAGATTTAACAGATGCGGGAGTTACTCATATAGGGAAAGAGGCTTTTGCTAACTGTAAACTTTTGAAAAAGGCAATCCTTTCGGTAACTATGAACTTAAAGACGATAGGAGATAAATCGTTTGCGAACTGTACTTCGTTAGAGAATGTTACTATTCTTGCACTTTACCCGCCGTATTTAGAGGGAGATCCTTTTTCTGGGATAGCTAAAACTAAGTTTCCTACTTTTTATATCCCCAGAAGACCTAAGGATTTATTGGATATATACAAAGGAGATAACAATTGGAAAAATTTAGTTGATAAGATTCAGTTAATACCAAAATAATTAGGTGCGAGCCGCACAGGCAGTCGTAGCACGACGGGCGGTGTGAGCCACACAGGCGGGGGAGAAATGAGAGAATGAGGAAATGAGAAAATGAGAGAATTAGAGAATGAGGAAATTAACAGATTAGTGGAGTAAATGTTAATAATACCTACCGACAATCAACTTTGCCAAAGTTTGAGATGAAAAAGTGATATGCTGAGACTGTTAGGAGCTTTCGAAAGATGTCGGAAAAGAACGGAAGTGAGCTGAGAGAAGTTTTGATGAAAAAAAGGTGTAAGGAGGGTGGTCTTAGCTTATAGAGAGCTTATAGGAAGCTTATACGAATCTTGGACGATTGGTATAGAAAGGGTATATAAGTGATTGACTCATAATATAATACAACAAGGCTAAAAATGGTAAAAACGGGGTTTCGAGGCGAAAGAAAGAGGAATAGGTGATAGGCCTTAGGCCATAGGCACTAGGGGGAGTATGACGGAAAGGAGAAGGGGTAATTAGAGAATTAACAAATTAGAAAATTAGCAAGGGAGAGCACGAGCTAAAAGCTCGCGACAAAAAAGAGGGAAGATGGAGACGGAAAAAGTGAAGGTAATGTGAGATTATTGTGCGACGAGCAGATGAGAAATTAGTGGATTAGTAAAATTGAAAATGAGAAAATTAGTAGCTTACAAAAATTGATAAATACGATAAAAAATAATTATACAATGAGAAAAGTTTTATTATTAGCTTTGGTGGTGGTTGCTTTGGTGAGCTGTCGGAAGAGTGATGATGACAGCAATGGTAACTCTACCGCTGATTATGAGCTCAGCGCTGATGGGCGTACGCTTATCAAATGGAAAAATGCGAACACTACGGTGCTTGATATGCAAGCTGATGAGAAGCTCAGAAATGTGAATACTATCGGGAAAGAGGCTTTTAAAGAACATCAGAACTTACAGTCGATTACATTTCCGAATAACTTGAAGGAGATAGAAAAAAGTGCTTTTGAGGATGCAAACCTCAGCGGTGAGGTTGTCTTTAACACGAAAGCTACCGTTGATTTTGGCGAAAAGTGCTTCTACCACACTCATCTGAAAAAAATAGCGCTCCCCAATATGAGCGTGTTAAGCAACAACGCTTTTTCAGTTTGTAGGGATTTAAAAGAGGTTACTTTTAACAAAGTAAAGAAATTAGATATTTTTGCGCTGAGAGATTGCAATGCTGCCTCGCTTACCTTTGAGGGGACGGGGCTTACTGAAATAGGGCACGGCACTTTTGTGGGGATGTGGAAGCTAAAAGAGGTTACTTTACCCGAGACGCTTACTAGAATAGAATCAGATGCTTTTTGGCAATGCATAGTGCTGAAAAAGCTTACTATTAAAGCAGTAAACCCACCTGCCTTACATATTAACAGTATTTTTGGCACTAATGATAAAAGTGTGATACCTACTATTTATGTGCCTAAGGGTTCGGTAGAACAATACAAAAAAGCGGCAGGCTGGAAAGATTTTGCGGAGAAAATACAGGCAATTAATTAAATTAAAGAATGAGAAAATTAGAAAATTTAAAAATGAGAAAGGTTTTATTATTAGCTCTTATAGGGATTGCTTTGGTGGGCTGTCGGAAGAGTGATGATGACAACAACGGTAACTCTACCGCTGATTATGAGCTCAGCGCTGATGGGCGTACACTCATAAAATGGAAAAACGCGAATACTACGGTACTTGATATGCAAGCTGATGAGAAGCTCAGAAACGTGAACACTATCGGGAAAGAGGCTTTTAAAGAACATCAGAACCTCCAATCGATTACTTTTCCGAATAACTTGAAGGAGATAGAAGAGAGTGCTTTTGAAGAAGCTAGCCTTAGTGGTACCGTTACCTTCAATACCAACGCTACAGTAGTTTTTGGCGATAAAGCTTTCTTCAAAACAAAAATTAGAAAACTCTCCCTTCCTAATGTAAAAAGACTGCCCTATAGCGTATTGTCAATGTCTTATAATCTCGAAGAATTACACTTCAATAAAGTAGAAAAGTTAGGGTTTGGTGCTATTGGGTGGAATTATCTAAAAGAAATTAACTTAGAAAATACAGGAATCACTGATATAGAAACTGTGGGAATTTCGGGGTGTACGGAGATGAAGAGTGTTGTCTTGCCTGCAACACTGAAGACTATAGGGTATGATGCTTTTTGGTATTGCCAACAGCTTAAAACAGTAACGATTAATGCTGTAAACCCTCCTGCCTTAGTGAATAACCCGTTTAGGGCTACTCGTATAGAAAAGATATACGTACCTAAAGGCTCGGTAGATCAATACAAAAGAGCTACTTTCTGGAGTGCTTTTTCTGATAAGATATATCCGAAAGCACAATAAATAATAATTGAGGGGGGTATATCATATATAAAGATTAAGATTATATTGATGTATTTGACTTAGATATTTATTAGGTATTTTTAAATTCTGTAATTTTTATCCAAAACTATATGAAACGCTTTTTGACTGTTATTGCTTTTTTAAGTATCACTTCGATAGGTTTTTCACAAGTGGCTATAGGAGTACGCTTTTCCTATCCTTTTACTATGGTACAAAGTATGCGTCCTGTTACCCCAAATGTACCATCTTCATCTGTAAGCTTTGGTAAATTTAGAAATTACTTAAATGCGGGAGGTTTTATTAGGATTCCTCTACAAGAAAGATTAACATTCCAAATTGAAGGAATGTTTAGTATTGCCGAAGTAGATTTTGACGGTAAATATCAAGGTAGTTCTTTTCATTCGGGCTACCGTTTTGTGCATTTTGATATGCCTTTTTTGTTACAATATGAAGGCAAGCGACCTATTAGAGGTTTTGTACAAACAGGTTTTTCACCTAAATTTTATTTGATGCGCGAGGTTAGTTTGGATAGCTCTTATGATATTTCGTTTGCTGATACCCGTCGTTTTAAGAAGAGCTTGCTGATGTGGCATATAGGGGCAGGCATTCTCTTTGAGCGTAAGCATTGGATTTTCACTCTTGATCATCGGTTTTCTATGAGCGTGTTTAACGTGTCGGAGCATAACAATAAGGAGTTTTTAGACCTCAGCAAAGCGAAGTTTTACTTTTTTAGTACTTCCTCAGGTATAGCGTATAAGTTTTAAATTTGTACATCACTTCCTACTGGTTATTTTTTCATTTGTAATTGTGAATTGAAAACTATTTCATATATTTGTCCCTAATAATACAATTGACTTATTTTGCTAATTGACTAATTGATAAATTAATTATGAACTTTACCACAGCACGTGAGCACCTCAAAAGTGTGCTCCTCCCTACACACCTTATTTATAGTCCGCTCTTCACAGAAGAATCTGGCAACAAAATCTACATTAAGCCTGAAAACCTTCAAAAGACAGGAGCTTTTAAGATTCGTGGCGCTTATAACAAAATACTTAAACTTACCGAAGAGGAGAAAAAACGAGGAGTTATTGCTTCTTCAGCAGGAAACCACGCACAAGGCGTTGCCTACGCAGCACGTGAATTGGGTATCAAAGCCGTGATTGTAATGCCTAAAACTACGCCTCTTATCAAAGTGCAATCTACCAAAAAGTACGGTGCTGAAGTAGTGCTCTACGGCGATGTATACGACGATGCTTACCAAAAAGCGAAAGAGCTGGAAGAGAAAGAAGGCTACGTGTTTGTACACCCTTTCAACGACCCTGATGTGGTGGAAGGACAAGGTACTATCGCCTTAGAGATATTGGAAGAACTGCCTAACACCGATGTGATAGTTGTGCCTATAGGCGGTGGTGGACTTATCTCGGGGATTGCTTGCGCTGCTAAACAGCTCAAACCCGATATTAAGATTGTAGGTGTAGAACCCTCAGGAGCTGCTTCGGCAACCGAAGCGCTCAAGAAAAATAAGCTTGTTAGCCTACCCGAAGCCAATACCATTGCTGATGGCACTGCTGTAAAACGGATAGGAGAGCTAAATTTTGACTTTATCAAGAAGTATGTAGACGAGGTGGTGACCGTAGATGACTATGAACTTACGGAAGTTTTCTTGCTATTGGCAGAAAAGCACAAGCTTATCGCTGAGAACTCAGGCGTATTACCTTTGGCGGCACTCAAAAAACTCACCGACCGCGGTAAGAACGTTGTGCCTGTAGTAAGTGGGGGCAATATAGATGTGCTAATGATATCTTCGATGATAGGCAAGGGATTGGTGAGCAGAGACCGTATTTTCAACTTCTCGGTAAGCATTCCTGACCGCCCTGGTGAACTCGCTAAGATTACTCAAATTATTGCAGAAGTGGGAGCTAATGTAGTTAAACTCGCCCACAACCAGTTTAAGAACCTCTCACGTTTCCGCGATAAAGAAGTGCTTATTACGGTAGAGACCAACGGTACCGACCATATCCAGCAGTTGGTAAGAGCTTTTAAAGATAAAGGGTACGAAATTACTGCTAAGTAGTTGTTAGTAGAACAAACGCTTTTAGATTACTAAAAAAGACTTTGCCAAAGGGTCAGCACGACAGGCTATTAACCCCTTGGCAAAGTCTTTTTATTTTCTGTTAAGCTATATACGGACTTATTGACTTCAGACTTTTCTCAAAGAGAATTCTGCTTTATATTCTTTGCCGTTTTCTTCTATGAGTACATAGCCTTTGGGCAGGTCTTTTAATAAATAGTCGTATTCACTATCAGATAGTCTACGTGTACTTACTGCTGCTGGATATCTAGTCATATTTTCTATTTTCAGATTAGGAAATACAATAGCTTTTATAGAAGCATTACCTATTTCTTCATTAAAGAAAATATTAATTTGTTTAGCAAAGAAAGAGGCGTCTTTGTCTATAAGCTCAGCAGTACCTTTAACTTTCAAGCGTGGAGGAATTTCAGGAACAACTTTTTGAATAGTAATCTCTTGACCAAAAACCTCTGATTTCAATTGTATTTGGGAGGATAACACTACCTTATAAGTACCTGACTCTACATTATTATCTATTTTAAAGGTTGCGGTGGTACCTCGGTGATTATAAGTACTTAAAGTTGCTTTTGTTTCTCCGTTTTTAATTAAAAGTAACTCGCAATATCTGTAATTAGTATTAAAACCTACGCTCATATAGGTAAAGTTTTCTCCTGTTATGGTTAATTCATCACCTGTTTTTAGGGTAGTTGTAGAAAGAGATTTGATTACTGGGGCATAGGTAGGCACTATGTTTATCGCTTGTCCGTCGCTGTTTACAAAAGGAAGCACTTGCTCTTTAACACCCCCTTTTACTACAAACTTAAAGTCATTACCTCCGCTGAAAGCTCCCGCAGGAGTATTGAACATCTTAAATTCGAGGTTATAACCAGATATTTCTCCAACTGTAAGCTGGTAATCTTGTCCGTTTTTACGTAGGTAATAGGTGTATTTCTTTAAGGCTTCAGTATTAGCGTATACTAGCACTTTAAAGATTTGCAAGTTGGTAGTTGCTAATGTTTGTACAGGACCTTCAAAAAGATTAATATCTAAAACATCTAAAACAATCTCACTACTATCTAAGGTAAAAACACCACTTTCCACTTCTTCTTTGTCGAAGGTTGCTTTAAAGCGGTATTGACCGTTTTTATACGTTGCGGGCAAGACCACATATACACGTCTTTCTTTTTTGTCTATCTTTTGTACTTTGAGGTCGTAAGAGAGCGCGCTTCTGTATTTAAGGAGCTTTACTTTTATTTGCTCTTTTTTGACGGGTAATGTATTTACCTCGAAGAAAATCACCTCGCCTCCTGCTTTGTTTACCGTATATTCATTAGGAACGTGCCCAATTTCTATTGGGACTTGCGGTTGTTCGGTCTTTTCGGTGGTAACCAGTACTTTGTAGGTTTTAGTACTTTTGTTTTCGGCGGTTACAGTGTAGGTTACTTCCTTAGAGAAGTTTTGAGCTACCCCTGTATTAGGGCTTACGGTTGCGCCCTTAGAAACCGTGATGGTAGGAGTAAGGGTGGCGACATCGGTGTCTTCAGGTAATTGGGCGGTGATAGTGGTATTGCTGATAGTACCACTATAAGTGTTACCCTCTACGGTAAAGACAAACGAAAGAATGTCTTTTTCAGCGCTCAGTGGGAGCGTTTCATCATTGTCTTTCTTGCACGCAAAAGCGATGAGCAAGATGCATAAAACGTACAATTTTTTCATTGTAGATAAATTTTTTTGAATTGCTTGCTATTAGAGAGTGCAAAGATAAGACGTAATTAGCAAATGAGCAAATAAGGGAATGAGAAAATGAGGCTCTACATCTCTCCTCGTTTCATCTTTTCGAGATTAGCTTTTACCTCCTGGCGTTGGGATTCAAATTCATCATTAGTTTTTGAAAGGAGTTTTACGGCTTTTTCTTCGAGTTTAATAGCTTCTTGTTTTTCACCGCGTGTGTACAAGAGGTGAGCGAGGGTATCTAAGTAATAAGGATTCTCAGGTTCTAACTGTACTGCTGAGCTTGCCCACTGATAGGGTTCTGCTAATTTAGCGGGGTCGTGCTTATGTTCTTCGTACACTTTCCAAGCGATGTTATTAGCGCGGTTAGCAAAGCGCATTTTGTAATACTTCCAACTGTTTTCTTCATCGCTTTCGGAAAAAGCCTTATCGAGTGCTGCAATGAGGTTACTATCTCTCTTCAATAGGCTTTTATAGTATTCGCCGAAATAAGCGCTGGCTTCTTCTACGTTATTTTCATAGAGAAAATCGATGTAATCATCAGCGGTAAGTACGTTCTTTTTGACGCCTTCGATATAAACTGTTTTTACAGGTTCAAAAAGAGTTTTGTCGTTGAATACAAGGCGGTCGAGAAGAGTGCTGAAATGTCCATAGTTAGCTTCTATTACGCCTTTCTCTAAGCGTTGTTGATAGTCTGTATAGTCATCGTTTTTAGGAATGAGTTTTTCGTTATGAGCTTTTATTTCCTCGCTGAACTTCACCAAATAAGCGATAGCATCTACATCAGCAGGGGAAGTAGGTTTTTCGGCATTGAAAATTCGGTAATAATAATCGCTATCGTTACTATTAAGAGCGAGCAAAAAAGCATATTCGGTATCGAGTTTGCTATCGTTTTTATGAGCGTTTACGATGCGTTGCCATTGGGTAGTTACTTGCTCGGGGGTAAGTTGCATTTGGTAGATGCCTTTGGGGTTTTTAAGGTCGGAGAAGTAATCTTCTTGCTCTTGCGCTATATAGTCGAAGGCTTCTTCCTCATTAGAGTCGCCTGTTTTTTGCACGGGACGATTTTTAGCTAACAAATACACACGCTGACTGTCTTTTTTGAGGAAAGTGGTAAAAATAGCTTGTAGGTCTTTTACAGAAAGTTTAGGATTACCCAACGCTTTGTCGAGCGCACGAGCCATTGCTATCGTACCGAACTGCTGTCCGTAAGCATCACTTGTTACTATTTCGTCATTGGCAACCTCTTCGATAGTAGAGGGCTGATTGTAGAGCAGATCACCGGCTACGTCAAGCACTGCCATTTGGTTACCTGTAGGTACGCCTTTGGCTTTGAGGGTTTTCATATCTTTGGTAGTTGCCAAATAGAGTTCATACGGATAGCCGTTACTACCTCCTTCTTCTTTATATTTGGCAAAAAGAGTAGCGAATTGTTGTTGAGCCTCTTTGTTATCGGGTTGTTGGAAGACTATTACCAAACGGCTATATTTATCGGCTGAAACAAGGGCTGCTTTCAAGTTCTTGGGTAGTGATATATCTGTTTGGTTTTTCTGCTTAGCTCTTTGTTCAGGATTATATTCAGGGATATCCTGTTCTTCCTCGAAAGCGATAAGATATTTCCAATTCTTTACATTTTCCTTATTGCTACGGGTTACTTTTGCTGGATTAGGAGTACTTGCCTTGTTACTGAACAGAATTGCGTTATCGGAATCACCTTCGGTAAGAGAAATCGTTCCTTTATCGGGGTTGTAAGTGCCTTTTAAATTAAGCATATTATTGGTTCCTAAAAATTCTACTTCCACGCCATTGGTTGTCTTTCCGATAGGATATTTCTCAATAATTACTTCTTTAGATTTATTGTTGAATGCTACTGAATGGGCATTCACTAAGTAAAGGTTTTCAGTACGTGGCACTTCAAAACTTTCTAATACGTAATAACCAACTCCATTGCTGTCTTTTGTTTTTTCTACATTTTCCAATGAAGTGATTTTGTTATGTACACACACATATTCCACTTCACCTTTGTTGTTTTCGTAGCCTACATATAAGAAATGTGGGTCGCCAAAGAGTCCCGTTCCTATTTTAAAGGTAATTTGCAACTGAGGGCTATTGCTCTGTTTCTTCTCAACCAAGAAAGACGACGCATCGGAAGAGAACTCTATTTTTTTGTCCTTTAAGGTATAGTTGCCCGAAGCGCCTACCAATTCGTAAGTGTTGTTATTACCTATCCTAAGCTCCAAAGCATTACCAAGAGAGCTAGCATTGTAAGAGCCAGTAGGAATAGGGTTTTGGGCTATGAGTGATAGCGGAAATAGTGCTAATAGGGGAAGTGCCTTCATTTGAGTAAAAAATTAAAAGTTAAAAAGCTGAGACTTGTGTAGCAAAAAGTGAGCCAGATCATTCAGTATACTTTTTGATAAGGCGAATCATTAAGTCGCTGAGTTTTTCGACTTGATACTCCCCTACACTGGGTTCTAAATGGGCGTTACCTATACCGCTGTCGTCGGTGATAAAGACATAGGTACCATTGGTATATATTGCCATAAAACGCATTAAGAACTCGGTGGGCTTATCGATACCACTGGCTACGATAGGAATGAGTTTGATACCTTTCTCGGCAGCGGTTTTAACTGATGCTTGTACGCTTTTGAGTATCTTATCTTCGTGATGTGGAGGAGCATCGAGTACTAAAAAGGCAATACGTGTGCGTGCCTCGCCGTCCCATTGGAGTTTGTTGAGCTGATTGAGGGCTGTGTGTACTGCTTCGGGGAAGTCGCCACCACCATCAGCTTTTTGGCTATTAATAAACTGAATGGTTTTATTGATATCCTTAGTAAAATCGGAATGTTTGACTACATACTCATCGCCTTCGTCGCGATAAAAGACCGTAGCGGTGCTTATTTTGAGGTTTTTATTTCCTTCTTCTACCTTACTGATTACGTTTTTTAAGTCCATTTTTAGGAACTCTAACTCATCGCTCATTGAGCCCGTAGCATCTACCATAAAGGCAATTTGTACTTCGTTTGACGCTTTTTTTACTTCATTTTTAAGCGCAATACGGTTAAGAGTGCTTTCGGTAATTGCTTTTTCTGTGCTCACCCACTGGTCGTTTACTTTTAGGCGCAAATGCTCGGTGTTAAGCTCTTTTTCTTTTTGGAAGGCACTCACCCACAGTTCAGCTTTACCCGTGTTATCGGTTTTAGCTGTCCATAGCAGGGTATTGTTGCGATAGAGCGATACGGTAGCATTCACAGCAGGCTTGCCATTAGCGGTTACAAGTACCGCTATACGGTGATTGGTGTACATTTGCCAATGTTCGGGGAAAGAAGCAAATTCATTTTTATTGATCGTTTTTTGGTAAAAATCCCAACTATTGAGGTCATTCCATTCACCGGCAGTTACCAAGCCGGACTGAGGTTGGGGGTCGCTTTCGGGACGATGTTTGCGGTGCTTAGGTTCAGTGCGTTTGGCTGGTTTGCTGGTTGCTACATCTTTTGCTACTGACATTTTAGCTGACATCGTACTTTCGTCACTTCTGCTAACATCGCCTGTTATTTTAGAGGATTTTCTCTTAGCGCTCTTTTCGCCGTAGCCAACTACGGCTATCTCGGCTAATTCACCGCTATTTTCCTCTCGGTATTCGGTGGAAGAGCTTTCATATGGGTATTCGGTGGTACTGCTTCCACGATCAACGGGTTTATAAGCGTTTCGGTTGCCACAAGCTCCTGTGAGTAGGGCGAGGCATAACAATAAAAAATAAGATATGTTTTTCATTTTGGAATATAGTTTTTGTGTTTCTAAGAGAAAGTATACGAAAATAATGCCAAATTAGTGCAATGATGCCGGAAATGTGGATAAAAAAGATTATTGTGTTAGAATAAGGCCCCGAACCCCCGAAGGGGGACAAGCCACAAATAGGGTTACTTGTTTGAAAAGAAACATTCTCTTGTTACATATTCCGCTCTCGCGGGGCACATACCCAGCTGTCGCTGGATACCTTCAAAGGGGGAAATATAGTGACGGAAAAGCGACAAGCGGGGAAATTAGTAAATTAGGAAATGAGAGAATTAGAAAATGGGGTAAATACCAATAATGCCAATAATGCCAGAAATATTGATAATTAACTTTGGCAAAGGTGCGAGCCGCACAGGCAGTCGTAGCACGGCAGGCGAGGAAAAATTAGCAAATGGGGGAAGCGTTGAGGGATTCGAAAGGAAGCGGAGAGATTCGGAAGGGTGGAGGGAGAGTTTTTGACGAAAAAAGAGTGTAAGGAGGGTGGGGTCAGCTTATAGAGAGCTTATAGGAAGCTTATACGAATCTTGGACGATTGGTATAGAAAGGGTATATAAGTGGTTGATTAACATTATAATACAACAGCGCTAAAAATGGTAAAAACGGGGTTTCGAGGCGAAAGAAAAAGGAAGAGGCGCTAGGCCTTAGGCCATAGGCACTAGGGGGAGTATGACGGGAAAGGGGAAGAAAAATTAGAGAATTAGCAAATTAGAAAATTAGTAAATGGGGAGCAGTGAGGTGGGAATCCTTGAATAATATGTAAATTATTAAGGGGGCAAATGGTGTTACTTAGGTAATTGTTAGGCAATGAATAATAGGAATAATTTGTTCAAAGGCTTGAATGGCTAATTTGCTACATTGCGAAAATTAGATTTCTGAACAATAACAGTAGCGAGAGCTGTGGTAAAACCCCAATGAGCCAACTTAAAAACATTAGCCATAAGGACTTCTGGTTGAGGTAAGCTTGTGCTGAAATACAGGCTCCGCTGAGGAATAAGAAAAAGGCTATTATGTAGGTCATATCTTTTTCTACGGCAATACTGAGCAATACTGAGAAGGTAGTAAGCGCCCCCATTCCCATAGCAAACATATTGACTTGCAATCGCAGAAAATGTAAAAACAAAATTATAAAACAGCTGATAGCTAAGTTCATCACATAGAAGTAGAGGATAGGATAGGGGTCGATGGGGGTGATGCCGAAAGCTACCCCTAAGAGCATTGCTATATAGCCGTACAAAAGCCATTTTTGTTTTTCTAATGGAATGATAAAAGGGTTCTGCAACCAGCCTACTACAAACAAGATGAGGTAGGTAAGTGTAGGGATAGCAATGGTAACTATTAGTAATAATAGCCACGTAAACTTCATTTGCTCTACAGGGAGAGGGAAAGGTATATTAAAAAGCACCACCATAGCTCCGTAGATAGGGAACCAGATGGGGTGAGTGAAAAAAGCTATGATATAACTCAAAAAACGCATTGTATTCTTCTTTTTTTGCAAAGGTAGTACAAAATAGCAAAATAGCAAATTTGAAAAAAAGCAAAAAAGCCCCTCGCTCACGCGAGGGGCTTTTTATTTAAGGAGTGTAAATAATGTTTTCTACTAAGTCGTTGTCGGTATTCTTGGCGAGCTGTGAGTTTTTCTCGTTAAAAGGAGTGGTGTAGAGAAACTCTTCGCTACTTAGATGTCCTGTGGGCATCTCGTCGGGGTTCGTCTCGGCAACTTTGTTGGTTCCAGACAGTTCTTTCAGTTCTTCAACGACAATCTCTTCAAAGAAATTGTCTTTCCTTGTTTTTACATTTTTCATCTTGTCTGCTTTTAAATTATTATTAAACTTTCTTTTACTCCTTAGGAAACACGCCATAGGGCATAGGTTTCAAGGGATAGCGTTTCTCAAAAGAGGATAACCTCTCCCTCCTTTCGCATACTCAGCTACGCCAGCTGGCTGACTTCTCTTAAATAGGGGGAGAAGGGGACTCAAAAGTGACTTTTCACTTTTTCCTTGTCTGGCTCTTTTTCTTTGTTACTTGTGTGGTTTGCACCTCTTCTTGCTCGTGTGGTTTGCATCTTTCGATGAAATCGCTGAGCACGTTCATATAGTTGATGAAGGCTTCGTAGGGCGAATCGTAAGGTAAGCGGTACTTGTGGTAGTCGGCACCTGAAAAGAGCTTAGTGCGCATAAAATAGAAGTGCTCACTGGCTTGCAGACGAGTATAATCGTCTATGAGGTCGGCGTTCTTTTTCTTTCTTACTTCTGGTTGTATCTTAAAGAGCTCTCGGAAGGCTTCTTTTTGCAACTCGTTACCCAACCAAGAGGTGGTATCGCGCTCTTCGTCTGTCCACGAAATAGGGTAGGGCACAGGCAAGACATCTTTAGCAGGGTGCTTTTTGGCTACTTCCTTAGGCAATAGGAACTCATAGTTATCGTCTTCCATCATATAGACGATGAAATAGCGCAAGAAGTCGAAAATACCGCTTTGGGCGTTGTTGTAATAGCCTATTACCTCATAGTTCATAAAGAGGTTGAGCACCTCGCTATCTTGCAAGCTGTTTTTCACCCAACTGATATACTTTTCGGAAGTGAGAGGGTATTCACTCCAATTTCTATCGGAAAAGCGTATGGCGATATCATCACTGAGTTTGCTGTTTTTGAGCAAAAGGTTGAGGTTTTCGTCGATAGCGTTTTTATAGACAAAGTTTGGACTCTTCCAACCCAATACGTGCTTAGCTCCATCGGTGAGCATCGTCTTGAAACCGAGTTTTGCGACGCGTTCGCCTATGGTATCGGAATAGATGAGAGAGGTGTTGCGAAAAGTTACAGGCTTCTTACCAAAGAGCTGTTTGATAGCCGTAGTATGTCGTTTTACTTGTTGTTCGAACTCATCGGTATCATCGGAAAGCGAAGCCAAAGAGTGGGAATAAGTTTCTGCCAAAAACTCTACACTACCGGTTTGGGCGAGTTCTTGGAAAGAGCGTATCACCTCAGGAGTGTGCATTTCGAGCTGGTCGATAGCACTTCCTGTGATAGAAAAAGCTACTTTGAACTTGCCTTTGTATTTATTGATAAGCTCCAAGAGCAAGGCGTTAGCAGGTAGATAGCAATGCTCAGCCAAATCTTCAAGCTCAGAGCGATTGGCGTAATTATCGAAGTAATTATGTTTTTTGCCGATGTCGAAGAATTGATACTTTCTAAGACGTTCGGGGTGATGGATTTGGAAATAGATACAAATTGACTTTTTCATCGTTGGTTATTTTATATTAAAGATTCGTAAATGTTTTTGAGTTTCAAGGAAGCTTTTTCCCATTTCAGTTGGTTTACCTCATCATACCCTTCACGTTGCATATAGTGAGCGAGGGTGGGGTAAGCCAAAATGCCATAAATAGCATCGGCAAGAGCGTTGATATCCCAATAGTCTACTTTGATAGCGTGGTTCAGTACCTCAGACACCCCCGATTGTTTGGAGATGATAGTAGGTACTCCTGAGCGCATTGCTTCCAAAGGAGAAATCCCAAAAGGCTCGGATACTGAGGGCATTACATACACATCGCTGTATTGGAACATACGCTGTACGTCGTTACCCCTGAGGAAACCCGTGAAGTGGAAGCGGGTGCCCAATCCCAATTGTGCAACACGGCGCACTAAGGGGTTCATCTTCTCGCCACTACCTGCCATTACAAAGCGTACGTTAGGCATACGTTTCATCACTTTTGCAGCTGCCTCAACGAAATATTCAGGACCTTTTTGCAAGGTGATACGCCCTAAGAAAGTAACGATTTTATCCTTAATACCGCGTTCTTCTTTGGCATCAGTTTCGGCTTTAAAGTCTACTGCATTGTGCACAGTAATCACCTTCTCGGCAGGGATACCATATTTTTCAATGACGATATTGCGCGTCCAGTTGCTCACGGTTACTACTCTATCGGCAGCTTCCATACCGCGTTTTTCGATGTCGTAGACCAATGTGTTGCGGTTATACTCGCCCCCACGGTCGTATTCGGTAGCGTGCACGTGTACGATAAGGGGTTTGCCGGAAATCTTTTTGGCGATGATACCCGCGCTATAGGTAAGCCAGTCGTGGGCGTGAATCACGTCGAACTCATAGCGTTGGGCAACCGTACCCGCTACTAAGGCATAGCGGTAGACCTCTTCCATCAGATTTGCACCGTATTTGCCCGAAAACTGAAATTTGTTATGATACGAAATGCGCTCGCGGTGTTCGCCTTCTTTGAGGTACTGGTCGCGTTCGCGGGCAAAGGTTTCGGGATCCAGGTAAGGCACGAGGTTCGAACCTATCTCCATAAAATTGATGTGTTTCCAGAAATCTTCAATCTTTTCAGCGTTTTGCAACATCTCTACATCGCTAGCGTTGATAATCTTAGCCACATTGCCGTCCTCATCACCGGAGGCTTTTGGCATCACAAACAGCACTTTTACGCCGTTTTTAGCCAATCCTTGGGCTATACCCAAGCAGGCTGTTCCTAATCCCCCACTAATATGAGGGGGAAATTCCCATCCAAACATTAATACTCTTGCTTTCTTCATATGCTTTTATTTATTCCTTCCCCAATCCCCTCCCACGCGGGGAGCAAGAAGAGTGTTATTCTAATTTTTGTTTTGAGATGATGCTGATTAACTCATAATCATCGGGCAGGTTACCATCTTGAATAGGGTAGTCATAGATGATTCTCTTGACTTTCAACTGATATTTATAACCTTTTTCAAGGGTAATACCTTTTATTTGGTTGTTGCCAAAACAAAGTTCTTTATTACCTATTAGTGCTTTAAAACATTCGAATTTCACTTCAGGCCAACTAAAGGCTTCTCCTATCTCTCCTGTAATTGTAAGTGTCACTTTTTGTACTTCTTTAACTCCATTATTGGTGTAATCACTTTCTTTACTAAGGCAAGAACAGCACAAGATACATATCAATAATATTAAGATATTTCTTATCATATTAAAATAACTTTCTCAAAGTGTTGCAGGCATTTGTCTCAACAGCCATTGAGCACGTAATATCTCAGCTACATTCTTAGCTTTGGCAATACAACCGCGTGAGTGGAATGGTGGATTGCCGTCGTAAATATCCGATATAGTACATACGCCGTGTTCGTTGAGCTCTTCTTCAAAATTTTCTAAGATAGCTTGCGCTTCTGGCAGGTACTGTGCTCCAAAGATTTTCAGATAAGCCTCTATATAGAACCCAATAAACCAAGGGTGTGCCGACCCGTTGAAGGTGGCTTTGTCGCGCACATATACATTACCTACACTCACGCCTTCATAACGAGGGTTTTGAGGAGATAAACTGCGCAACCCGCGAGGGGTGAGCAACTCTTGGGTGACAATGTCCAACACTTTCTTCTTAGTCTTCTCGTTTATGGGAGCATAGTCGAGAGCGCAAACAATGAGCTGATTGGGTCGTACATCTACGTTTTTATTCGTGCGGTTGGCATAGTCGGCAAGGTATTTCTTGTCGTCTATCCAAAAAGTCTCTACAAAGCTCTTTTCGATGGTTTCAGGTAGCGTAAACCACTCGCCTAAGAAAGCCTTGTCTTTTGCCTCTTCTGCTAAGACAAGGGCGTAACACACGGCATTATACCAGAGGGCATTCACTTCTACTACATAACCATTGCGTGGCACGATGGCACCGTAATCGCTTTGCGCATCAAACCACGTAAGCGGACGTGTAAGGTCATCACTCCAGATGAGCCCGTTAGCTTCCATACGGATATTCTTATGAGTGCCTTGTTTGTAGGCGTTTAAGATACTTTTGATTGTATCGCCATACTCCTTCCAAAGTTGTTTCTTACTTTTAATAGTTTCCTTTTCATACTGTTGAAGTGTCCAGAAGAACCACAGAGAGGTGTCGGCATCATACTCAGGGTGTATATTGTGCGTACTGATTTCCTTAGCAAAAAGCCCTTCGTAGAAGTACTTTTGAGTAGAGGTGAGCACGTCTTCAAATATCTTGGCTGTACTGCCCGATAAAGCAATACCTGGCAAGGCGATAAAAGTGTCGCGCATATTGCTGTCGAACCAGTGATAACCTGCTTTGATGCGGGTTTCGCCTGCCTTGTGAATAATAAACTGAGAAGCGGCGTATTGCAAGCATTCTTCAAACGAATTGCGGTCGGCGCGCTCTTTGAGGTACTTGGTAAAATCCTTAGCGAGGTTTTTAGGATTAGCTTCCTCTAAGCTGGCTGAAAAGACGATACTTTCTCCTTTTTTGAGGCTCACTTCGAAAGCTCCTACGCTGAGGAGGTCTTCTTGGTAGTCATACCCGCGTTCTTTTTCCTTGGTGTAATAGATGTTGTTGTTCCAATAAGCTCCACCACCAAAATTAGCGGATTTGCTGAGTTGCATATAGAGATAAGGAAACTCTGGGTATAGTTTTACACGCACGCCACCGCCTATTGCTTCAGCTTGGGTATTGGCTACGGGGTTTTGCTTGCTAAGCGAATGGATATCGCGGAAAGCCAAGAGAGGGTTTAGGCGCAAAAGGGTAGCCGAATGGGCTTCTAGTAGCGTATAGCGTATCAATACTTGGGGAGCATTGTGCATCATCAAGATTTCTTTTTTCAGCAGTACGCCACCTACTTGGTAAGTAACGGTAAATGCTTTTTCGTAGGAAATATCTACGATATACTTATGCCCGCGCGGTTCATAGGTACCTTCGTATTTATGAACGCCGAAATTGAAATCGCGTCCGTGCTGAATGATACTTTCATCTAAGGAGGAGAGCATCACGTAGTTTTTGCCTCTGAACTTTTCAATAGGCACTACTAGTAGCCCGTGGTATTTACGGGTATTGCAAAATACGAGAGTAGAGGAGCAGTAGCCTCCCCCTCGGTTCGTACCGAGAAACTCTCTATCCAGAGAGTATTCAAGATTAATAAGTTGGTCTTTTTTGAATGATAAATAACTCATATTTCAATTAACAATTTACGATTAATAATTTACAATTTAGGTTGTAGTATATACTTTGCCAGCTTTGCTGGAATATCTCACACAGATTTCACGAATCTCACAGATTTCTTCACGGATATTTCTTTTTATAATGTTTATTTGTGCTACGGATTACAGCAACAAGTTGCTGAGATTTTCACAGATTACCTAATTCAGCTATGCTACCAATCTAACAATACCTTTATTAATGTCTACTTCATTGAAATTTACTAAAAATCCTACTTTTTTATGAGTAAGTTTTAAATAGGTTAACAGTTGTTTCTTGTATATAGGTTTTATCTCCTCTACTGATTTTAACTCTAAAATAATCTTATCCTCTACCAATAAATCTAATCTAAAAGCAGTTTTTAACATAACTCCTTTATAAACAATAGGAATAGGTACTTCTGAAAGTACTTTCAAACCTTTATTTTCTAGTTCGTATTTTAAAGCGGTAGCATAAACACTTTCTAATAAACCTGTACCTAATTGGTTATACACTTCATAAATAGCTCCTCTTACTTTATAACTAAGCTCTTCTTCTACTATCATTTTCTATCTTATTTATTGTTGGTTTTTTTTCACCTTCACTAGGGTGCTTTAGTCTGTGCTATCTCTCACCGAAGGTGAGTAATCAGTGGAAAAGACATACAAAATATAAGAACTCTTATACATATAAATCTGTGAGATTCGTGAAATCCGTGCGAGGCTTTTAAAATCGTTAGTTTGCTAATTTCAATATAAAGCCAATTCTTGCGGGTATATACAACGACAGCAAATTCTCCTTGCCGGTGTACTGCGTAAAATGCTCTACGCTCTCATCAATGCGGTTATCCCCTCCAAAAGCAGGGTTATCAGTATTCAGTACCGTTGTGTACTTGCCTGCTGGCACATCAAACTGATAATCGGTGTAGGAGGTGGTGGGGTTAAAACTGAAAACAAATAAGTACCCACTGCGCTCGAATATGAGTAGCTGTCGCTCGATGTCGCGCACCAATATATGGGGTTCTCGGTCTAGGAATTTGCTCTCGGTGGCAAAGTGTATCATCGCGCTATCAAAAGCGTTGAGGTATTTAAACTTCAGGTTAGAGTCGTCTACTAAACTCCATAGCCTGCGTGCGTGCGCATAACTCCAGTTGTTACCAGCACGCGGAAAGTCTATCCACTCAGGGTGTCCCCATTCGTTGCCCATAAAGTTGAGGTATCCCCCACCTGCGGTACCCAGAGTTACCAAACGTATCATCTTGTGCAAAGCCATTGCACGGTCGATGATGAGACTGTGGTCGAACACGCTCATACCCGTATACACTTCCTTATCGGTGAGCCAGAAAAATATCGTTTTATCACCCACCAAGGCTTGGTCGTGGCTTTCGGCATAACTAATAGTGCGTTCTTCGGCGCGTTTGTTAGTCAATTCGTAATAGATATTGCCTACGTGCCACTGTTCATCGGGTACTTCTTTGAGGAGCTTAATCCAATAATCGGGAATACCCATACTCAGCTTGTAATCAAAGCCTACGCCTTTTTCAGCAATAGGCGAAGCAAGACCGGGCAATCCGCTCATCTCTTCGGCAATGGTCAGCGCTTCGGGGTAGAGCTCGTGAATAAGTTGGTTAGCCATAGTGAGATACACCAAAGCGTCGTCGTCCTCATTGCCATCATAATAGAAACTATAATTGGTAAAGGCTTTGCCCAAACCGTGATCGTAATAAATCATACTGGTAACGCCGTCGAAGCGGAAACCGTCGAAGTGATATTCTTCTAACCAATACTTACAGTTAGAAAGTAAAAAATTCAGTACTTGGGGCTTACCATAGTCAAAACAGCGGGAGTCCCAAGCAGGGTGTTTACCACGCTCACCGCGGTGGAAGTAAAGATAGTCGGTACCGTCGAAGAGGCTGAGCCCTTCTGCCTCGTTGCTTACCGAATGCGAGTGTACAATATCAAGTAGTACACGTATACCCAAGCCGTGGGCAGCATCGATGAGTTCTTTGAGTTCTTCGGGCGTACCAAAGCGTGAACTCACCGCAAAGAAGTTAGCTACCTGATAGCCAAAAGAACCGTAGTAAGGGTGCTCTTGTATTGCCATCAGTTGGATTGTGTTGTAGCCCAAAGCAGCGATGCGGGGTAGTACATAGAGGCGGAACTCTATAAAAGTACTCACGCGCTGGTGTTCGGTACTCATCCCTATATGTGCTTCGTAGATAAGAGGGTGCGGGGTAGCTTTGGGGCGTGGGTGTTGCCAAGGGTAGGGGTGCTCCGGACACCACACTTGGGCGGAAAACACCTTGGTATAATCGTCCTGCACGGCGCGGATAGTATGTGAGGGGAGGCGTTCGCCACTGCCTCCTTCCCATTCCACAAGTAGTTTGTAGAGCATTTCGTGGCGGAGGATATTAGCAGGAACACGCAATTCCCAGTCTTGGTCGTTTAGTTTAGTGAAAGAATAGTGTTTGTTTTTTTGCCAGTCGTTGCTATCACAAAGAAGAAAGATAGCCGTTGCATTTGGAGCCCACTCGCGTAGCACCCATTCTGTATGAGTACGGTGCAGACCGTAGTAGAGGTGCGAATTACAAGCATCAGCCAGGCACTTAGCGTCCCCTTGCACTCTACGAAGTGTATCTATAAAGTGCTGATGCCTTCCCTGAATAACAGGGAGGTATGGTAGCAATAGTGGGTCGTTCATAAGGTTTGGTATTCTGGCTACGGAAAAGTCAAAAGATTGGCTTTTAGGTAAGTCAATTAAATTCGCCGTAAAATTAAAACAATATTTTGATAACTGCAAATTTTTTTGCAATTATTTTACAATAATTTTATAGTCTGTTATGATAAACTTATGTAGTTTAATAGAATACAAACACTTATAAAGTAGAAGACATCACTGTTAATGCTGTGTAAAAACAACTTTTTTATTACTTTTTACCCACATAAATATACCCCAAAGTGCCTATCAGCAGTAAATGTAAGTAAATAGCATACATCACCAGCTGGGGGTAATCTATCGTGTCGGCAAATTTGTATAGGGCAATTACCTGCGCTCCATACGGGATAAGCCCCTGGGCATAACAAGAGAAGATATCCAATACCGATGCCACACTACGCAACGGTATTTTAAACTGTTCAGCAATCGTTTTGCTCGTCTTCGAAGCGATGAGAATAGCCACCGTGTTATTCGCCACGCACACGTCGGCTACTGTCACCAAAAAGCCCATCCCTAAAAGAGCCGACGAGCCACTTTTGATGCGCTGAGTAATGAGGTTCATCAAAAACCGAATCCCGCCAAAATGCTCTACCAAAAACGCCAATCCTCCTATGATAAAGTATAAGAAGAAGGTATCAGCCATTCCCATAAAACCTTTGTGAATATCAGTAGCAAATTGCAAGAAATGAAACTTGCCGTACGCAAACCCTATCACCCCCGAGATAAGAATCCCTAAGAAAAGCGACACAAATACGTTTACCCCAAAAAGCGCAATTACCACCACTGCCACATAAGGCAAAATAAGCACAGCGTTAAAATCGCTATACAACTGATTGTGAAGGTGATTTTCGGCGTCAGGATTTCCTATCAACAGCAGTATGATAACTGCCAGAATTGCCATTGGTATCGCAACTTTAGCATTCGCCTTCATCTTTTCGTTCATCTGACATCCAACCGACTGTGTGGCGGCAATCGTCGTGTCCGAAATAAGAGATAAGTTATCCCCAAACATCGCCCCCGATAGCAGTGATGCGCCTATGAGTGCCGTGTTCGATTGGCTTTGGGTGGCAAGGTCAAACACTATCGGCGAAAGCGTCATAATAGTACCCACCGAAGTGCCCGTAGCAAATGAAAGAAACGATGCAATGATAAAAATCCCTACCGGAAAATACTCTGGCGAGATGTAATACATACCCATATTCACAATACTATGCGTACTTCCCAAAGCATTAGCCACCGAAGCGAATGCCCCAGCCAAAAGTGCAATCATACACATTTGTAGCACATTGCTATCACCCGCCCCTTTAAAGAACAATCCTATTTTCTCTTTCATAGGAGCTCGGTAGATAAGCAAAGCCACTACCACCGAAAAAAGCGCAATAATAGGAGCAGGTAGCGAGTAGAAGTTGTCGAAATACAACCCACTACCTAAAAATAATGCTACGAATACGAGCAGAGGAATAATACTGATGATAGTTGTTTTCTGCATAGTTATTGTCTGTTTTATAGCAAATCAAAATCACTTTTGTGTCCCTTCCCCCTTTCGCTTTTGCAGATTGTCCCCCTTCGGGGGCTCGGGGGCTTTATACTAACACTTGCCAATCTCCTTTATCTTTACCCTACCATAAAAATAAAAAAGCCTTAATTCACTACTGATGAATTAAGGCTCTTGTGCGGGTGAAGGGACTCGAACCCCCACGCCGTGAAGCACTAGATCCTAAGTCTAGCGTGTCTACCAATTTCACCACACCCGCAAATGATGAACGTTTCAATGATTGACGGCGCAAAAGTACAACAGTTTTTTTTAACTGCAAATTTTTTCCGTGTTTTTTTATCCTTAATCTCACCTTAGCCCCACCAATACATTAATTATCAGTTAAATTTATCAACCAAAAATCATTCCTTCATCTTGCTTTCCTCTTGTTATCGCTACCCCTCTCTTTTTTCGTCGCCACATTCCCCCTTTGAAGGTAGCCAGCAATAGCTGGGTATGTGTATCGCGAGAGCGGAGTATGTGTAAAAGGGGAGGTTTGTCTCCTTTTACAGCTTGTCCCCCTTCGGGGGTTCGGGGGCTTACCGAATAAATGACTCGCCACATTCCCCCTCATTGAGAAAGTCCACGAGAGATTTTCATCACATTCTCTTCGTCATTCGTCTCTTGTCATTCGTCATTAATTCCCCCTCATTGAGGGGGCTAGGGGGAGGTTTCTTTTCCTTTTCCGTCACACTCCCCCTATTGCCTATGGCCTAAGGCCTAGTGCCTCTTCCTCTTTCTTTCGCCTCGAAACCCCGTTTTTACCATTTTTTGCATCGCTGTATTATATTATGAATCAACTTTTTACACACCCTTCCTATACCAATCGTCCAAGATTCGTATAAGCTTCCTATAAGCTCTCTATAAGCTAACCCCACCCATCTTACACCCCTTTTTCATCAAAAATCCTACTTCTCTTCTTCCGTTCTTTTCCGTTTCCTTCCGAATCCTCCAACCTGTCCCAATACATCACTTTTGCGGTATACACTTTGCCAAAGTTTTTGCCTGTGCGGCTCGCACCTTTGGCAAAGTTGATTACTGGTATTTCCGGTATTATTGGCATTATTGGTATTTCTGGTATTATCGGCATTCACCTCATTTTCTAAATATTTTTCTTCATTATTTATTGTCAATTACTAATTATTTTGTACTTTTGCACTTTCTAACACAACAACACCAATTTTCAACAACAAAAAAATGATTAAAATCACACTACCCGACGGCTCTGTAAAAGAGTACCAAAGTGGGATTACTCCCGCCGAAATCGCAGCCTCTATCAGTGAGGGACTGGCGCGTAACGTCCTTTCTGCCAGCTTCAATGGCAAAACCATAGAAACCGTTACCCCCCTGACGACCGACGGTAGTTTAACATTATACACTTGGGATAGTCCCGAAGGTAAAAAAGCTTTCTGGCACTCCTCAGCGCACATCTTGGCACAAGCGCTCGAAGAGCTCTACCCCGGCATCAAGCTCACCATAGGTCCTGCCATCGCTAATGGTTTCTATTACGATGTCGATTTCAACGGCAAACCTATTTCCGAAAAAGATTTCTCTGCTATCGAAGCTAAATTCTTGGAAATCGCTCGTGGCAAACACCCTTTCAAAATGCGCCCTGTGAGCAAAGCCGAAGCCTTGTCGTACTACGCAGGCAAAAATGAGTACAAAACTGAACTTATCGAAGCCCTCGAAGATGGTACGATCACCTTCTGCGACCATAGTACCTTCACCGACCTTTGTCGTGGGGGGCATATCCCTAACACAGGCTTTGTAAAAGCCGTAAAAGTACTCAGCGCTGCTGGGGCTTATTGGCGTGGTGATGAGCACAACCCACAACTCACTCGTGTGTATGCTATCTCATTCCCTAAACAAAAAGAACTCACCGAATACCTCGAACTGCTTGAAGAAGCTAAAAAACGCGACCACCGTAAGCTCGGTAAAGAACTCGAACTCTTTACCTTCTCTAACAAGGTAGGACAAGGCTTACCGCTCTGGTTACCTAAAGGAGCTGCCTTGCGCGAACGCCTCGAAGCCTTCTTGCGCAAAGCCCAAAAACAAGCCGGTTACGAGCAGGTAGTTACTCCGCATATCGGTCATAAGAATTTGTATGTAACCTCAGGTCACTGGGATAAATACGGAAAAGATAGTTTCCAGCCCATTGCCACCCCTAACGAAGGTGAGGAATATTTACTAAAACCGATGAACTGTCCGCATCACTGCGAGATATACAATTCACACCCTTGGAGTTATAAAGATTTGCCTAAACGTTTTGCCGAGTTCGGTACAGTATATCGCTACGAGCAAAGTGGCGAGTTACACGGTTTAACCCGTGTGCGTTGCTTTACCCAAGACGATGCGCACATCTTCTGTACTCCTGAACAGTTAGACGACGAGTTCAAACACGTAATCGATTTGGTGCTCTATGTATTTGGTTCTCTTGGATTCGACAATTTTACCGCACAAGTATCGTTGCGCGACCCCGAAAACCCTACCAAGTACATCGGCAGTGATGAGAATTGGGCAAAAGCCGAAAATGCCATCATCAACGCTGCGAAAGAAAAAGGCTTGAGCTATGTAATCGAAACAGGTGAAGCTGCTTTCTACGGACCTAAACTCGACTTTATGGTGAAAGATGCCTTAGGCAGAAGCTGGCAATTGGGTACCATTCAGGTAGATTACAACCTCCCAGAGCGTTTCGACCTTTGGTATAAAGGCGCTGATAACGAAATGCACCGCCCTGTAATGATTCACCGTGCGCCTTTCGGAAGTATGGAGCGTTTCGTAGCCATTTTATTGGAACACACTGCCGGAAACTTCCCATTATGGCTCAACCCGAGTCAAGCTATCGTACTATCATTGAGCGAAAAATATGAAAATTATGCTCAAAAAGTTTTGAGATTGTTAGAAAATTCCGATATTCGCACCCTGATAGACAATCGTGCTGAAACTATGGGCAAAAAAATACGCGAAGCCGAAACTCAAAAAATCCCGTATATGCTCATTGTTGGCGAAAATGAAGAGAAAGAAGGCACCGTATCAGTGCGCAAACGCGGTGGTGAGGATTTAGGAAGTATGAGCGTAGAAGCCTTTGCTAAACTCATCAACGACGAAGTCGCTAAGTCAATTAAACAATTTGCTAATTAGCAAATTAGAATAGTGAAAGTAATTTTAAATTTAAATAGCCATCATAAAAAAAAGTAACACACCGGGCAGAGATGACAAACAACCTCATCGTATCAATCGCGATATCCGCGTTCCTGAGGTGCGTTTGGTAGGGGAAAACGTCGAAGGAGGCGTATACCCCACTCGCAAAGCATTAGAAATTGCTAATGAATTAGAACTCGATTTGGTGGAAATTTCACCAAACGCCACGCCTCCTGTTTGTAAAGTAATCGATTATAAGAAATTCCTTTATGAACAAAAAAAGCGTGAGAAAGAGATGAAAGCCAAAGCTACCAAAGTAGTAATTAAGGAAATTCGCTTCGGCCCTCAAACCGATGACCACGACTATGAGTTTAAGAAGAAACACGGCGAGAAGTTCCTCAAAGAAGGCTCCAAAGTAAAAGCCTACGTATTCTTCAAAGGTCGTTCTATCATCTATAAAGACCAAGGGGAAATTCTCCTCTTGCGCCTCGCCACCGACCTCGAAGACTATGGCAAAGTAGAACAAATGCCTAAACTCGAAGGAAAACGTATGACGATGTTCCTCGCACCCTTACCCAAGAAAAAATAATCCCCTCCCTAACCCTCCCCCAAGGGGAGGATAAAAATGAGGGCAAAAATAAACTCCCATAACTCCCCTCCTTGGGAGGGGCAGGGGGAGGACGGAATTATATCAATAAAAATCTAAGCAAATGCCAAAAATTAAAACTAAATCTGGAGCTAAAAAGCGCTTCAAGCTCACCGGCTCTGGTAAAATCAAGAGAAAACACGCGTTCAAAAGCCACATCTTAACTAAGAAAGCTAAAAAACGCAAGTTAGCACTCACCCACGCTACGCTCGTTCACTCTAACGACGAAGCAAGCGTGAAGAAACAATTAGGCTTAAAATAATTGTTTAAATAGTAGGAAATTAATAACCGTGGAGTAGGTACCCCTAAGCGTTTGTTTTAAGCACAAACCACCTGCTACAAAAATTAAAAAAAGGAATTTATGCCAAGATCAGTAAATGCTGTAGCTCGTAGAGCTCGTAGAAAAAAAATAATGAAGCAAGCCAAAGGTTTCTTTGGCCGCAGAAAAAACGTTTGGACGGTAGCCAAAAACGCTGTTGAGAAAGCAATGCAGTACGCTTACCGCGACCGCCGTAACAAGAAGAGAACCTTCCGCGCTTTGTGGATTGTGCGTATCAACGCAGGAGCTCGCTTGCACGGATTGTCTTACTCTCAATTTATGGGTAAACTTAAAGCAGCTGATATCCAGCTCAACCGTAAAGTTCTTGCCGATTTGGCAATGAACCACCCCGAAGCGTTCAAAGCTATTGTAGAAAAAGTAAAATAAACGTTTAACTAAAGATATAATTCCGTATAGAAAAAGCGACTCCTTAGGAGTCGCTTTTTTATTTTTCTTGTTACGGTCTTTCTGATATTCCACCTGCCTGTGCACTCATTTCGCCCATTTTCTTTTGTAGTCAAAGCCGGCGTTGAGCAATATTTTTTCTTTGTGCAGGTCTTCTAAATAGGCTAAATCGTTGTTGTAAAGAGGTTTGCTGAGGCATTCTACAGCTACAGGCTTGCCTTCTTTGGGCTCTAACAAAATATCGATAGTATAACCCCCAAACTCGTAGTCCATTGTAATACGCTGGTCGGGGTATTTTTCTTTGAGCTGACGGTAGGTTTGTTCTTTGAAAGCACTTTTACTTTGCTGGTCGATATCGGTGTGTTTGTGTCCGTAGAGGTCGAGTTCCGATAGGATTTCACGGCGGAGGGCATCATTGCCGTCGCTTACGGCACGAGCGTAGGCGAGGTAGGCGTAGAGCACAGCGCGGCGGTTGTTAGCGCCTTCTTGCGCTAAAGCCTCTTTATAGGTGGCTAACAATTCTTCGGGGATAGAGTTGCACACGTATATCTGTTCCTTGGCGCGGGTGATAATCACGTTCAGCAGTTTGTAGCCTTTGGAGAAGTTCAGCGGACCAAAACTCTGTACGAACTTGCCGCCTTTCTTCTTGCCATAAGTTACCGATAAGATGATGATATCGCGCTCGTCACCTTGTATGTTCTCCAAGTTCTTGATAAAGAGTCCTGCTTGTTCTAAGGCGTTGATTTTCTCGCGGAAAGCCGTTTGAGTAGGGTCGTTTTGCTTTTGGAGTATCTGTTTGCGTATGTAGTTGCGCTGGGTGATATTGAAAGTCGCAATCCCTACCGATGGGTAACTACCGTCAGGACGAGGCTCTATTTGTGAGAGGATACGCAACACTTCGGCGGCTTCCTCACGGTTGATATGCTCATCGAAAGTGCCATTTACCTGAGTAAAATGGATAGGGATACGATTTTCGGTGCTGGGTAGCGGACGCAATCGGGCGTTGTAGAAAGCGTGGTTAGAAAAATCAATCAGATAAGGGTGTTTAGAACGATAGTGAAAATCTAAATGGTTCTTACTGAATTGGTATTCCAAAGCGTAATCCAAGAGCGACTCTATGTTTAGCATCGCATTTTTGTAGGTGAGTACTTCATCTTCTTCCTCGTTGTCGTCCTCATCTTCAGCACTACCGTCGAATACTTTGCTAAAATAGTTAGACGGAGGCATTTGGTGTTCATCACCTGCAATGATAATTGTCTTGCCTTTGAGCATAGCCGGCAGGTTGTCTTCAAGTTTCAGCTGACTCGCCTCGTCAAACACTACATTGTCGAAATAGAAATTCTTACCCTCAAACAGATTGCAACAAGCATCGGGGGTGGTGAGGATAATAGGGAAGAAACTCGTAAAGAGGTCAGTGTCCTTCATCGCTATTTGTCTCAAGGTAAGTCGGTTGTGTTTTTCACTTTTGCGCTTGTTGTAGAGGTTTGCCACAGTGAGCTCTTTGTTGGTCTCTTCAAACGTTTTTACAGCTTTGCGTTGCTGGGTATTCCAGTAGCCCTCGATAAAATCTTTTTGGGCAGAGGCGAAGTAGTGTACTTTCTTTTTAAAATCGGCATAATCGCGCTCGTTGAAGTTTAGCGTATCATCGGCATTTCGTTGCAAGAGCAAGGTGTAATAGGCGTAGAGGAAGGAAGCTTCCCAATGGGTTACTTTGGTAAGTGATAAAACAATGCGCTCTTGGAAATCGTTGAGCGATTGGAAGAATGCAAACCACTCATACTGTGTTACCAAAGGCTGTGCAGGGTCGGCTTGATAGCTGTTGTAAGTCGCTAAACTGCGGGTGATAAAGGCTTCAAACTCGGCAAAGGTATTGCCAAAATTGATAGTGTCGAGCCAATTATCAGCTTCTATACGGTTTTTAAGCGATTTTACTTCGCTTATGAGCTTGTCTAAATCGGTATTCACAAACGAGCGTTCGTAGTAATTCAGCAGGTCTAAGGCAGCAAAATCAGCATTGGCTTTGCTGTCGAAATCGGTTTGCGCTTGAGCAATAGCAGGAGTGTACTCGGCGATAACAGTTTTGTTGAGTAATAAGTTATCCGAAATAGCAATCGACGAAAAATTGCGATGCAAACTGAGCGCTTTAATTGCAGTACAGAGTTCTTGCAAGCGTTTTTGGGTTTTCAGCACCTGCTTTTTCTCGGCAGAAAAGAGTGCTGAGAGTTTATAGAAGAATCCTTTGGTGACCTCTGGTCGATACACAGGTGAAGTGGGGGAGAGGGTAGCGGTAATCAGCTCATAATCATTGCGATATTGCGCTAAGGTATCCAACTGTTGTATAAATTCTTCTTTGCGTTTGTGCAAGTAATAGGCTTTATAAACAGCTACCTGCTGCTGGATAACCTCCCACTGCTGGGCGTATTGCTTGAAGGCTTCGGCGAGTTGTTGTTGGGTGTTAAACAGATTGGTAGCGGTGAGTTTTTTGGGGTTTAACAAATGATTTTGAGCGTAAGGCGCATACCGCTGATAGAGCGCCTCACCTTGTTGCCAAAGGAGAGCGAGAGAGGCAAACTCTTCATCGGTAAACTGAAACGAAAAAGCCGAGAGGTCGAGTTCTTCTCTGTCTGTTTCGTAGCGCATTAGCTCCGCCATTACATCTGTCCACGACAGTTGGTTGAGGAGTGGTTGGTTGAGTTTGTGGTGAATAGCATTGATATCTGTTGTGATTTTGCGTATTGCTTGCACTTGTTCAGCAAGGAGATTTTCGAGGAAGGCTTGCGTTTCTTTTTTAAACTCGGCATTATCAATATGGTTACGCACGGCATCAACAATGAGCCTGCGGTCGGCAATGGCATCTTTTATCATTGTGCAATACCTGCCCAAACCTTTGTTTTGCAAGGCGTTGTAGAGCACTTCTAGGGCAGTTTGCTTCTCGCATACTACTAATGTTTTCTGTTTGTTTTCCAAAGCATTGATGAGAATCGCCGTGAGCGTTTGGCTCTTGCCCGTACCTGGGGGACCTTGAATAAGTATTTTCTGCTGACTTTTCAGCGATTCCAAAATCGACTGTTGAGAGGGGTCGGTTTCAATAGCGCTCAGCGATTGGAATTGTTCGTTGGCTGTTGCTTGCAAAGGTATAAATTCCTTTTTCAGCGATTCGTAATCGTTGATAATGTTCTGTTTTTGGACTTCAAAGAGGGAGAGTATACCGCATTTTTCTATAAAAGCATCACCTTTGTTAGGCAAAAGTTCCTCGTATTCCGCTTTGGTTTTTAGGGGAAGAATCTCGGTATAGTTGTTCAGCAGGAAATCCAAATTTTGGGTAACTTTCAGTTGGTTGAGGATATCCGAGCAAAGAGAGTGGAGTTCGGGTTTATCGATTTTTCCGTCTTCTAGCATCTCGTCGGGGATAGGTTTAAGGCTTACGCCCGAATCGTTTTGCAGGTGGTTTATGAGCACCTCATTTAGGTAGATAGGGTCTTCCTCGCTACGGCTTATTACCCACGTATTCATTTGGGTAGCCGGCTTTATCTTCACCGACCAAATTAGGATAGGCGCAGCCGTTAGTTGTCTATCGCCCATATCCCGACGCAACAGTATGGGGAAACCAAAGCCGAGTGTGTTCACCCCTTTTTCAGAAGTGATAACCTCGCTTTGGAACATTAGGTTTTCGATGCTATCTACCAGTTTTTCTAAGGTAGCCTCACGTTCTTTAGGTATATTTTTAGAGGCTTGTCCCCCTTGGGGGGAACGGGGGATATCTATATCAGTACTTTCGGTATCGTGAATAGAAAACGAAAAGTTGAGGTTGCGTAAGGTGAGTAAGTCGAGAATAAAGCGTTCGGGCAAGCTCTTGAAGATAGCCGAGAGACGTGCGATATCAAACTTATAGCGCGAAGCACCAGGAAGTGCATTGAGGTGCACGCCACGACGGTTACCCACTTTCAGTTTGTTTTGCAGAGCAGTAAATACTTCTTGGTTCATCTTCTGTGAAATGCTAAAATAACGAGGCAAAGGTAATGTATAATTAGTAGATAAGCAAGTACACTCATTAACAAATAAGTAATCTTAGCGTAGCAGTCGTAGCACGGCAAGTTTTGTTTGTGATATGAAGCTATTGTTGTTTTTAAATTCTCTTCTTGTAGCGTTTAGCTTTAAGGTCTTTAGTTGTTACACAAATATCGTATCCCTTTTCTTTTAAACCATTCGATAGTTTTAAGTCGCAAGTCCAGATTTTATGTCCTTTCTCAAGGTGAAGTGCAATAAAAGGATAGTCATCAGGGTCTATTGATTGTGCTATATCTTTAGCTTTGTTTATATATTCCTTTGGAATATCTTTAACTTTGAAAAAAGTAATATTCTGTATAAATTCTTTGAGAAGGGCATTTGCTTGTTGTTTAGACAAATGATTGTCTTTCATAATTTCAGGCAAGTGCTCTTCTACCTCATCTAAAAGATAATCAGGGGCGGTAAACTGAATTGTTTTCTTTTTATCACTCAATATGGTAGCTATAACTCCTTTTGGTTTATAGAAACAGCTATAAATAATGTTGGTGTCCGAAATTACTATCATATAGCTTGTTTTTCTTCTAATTTTGCAAGGTCTTCGTCCCAACGGCGTGCAATGTTTTTATTAGATTCTTTAGACATTGCCATAATTTTTTCACGGTATTTAATTGGAATACCGTACTCGTCTTCTTCAACTTCTTCAGTTGTTGCGGATATTACTTTTTTAGCCTCTTTTGTTTTGGTAACCTTTACAAAGTCAAGACTTTTTGCGTACTTTATAAAGCTCATCGCCATTGGGCTATCACTGGTAATAGTAAGGGTATAAGACATAATATTCTGTATTTTTTGAGGCAAAGATATAAAACTTTTATCAATTAACAAAATGGTTTTTTCTGAAGTTCTCTCTGGCTTCTTTCCTAATCCATATACTCCTCAAACCACTCTTGTACTTTCTCTTCTTCAATAGCAAAAGGCGCACAGGTAGCTAATTGCTGTATGGCTTCAGCGGTGTTTGCGCGTTCTTCTAAACCTGTGGGTACTATCATAGAGTGATTGTTCTGTTGCAAAGATAATAAATAATAGACAATCTTTTACTTCAAGTAGCTGATATTTCCGTTCTCGAAAACCCCTATCCCATTTTGGGAGGTGAGGAACAGCAATTTGCCTCTCACAAATAACAACTTCTTTATCGCCATTTTAGCACCGATAGCCAAGGGCTCTCTCTCCCAGCGAAGCTTAGGTTCGCAGAGCAGTTCTAAGTTGCCTATTTTTTCGCTTTCAGATAAAAAGGTTTTGTAAATACCCTTTTGGGTGGCAATATACAGCGTTTGGGTCACAGGGTCAATGGTGGAAGCTCCTATAAAAAGACGGTTGTTTAGGTCAAAATCATCATCATTGAGTATTTTCTCGGCAGAGTAATTGTCTATCTTAAAAATATCGCCCGAGTTGATGAGATGTTGTAAGCCTGAAGCAATATACACGGCATCGGTTTTGCCATCACTGAAAATGCTCTGTGGGAAAAACAATCCTAGCTCAAGGTTTTCGATAGAGCGGTTAAGAGGTTTGCGTTCCTTGCTATCGAACAATTGGAAGCTACCGCCAAATTCACCATAAAAATTGGTCATCCAAATCACGTCGTGCGCATCAACGAACACGCAAGAAGGAAAGCGAAAGAACTCTTTTGCGCGCTTTTCTATCCTAATACCTACAGTGGTCTGCTGCGGAAAGGCTGTCCAATAAGTATGGGTAAGTGGTGCGTAGAGCGCATTGCGGATAATGAGATAAGGTTCGTTTTGCGAATTGAAAACAATATGTTCTATAGTATAAGGCTTTTGCATTGCGTGCAGTAATTGCAAGCCTTTATCAGAAAGGGTGAAGAGTTTACCGTTGTTCGTCCCTACTACTACGTTTTGTTGTTTGTCCGAACCGATTGCCGTAAAAGTAAATCTTGAATTATGAGTTACAGTGTTTTTCTTTTCGGTAGAAAGATTCCAGCACTTGAGTTTACCGTCGGTTGTGACGGCATAGAGCAGGGAGTCTTTGGCAATCATATCCTTAATAGTAGGTTGGGCAAAGGTAAAGCAAGAGACGAAAAAGGCAATGAATTTAAGCATTTTAGAGTTTATTATTTAGAGAGCAAAGATAAAGCATAATTACTAAATCACCAAATTCCTCTCCTTAGTCCTTAGCCCACTTCATTTGCTAATTTCCTAAATAAAAATCCTTTGTGAGAGATTTGTACGCCTCAGTATAAACCCCACGTTCCTTCTCAATAATAAGCACATCGATAGGGTAGGAGGAGAGCTCTTTTCTACTCAGTAGTAGCATACTCCGTTTTAGTTCAGCCGTAGCATTACCTCGCGTATGAGTGATTTTCTGAGGAAAAAGACCATAACCCGACGCAAGAGTGATAAACCCTTCGGTTTCACTATAAGGCAAAATAACACTAAAAACACCCTCGTCCGACAGTAATTGGCTTACCCCTTCTAAGAGCTCCGAGAACGAAAGCGTATCAGTAAACCGAGCCGTGTTGCGCGCTTTTTCAGCTGTTTTATAATCAGCGGTATAGAAAGGCGGATTAGAGATGATAAGGTCGTACACTTCATCTATCTCCAAAGCAAATTCCTGAAACGAAGCGTGATAGCAAAACAAGCGGTCGCCCCATTGGCTCTCTTCGAAGTTCTCCGTGCATTCTATATAAGCTTTTTCGTCTATTTCTACGGCGTCAATCACAGGAGCGTCAGAGCGTTGGGCTAACATTAGCGACAATAAGCCCGTCCCCGCCCCAATATCCAGTATACTTTTAGGATTCTCAATAGGCGTCCACGCCCCCAATAGCACTCCATCAGTGCCTATCTTCATCGCACTTTGTGCTTGCTTTACGTTAAATTGCTTAAACTTAAATATCATATTCTCTTTGTTCCTTCCCCCGAGGTTATCAGTTTTTAATACAAAAAAGTCGTTCTTCTCCTTATTTCAACCTCTTTTTTTAATTCAAGCAAAAATATAAAATAATTACCAATCAGCAATCCCCTTCTGAATATTTTTTTGACTTTCAGAGTTGCTACCAGTCACATAGGAAATATATTCTACTTACCCACCAATAAAACAAAATATATTACCATAGAATCCCCTTTTTATAGATTCCCACCTTTCAAAAAAGCACCTTTTATCCTATACCAATCGTCCAAGATTCGTTCAAGGTTCGTATAAGGTACCTATATCATAGTATATTTTTCTTTTTGAAAATCCCTATTTTATTCTTTTTAAAAACTACCTGTGCGGTTCACACAAACTGCCCGTGCGGCTCGCACCATCATTTCCTAATTCTCTAATTTCCCAATTTTCTAATTTTCCTCCTGCCTATGGCCTGAGGCCTCACATCTATCGCTTTTTCGTCGCCATTCCTAGTGCCTATGGCCTATGGCCTGAGGTCTCACATCTATCGTTTTTTCGTTACCATTCCTAGTGCCTGTGGCCTATGGCCTGAGGCCTCACATCTATCGTTTTTTCGTCGTCTTTCCTAGTGCCTATGGCCTATGGTCTAAGGCCTCACATCTGTCGTTTTTTCGTCGTCTTTCCTAGTGCCTATGGCCTATGGCCTGAGGCCTCACATCTATCACTTTTTCCTCGTCTTTCCTAGTGCCTGTGGCCTATGGCCTGAGGCCTCACATCTAATTTCCCAATTTTCAAATTTGTATATTAAAAATTGTTTTTGTAGTTTTGCACCCTCAGTGAAGAATTATATAATAAAATAAGCATACAATGATATATTATTCTATTCTCGCAATAAGCGTAGCCTACCTCATTTATATACTTGTAATGCAGGCAACTACCAACTTAAAAAGAGAAAAATCCATTGAAGAAAAACGCCAAAAATGGCAAAATGCTTTGGTAGACGAAGAAGATACCAAAGACAGAATTATGGAGCTCATCAAAAGTGAATACGGTGAGCCCACCACAAGTTCCGTCGAAAAAGGTGTATATACCGAAGGTATGCCCGACTTTTTGGTGAAAATGGCGCTCGGTAAGCCGTTAGAAGTCCAAAGTGCAGGATTCAAAGGCTCTACTACCGAACGTTGGCACTACAAAACCCTTACCCTCACATTCCAAAATAACAAACTCATCGGCTGGGAAAGCCACGATAACACCTCTCAAAAAGCAAGATTATAATGTTAAAGGATTACTACGAAATATTAGGAGTTAGCCAAAAGGCTTCTGACGACCAAATACGCGACGCCTACAAAAAGCTCGCAAAAGCCTATCACCCCGATAAACATCAGGGCGACGATTTCTTTGCCGAAAAATTCAAAAGCCTACAAGAAGCTTATGCAGTCCTTTCCGACCCCGAAAGTCGTAAAGACTACGATGCCGACCTCGCCGCCGAGTTAAAAGGACAAAAGAAAACCGAAGAACCCAAAAAGCAAGCTAAAAAGAAAACCTCACAAAAAAATAGCGCCTCCTCAAAAGCTCGTACCGTAAAGGATTTGCCCTCTTTGATAGATATTTATTTCGAACAGAAAATCGCTACTGTAAAAACCCGTAAAGAGTACGATACTATCTTAGCATCTCCCAAAAAACAGTACTCCTCTTGGGTGAAAATTGTGCTTGTAGTCCTTGTCATCATTTTAAGCACCATTTTGCTAAACCCTTCTTTCGGTCTCCTAAAAGGACTTTTACCTTAATTAAGCACAATTGATAAATATAAATTGAATAATCAATAAAATTTGCGATATACACTTTGCCAAAGTGCTAAGCCTTTGGTAAAGTCTATCAATGAGTCAAAAACTTAATTTTTTGATTAATTTCTATAGCCCAAGCGATACTTCACTTTAACGAACGACAAAATTCAACTATCAGCAAACATAGATTTTACAGCTGTTGCCTTGGATACTTTTCGTTATCAATACGAAAACAACGAGGTATACCATCGCTTTTGTACCCTATTGAACTGCCTTCCTAATGAGGTAAACACACTCGAAAAAATACCTTTTCTTCCTATCGAATGTTTTAAAACTGAAAAAGTGTACTGCGGTCATACCACACCTCAGCAGATATTCACCAGCAGTGGTACAACAGGCGCACAAACCTCCCGACACTATGTGAAAGAACTTAGCTTGTATGAACAAAGCTTCCGTAAAGGCTTTGAACATTTCTATGGCAACGTTGGAGATTATGTAGTTTTAGCCCTTCTTCCCTCGTATTTAGAACGCACCGGCTCATCGCTTATCACTATGGTAGCCGACCTTATTGAGCGTTCAGGTAGTGAGTACAGTGGTTTTTATCTCAACGAATACGACCTCTTAGCCCAGCGCTTACAAATGCTTGATGCTTCGGGCAAGAAAGTACTGCTCATAGGGGTATCGTTTGCGTTACTCGACCTTATAACCGAGCATACTTTCTCTTTAAAAAATACGATTGTAATGGAAACAGGTGGTATGAAAGGTCGTCGCAAAGAACTCGTGCGCGAAGAATTGCACGCGCTCCTCTGCAAAGGCTTTGGTGTCGAAAAGATTCACTCCGAATACGGAATGACCGAACTGCTTTCGCAAGCCTATTCTGCGGGTAAAGGGATTTATAAGTGTGTACCTTGGCTGAAAATCCTTATACGCGATACGAATGATGCGCTAAGCTATCTGCCTACGGGCAAAACCGGCGGACTTAACATCATCGATTTGGCTAATAGAGAATCGTGTAGTTTTATTGCTACTCAAGATTTAGGAAAGCTACACCCCGAAGGTACTTTTGAAGTATTAGGACGCTTCGATAACGCCGATATCAGAGGTTGCAATTTGCTCATTAGTTAATTTACCAATTTGCTAAATTCCTAATTATTTTTTATTTTTGCCGAAAATATAAGAATTATGGGTACAGTAAGATTACAAGCAACAGTGCAAGAATTTGATATTCCATACTTGGAAAGGTTTTTAAAAGGCATTTCAGCTACCGAAATCAACTTTGAAAAAGAAGAAGATGCTTTTGATATTCTTACTCCTGAAGACCTCAAAGCTATTGCGCTCTCAAAAGAGCAAGGGAACCTCGGTATGGTTACAAGCAATGACGATGTTTTTAAAGAGATTCGAGAGCTAAGAGAAAGAAAATGGAAATAGTTTGGACTGATAAAGCTAAAGAAAGCTTCAAAGAAACTCTTGAGTTTTGGGATATACACAATGGGAGCTATTTGTTTTCAGATAAAATATTATTAGAAACAGAAAGATTAATGCTTGAACTTTCTAATAATACACTCTATTTGGGTAGATATAACAAAACATTAAACCTTTATGTAAGACCTATTTTAAAAGGTAGGTATTTTATATATTTTGAGGTTAAGAATAATGGAAAAGAAGATTTTATAGAAATCCAATATTTTAGAAGTTCAAAACAACAACCTATATCTTGAGAATAAAATCTATAATAATAAGAAGTATAAGATTTTTTACTCAAAAAGTAGCTTTTGTGGCTTGTCCCCTTCTCTTCGGAAAGTCTGCGAGAGCAGAGTATGTGAGGAACGGGGGTAGGCTTCTAAATGAGAACACCCTATCCGATTAACAAAAATCTTCCCTACCTATCGCTTTTGCGTCGCTTTCCTAGTGCCTGTGGCCTAAGGCCTAAGGCCTTACATCTAATTTCCCAATTTCCCCATTGAATCTTTCATTTTTTCAATTTCTTTTTGAGTCTCTTCTACAATTTTAGTATCTACACCTGCCTTCTCAGCACCGCGTTGTATTTCAGTTTTAATCTCATCGGTAGCATCGCGCAGTTGGCGCATTGCCTTTCCTAAACCACGCGCAATACTTGGGAGCTTATCAGCCCCAAAAAGGATTAAAACCATAAAAAGTATGAATATAATTTCTGAAAACCCCATAAAATCAATTAACAATTGATAATTAACACAATGGCCTATGACCTACTGCCTATGGCCTATTCACTGCAAAATTACATTTTTTTTGTCATAAAACAGCAAATATCATATTTTTTTTATACTTTTGCCCGTATGAAAAAGGTAAAATATTATTACGACCCCGATACGCTCTCGTATAAACGCATCCTCTCCCGAAAGCGTACAAAGGTGCGCAATGCTTTGATTTTTCTTACAGCTGCTGCACTCTTCGGGATTTTATTCTCTTTTATAATGATTAACTCGCGCTTGTTTTTCACCCCCCGCGAGGTGGTATTAGCACGCGAGATTAAAACCTATGAAACCAACTACCAAATCCTGAACAAAAAGATGGAATTGGCGGAAGATGTGCTTGCCGACCTTGAAGAACGCGATAATAATATGTACCGCCTTTACTTCAACGCTCCTATTATCCCCGATAGTGTTCGCAAAAGCCTCAAAGACCCTAACCGCTATAAAAACCTCGAGAAATACGGAAACTCCAAACTTGTTGCCAATACAAACAAACGCTTAGATATATTGCGAAAACAGTTGGTCGTACAGTCGAAATCATTAGATGAGATTGCTAAACTTTCTAAGGCAAAGGAAAAATTCTTGTCTTCCATTCCTGCCATTCAGCCTATTAATAATAAAGATTTAAAGCATATGGCATCGGGTTATGGTTGGCGTATCGACCCTTTTACCAAAGCGCGTAAGTTCCATTATGGTATGGACTTCACTGCACCCCAAGGCACTCCTGTATATGCTGCGGGCGATGGTGTAGTAGCACGTGCCGACAGCAATGCCTCAGGTTATGGTAACCACATTCGCATCGACCACGGTTATGGCTATGTAACTCTCTACGGACACCTTTCGGCTTACAACGTGCGTGCAGGACAACACGTCAAGCGTGGCGACCTCATAGGAAGGGTAGGAAGTACCGGTCGCTCGGAAGCTCCACACCTGCACTACGAAGTGATAAAGAACGGCGAACACATCAACCCGATACACTTCTATTATGGCAACCTCACCCCGAGCGAATACACCGAGATGCTACACGTTTCTACCCAAGAAAATCAATCGCTTGACTAAGATGATTGGAAATAGTATTTTGTTAATTAAACCCATATGACTCACCATAATCTTCCCCAGAATTGGGACTTCTTTATGTGCCATATCGAAGGCGTCCCAGCTTCTATACGCACCAATTTAGCCTTGTTTGAGCTTGCTCCTCTCGAGGGCTTATCGCAACGTTTACAGTTTTATATAAAAATGAAAAACCCTACTCCTGATGGATTTCCTTCAAAGGAGGAGTATCCTATACTCTGTGATATAGAAGATGCCATAAGCGAGAAAGCCGAAGCCACAGGAGCAGTATTGGCAGGTGTGGTAAAATCCGAAGGCTTTTTAGAGCTTTGGTTTTACTGTAATAATGCGGAAGTTTTAACACAGACTTGCGAAGAAGCGTTACAAGCTTTTGAGGGTTATAAATCGGGATATAATACCGCTGAAGATGCCCAATGGGAAGATTATTTCGACTTCCTTTATCCTGATGAGTTTTCTTATCAAACGATGCAGAACAGAAAAGTGCTAATGCAACTTGAGAAGAAAGGGGATAAGATGGAAGTCCCTCGTGAAATCGACCATTTTATCTACTTCAAAAGTGAGGCACAACAACGAGGTTTTGCCGAGAAAGTAGCCGAAAAAGGCTATAAAGTGCGTTTGAGTGATGAGAAAACAGTAAAGGAACGAAAATCCGAAGGACATACTTTCCCTTACACCGTCGAAGCCACACGTGAGGACAGTCCGTTAGATATCAACAATATCGTATGGGAACTGATAGAGCTAGCTTCTTCTTTTGAAGGAGAATACGACGGCTGGGGCTGTGTGAATGTAACTGATAACTGATAATTTCTTAGAGAAATGGATATTGTATTACCCGATAAACTGTATTACACCATAGGAGAAATAGCCAAGGCATTCAATGTGAACGCTTCTCTTATTCGCTTTTGGGAAAAGGAATTTTCTATTATCAGCCCGAGAAAGACGAGTTCGGGAAGCAGGAAATTCTCTCCCGATGATGTTAAGAAACTCCAGCTTATCTATCATTTGGTAAAAGAACAAGGCTACACCCTTGAAGGGGCGCGTCAACGTCTTAAAGAAGACAAGCAGAAACCTCTTACAAACCTTGATGTGGTTACAAAGTTAGAGCGTGTAAAGCAAATGCTTATCGAAATCAAAGAAAATCTTGAATAATGTCAGTTCGATATATACAATATTGATTTACAATTATATTTGTATTACAATCTGTGTGAATCTCCAGTAGCAAAGCTACCAATCCGTGCGCATCACAACTGATAATAATAGAGATTTATCTGTGTCAAATTCGTGTAATTCGTGAAATCTGTGCGAGACATTTAAAACAGCAAAGCTATCCATTTGTTTGATTTTTTTTAAGATTTGTAAGATTTCTGTAGCGTAAGCTACACTTTTCTAACATCGAATTCACATTGAATAACAAAAAAGCTGTACGATGTAACTATACTCGTACAGCTTTTTTAGGAAAAAACATCAATATTAATTTGTATCTATTTCCAAAGAATCACTAATGTCTCTTCGGAGGATAGGCGGGCGGTGTTAGCTGTTGCACTTCCTCCCTTATCCGCAAAAACAACTGAAGGATTTACTCCTTTGGGGTAGCGCAATGCCACTGAGGTAGCTTGTGGGCGTTTGTTAATGAGGATAGTAAGATATTGATTGCCTTTTTGCATCGTATACATTTGCACTCCTTTTTGGTAAGTTTCAAACTGAAAAGGCACTGTGGCTTGCACTTCGGCGAGTAGCAAATGCGAAAGTGCTTCCCCTTTGCCACTGCGCAAAGCACCCATACCCAATAACGATGGAAACCAAAAGGTTTCTCCCCTCATAAAGCGATGTCGCGTTGCCAACACACTATTCCCCTCTTGGGCAACTATTTGTCCTTGAGTATTGTAGATACTTCCTTTCCAAAGATGGGCGGGCAGGGGTGCGTTTTGGTAATTTACACTGAAATCGGTAGGGAGGCATTTTACTTCTTTCAGCGCTCCTCCCAATACATCTTGTAGCGGAAATCCTGTGTGATGTAGGGCAAACATATTTTCGTCGTAGAACGCACTGAGTCCTTCCATTATCAGTTTGCCACCATTGCGTACAAAGTTGCGCAGGGGTTCCCAATAACGCGATGGGAGGCTTATTTGTCCTGATAAAATAATGGTTTCGCCTTTATAAGAGGGTTTGTTCCAGTTGAACTCATCAAAGCACTGAAACTGACTATTGATGCCGTTTTCAAGTAGGGTTTCGTACATTGCAAACGCCGATTTCATAGCACCTCCCGTGTTTCTGCCCTCGTAATCATTGTTGGTATTATCATTTAGTTGCGCTTTCTTTTCTACCCAAAGAGTTTCGCGGGTATAGAGGATATGAATGTTAGCTACTACAGGTTTAAATTTGCTGATATTGATTTTTCGGAGTGTTTTGGCAACTTCGGAGGCAGCAGTGAGTCGGTCGGTAGGTTGGTTTTGGAAATCTACGAGTGCCCATTCGCCTGCTTCATCGCCCACAGCACGCGGGTTCAAGCACCAAAACAAGATGTGTTCAGCACCGTTGCCAATGCTCGTCCACAGCCATTGGGTGATTTCTTCTTTGGTAGGGCAGAAGGCTTTATAACCACTATAAGTGTTGTTGCCCCCTTGCAATTCGGTTACCCAAAAAGGCAAATCGCCTGCTCCCGAACGTATGATAGCGCAATTTGCCCCCAAAGCCGTAGCGTACTGACTTCTGTGAAACATAGTGTAATGCCAACTGGGGTGAGCTGAAGCACCTAACGAATTGAGGAAGTTGCGCCAAGCGGGGAAGTTGTATTCGGCAATATTGCTGAATATTTGGTGAGAATTGACGTGCAAATAGGCATTAGGGTCGTACTTTTTCACCTCGTTGGCAATCCATTGCAGGTACCAAGTGTTGTAGTGCAGCAAGAATTGTTGAGGAGTGAAATCTACTATTTGTGGGTAGCCTTTGCTGTTGTAGGCAGTAGGTTGTAGTGTTTTGAGCCATTCACTTTTTTGGGTATTGGCAAAAGTATCGTTAGGCACCCAACCCCCAGTGCCAGGTTCGTTCATCAGCACCCAACCATAGAGGGCAGGTGAGGTTTTGAAATGGGTTACTACTTGCTTGATATAGGTAGCAATTTCTTGTAGATGCGACTGCGAATAAGGGTGTTTAAAGCCACCTAATGAATTGTCGGGGGCAGCGGGGAAGAGCGTGCCTACAATCTTCACATTGTATCGCTCGGCTGCTTTAAAAGCCTTGTCGAACAGCGAGAAATCCCAAGTACCGTCGGGGCGCTTCATATAGTTTTCGAACATACGAATGCGACAACAGTTCATTTGGTACTCGCTGAGGAGTTTGAACCAAGTATTTATCTCCTCATCAGTTTGCCCAGGTTCGATAAACACCTGTGCACCAATGGGTGATACATAGGGTTGCGCTTTCACAGTGGTAGTGATGGAGGCAATCCCAAGGCATAAAAGGTATATATAACTTCTTAAAAACATACAAATACTTTTTGGTGGTACATTTTGTGTTGCAAAGGTAAGGCAATAAAGTCTTTATCCACTTATCTTTTCTTCTATAAAACTTATCAAATTAGCTTATACACTTCACTTTTCACTTTCCCCTTTTAAATACTCTCTCGGTGAGACGTTGTAGAACTTCTTAAACGAGCGACTGAAATTCGATAGCTCTTGGTAACCCACCTTATAGGCTACTTCCGAGATGTTCAAATTGCCTTGTTTCATCAGTTCGGCAGCGGCGGTCATACGTATTTGTACAATCACGTTGTAAGGGGTGGTGTTCATAATGGCTTTTACCTTTTTGAAGAGTTGGTTAGTGCTCATATTTAGGGCATCGGCGAGGGCATCGATACCAAACTCGGGGTCGCTGAGGTGTTCCATTACAATGTTGTTCACTTTATCTACAAACTCTTTTTTCCAAGGTTGCCCGATGAGTTTTTCGCGGTATACATTCAGGTTAGGGGAGGAACTGTACTGTTCCCACAGCTTCTTGCGCGAAAGCAGTATATTTTCGATGCGCTTGCTGAGTATTTTAGCCGAAAAAGGTTTGGTGATATAGTCTTCCACACCCAAACTATACCCCTCTACCACTTGCGATTCTTTGTCTAAGGCAGTGAGCAGAATGATAGGAATATGGTTTGTTTTTTCGTTGGCGCGCAGTTCTTTTACCATTGAAATACCATCGCGTTTAGGCATCATAATATCCGATACGATAAGGTCGGGAATGTGGGCAATTGCCAATTCTAAGCCCTCTTCACCATCGCGTGCCAATAGTACGTGGAAATGCTCGTTGAGGATGTGCTCTATATAATCGCGCATATCGTCGTTGTCTTCCACTACCAAAATAGTCTCTTCCTTGTCGGTTGCATTTTCTTGTGGAGCTATTTCTTTCACCTCTTGGGTAGTGTCTATCTGTTGCAAGGTGATAGACGCCTCGTCGTGGAGTTGTGGCACATCTAAAATAGGCAACAATACCGTGAAGGTAGCCCCTTGTTTTTCTTCACTTTCTACCTCTATATGCCCTTGGTGTAGGTCGATGAGGTCTTTGGTAAAAGCGAGCCCTAAGCCAGCACCCTCGTTGTGGAGTTCTTTCTGGCGTTTGCCTTGCAAAAAAGCGGTAAAGAGCTGTTTTTGTTCTTCTTTGGAGATGCCAATGCCTGTATCGGCTATCTTTATTTGCAAAAACTTCTGCTGGTTTTGCACCACAGTCGCAATGAGTACCGTGATTGCACCTTTTTCGGGGGTGTATTGGAAGGCATTTCCGATGAGATTGTAGAGAATTTTGTCTAACTTATCAGCATCAAAAGGCATCCACAAGCTGGGCATTGTACTTTTGATAGTGTATTGTATTTGTTTTTCTAAAGCCAGATAAGCAAAGGTTTCACTCACCCCTTTTACAAATTTCACTACATCGTCGTATTGCAAATTTAGTTCTAATTTGTTCTTTTCTAACTTTCTAAAATCGAGTAATTGGTTGATGAGGCGCATCAGTTTTTGGGCGTTGCGCAACATCATTGTATATTTCTCTTTGTGCTGCTTAGGAGAATTCTCATCATCTACCATTTGGTTTAGCGGACCTACAATAAGTGAAAGCGGTGTTTTGAACTCGTGAGAGATGTTAGAGAAAAAGTTGGTTTTCATCTCGTTGATTTCGTACATACGCTGGGCTTCCAATTGGGAGATACGCAGGTTCTGCTTGTCTCTTTCCTTGATGGTGTAATACTTCACAATAAGCACGAGCAAGCCCACTCCCAGCAAGGCATAGAGGATATAAGCCCAAGTTGTTCGCCAAAGCGGAGGGGCTACTATTATCTTAATTGTAGTAGGTTTTTCGCTCCACACCCCGTCGTTGTTGGTGGCTTTTACTTTGAAAATGTAAGTACCTGGGTTGAGGTTTGTATAGGTAGCGATGCGCTCGGAAGCATCATAAATCCAATCGCTATCAAAACCTTCGAGCATATAGGCGTATTGGTTTTTGAAAGAAGCGCGATAGTTCAATGCCGAAAAACGGAACGATATTACTGATTGCCAATGTTTGAGGTGAATGCTTTGGGTTTCATCTATCACTTCGGTGAGCACCCCTCTTTCTTCTGGTCGTACCGATTTGTTGAATATTTGAAAATCAGAAATTACTACTTTGGGTTGGGTTTGGTTAAGGGTAAGCTGTTGAGGATAGAAAGTATTAAAACCGTCTTTTCCTCCAATGAGTAGCTCGCCGTCTTTGGCTTGTGCAAAAGCTCCTAATTGAAAGCCCGAATTTTGCAATCCGTCGTACTCGTTGAACACTTGGAACTGTTGGCTTTTTGGGCTGTATTTCAGTACTGCCGAAGGGGTACTCATCCACAGATTGCCACTGTTGTCTTCTGCCAAACCGAAAATAGGGTCACCATAGTCGGTGCCTTTACGGCGAATGAGTTCAAAGCGTTCGGTTTTCTTGTCGAACTTGTGTAGCCCTCCTTTGGTGCCTATCCACAAAGTGCCGTCCTTGCTCTCGTGGATAGCCGTAATAAAGTCGTTGCTCAGGGCGTGTGTGTTGTTTTTTAGGGCTGTATAGGTGTGTTTGAGTTTTAGGTCGCGGGTATAACAACGCAAGCCTTTTTCGGTGCCTACCCACAAAAGCAGATCTTGGTCTCGGTGAATTACGTGGGTTTTATCTTCGGGGTAGATAATGTTTTTACTTTCGAATAGCGGGGTAAAAACCCCCGTAGCGGGCTGGTAGTTGATTGCCCCCAACTCGGTAGCAAGCCAAAAGGAATTGTCCCAATCTTTGGTAATTTGATAGACGTTGCGGTAGGTGTAGTTCGTACCGGTAGGCACGGGAATGGGCACTTGACTAAAACTGTTGGACGAAGGGTTGTACTTAATGAGGTAATTGGCGTAGTTGCCTATCCAAATATTGCCTTCCGCATCTTCACAAAAAGCCTGATAGAGCTGGGTATTGGGGTTGTAGGATTGGTTGCTAAAAGCAGTGAGTGTCTTTCTGTCGGGGTTGAGTTTATCAATATGGTTTAAGCCCCCTATCCAGAGGTTGCCTTTGCTGTCCTTAAAGATAGCGCGCACTTGCTTTTCCGAAAGAAAATTCTTGTACCTCACCCATTTGAATTGGGCAGGGGTAGGGCTAAAATAGTAAATCCCTGAGGCGGTACTCACCCACATCAGTTGGCTTTTATCTCGGTAGATGTGATTCACACTTTCATTAGCGAGTTGCGGGTTTTGCAAGTCGGTAAAGGCGTGAGTGTTTTTGTTGAGGAGTTTGATGCCCTCGTTGGTCTCTATCCAAATGTTGTGCTGACCGTCATCGGCAACCGAAAGCACATTTACATTATGCGTGCAATGGGTCGCGCCACACACCGCATAACGTTGGTAGTTTTTTGTTTTTTCATTTAAGCTATACAAACCACCGTGAGCCGATGATACCCAAACAGTGCCTTCTGGGTCTTTGTAGAGATTGAAAATGTGCTTGCATACCTTCTCATCGGTGTCGTTTGTATACCAGTAAGGGTGTAGCTCAAATTGTTTTTCCTTGCGGTTAAAACTGTACACCCCGCCACCCCACGAACTGAGTATGAGCGTGCCATTGGTAGCTACCATACCCGTAAGGGCGTTGTTCAGAGGTTTGGAAGTACCTTTTTCTCGAATGTCATAATGAGTGAAAACACCTGTTTTGGGGTTGAGCATATCCAGTCCGCCGCGGTCTACGGCTATCCAAATCATACCCGCTTCGTCCTCTACTATGCCCGCTACATCGTTATAGCTAAGGCTTTTACTCCCTTTTTGATGTTTGTAGGTGGTGAAGATACCCGTGCGCAGGTTCAGTTTGCTGAGTCCTTCGCCTTTTAAGCCAATCCAAAGGTTGTGCTGACTGTCTTCAAACAAACACCTGATAGAGTTTCCTGCAAGGCTGTTCTTCTGGGTGCTATTGTGCTTATACACAGTGATATCATAGCCATCAAACTTGTGCAAACCGTCATCAGTGCCTATCCATATAAAGCCTTTTGAGTCCTGCAACATACTGGTTACCTCATTGCTCACCAATCCGTTGTGGGTGGTGATTTTGGATAGATACGCCCAGTCCTGCGCTGAGAGCAACGCAGGAAATAACGCCCATATTATGTAGAGTAGTTCCCTCATTTTTCAAATTTGCTAATTCCCAAATTTTCTAATTTACTAATTCCCTTTTCCTTCATTACATTCCCCCTTTAAAGGAAGTCCGCCTTCGTCATTCGTCTCTCTTCATTCGTCTTTTCTTTCGATTTTCCGTCGCTACACTCCCCTTTTGAAGGTAGCCAGCGACAGCTGGGTATGTGTAAAGGGGAGGTTTGTCTCCTTTTCCAGCTTGTCCCCCTTCGGGGGTTCGGGGGCTTACCGAATAAATGACTCGCCATAATTTTCTCCTTTGAAGGAAGTCCGCGATAGCGGAGTATGTGTAAAGTGGGATGTTATCCCCTATTACCTAATGTCTAAGACCTTACACTTCCCCATTTACTAATTTTCTAATTTCCAAATTCTCTAATTTGCTAATTCTCTTTTTTGTCATACTCCCTCCTATTGCCTATGGCCTAAGGCCTAGTGCCTCTTCCTCTTTCTTTCGCCTCGAAACCCTGTTTTTGGCATTTTTAGCCTTGCTGTATTGCAGTATAAATCAACTACTTATACACTCTTCCTATACCAATCGTCCAAGATTCGTATAAGCTTCCTATAAGCTCTCTATAAGCTAACCCCACCCTCCTTGAAGCCTTTTTTCACCAAAAACAGTCTTAACCTTCTTTTGATTTCCTCCGTTTCCTTCCGAATTCCTCAACCCTTCCCCATTTGCTAATTCTCTCATTTTCTAATTCTCTCATTTCCAAATTTCCTAATTTTCTCATTTCCCCCCTACCTGAATGCTAAATTCGTAATGATAATACGGTTGGTTGAGCAAAAACTCTTTATGTACGCGTGGCGACCAGCTGTCGTCTCCTCCTACACCCATTTGAGCTTCATCGATATGCAAATAAGTGTGGTCTCCACGGCGCAGTTCTTGGGTTTCTTTGGATTGGTTTAGCGCGTCATCCGAATAGTCTTGTACGTTGAAATTAAATAGCTTAGGAGCACTGATGTATAGTTCGGTAATACCCGAAAGGAGTTTGAGCCAACGGGTATCGATATGGTTGCCATTTTCAGAAGGCATCACATAAGGGAAGTGCATATCCTTTACCGCACCGCTGTGAATACCCACAAAAGCTGATTCTTTTCTATCGGCATAAGTTTCATAAGGACCTTTGCCGTACCATTCCACTTTGTTAAAACTCTTGTCGAGCGTTAGGAGCATTCCCACTCTTGCCAAAGGAGGCACAGAGGCAGGCACTTCCATATTTGTGCTGATATCTATACGCCCGTCTCCATTGATGAGGTAAGTTACTTGTTGGCTGATATTGCCCGCTTTGGTTTCAATGCGGTTGTGTGCTACTATCTTCACTTGGGTTTCCCCTATGGGTGTAGCTTTCATTTTGGTAGCTGTTACCGTAGCTTCTTTTAATCCCGCTTTGCGCCAAGCTGAGGCATAGGAGTGCTCAAAACCCCCTTCATCGTTATCGGTAGGCACACGCCAAAAAGAGGGCACCATCGCTTCTGAAAGTAGGTTTTTCCCTTTATGCGTAAATTGACTTAAACCACCTATTTTCTTGCTGAATACGGCTGTAAAATTGTCGCCTTTTACGGTGAAGTTTGTCGCTTCGTCAGTAAATGTTAGTTTTTTATCGGAGGGCTTGGTGAATTCTCTCTCAACACGGTTAGGGAAAGCGAGTTGTTCTTTGGCTACTTCAAAATCTTTTGAAGCCCAAGCAGTAGCCTTTTTATTCTTAAAACGGAAGTTCATAAAGTATTCCTTGCCGTTTTGTACTAATTTTGTATCGAAAGGTATTTGTAGGGCTCTTTGGCTTTGTGGGGCAATGTTTAAGTCGTTGATTACCCCATTGGCGATAGGCTTGCCATTCTCGATAAGTTCCCATTGCAAATACACCTCGTCGCTATTTACAAAGTAGTTGCTATTGCTGATGAGTACCAAGCCTGTGTTGATATCAATATCCTTTACATTGAAATACTGATATACCTTTTTCAGTTCGTGCATTTCGGGTTGAGGAACGCCTGTGGCATTTACTAATCCGTCGTTCACATTCGCTTTGTCAATATGATTGATGATGTTCCAATACTCTTTGCCGTTCTTATCTTTGCAACGCAACGCTTGGTCTTTCCAATCCCACGTAAAGCCACCTTGGTAGCGCTCATTGGTAGCAAAAAGTTCCCAATACTTGCGGAAGTTACCCAAGCTGTTACCCATAGAATGGGCATATTCGCAGATAATCACAGGGCGTTTAGGGTCTTCGGTAAAGAGATTGTTCAGGTGGTTGAGCTCGGTGTACATATTAGAGATGATATCATAATGCGAGAGCACGCCTGCATAAGCAGGATTTTTAGACTCGTAATGCACAGGGCGTTTTTGAGGGTCGAGGGCTTTTATCGCCTCGTAAGCCGCATCGAAGTTCTTGCCCCAACCCGATTCATTCCCCATCGACCAATAGATGATACAAGAGTGGTTCTTGTCGCGGGCAACCATATTCACATTGCGCTCTACGATATCTTTTTGCCACTCGGAGCGTTCGCCTACGTAATAGCCATCTTCCCACAATCCGTGGCTCTCGATATTAGCTTCGTCTACCACATATAAGCCATATTCGTCGCAGAGGGTATACCACTCAGGCTGATTGGGGTAGTGAGAGGTGCGCACCGCATTGATGTTGTGAGTTTTCATCAATATAATATCGTCAATCATCGATTGGCGGGTGATGGTGCGACCGTTATAAGGGTCGAACTCGTGTCGGTTTACTCCTTTAAACTTCACAGGCTTGCCATTCACAAGGAGCAATCCGTTGTTTAGTTCAATCTTCCTAAATCCTACATTTTGAGTAAACGATTGTAACACTTTGCCTTTGGCGGTGAGCAAACAGAGTTCCACTTTGTAGAGGTTAGGAGTTTCGGCAGTCCATTTCAACGGATTTTTTACAGCTATTTGGGTACTAACAGTAGCTTCTTTTCCCGCAGCAATATCCGCAACAGAGGCTTTTTCGGTACCTATCACATTGCCTTTACTGTCTTTAAGAGTAGTTTGTACCACAAGGGCATCGCTTACTTTTTCGCCTAAATTCTGTACCTCTACTTGTACCTGCAAGGTAGCATCGCAGTATTGCGCATCGAGCTGAGGATAAACTGAAAAGTCACGCATACGCAACTCGGGGGTAGCAAAGAGGTATACATCGCGATAGATACCGCTGAGTCGCCAAAAGTCTTGGTCTTCTATATAACTGCCGTCCGACCAGTTTAAGACTTTTACATATAACTCGTTTTTGCCTTTTTTGAGGTAAGAAGTGATGTTGAACTCGGCAGGTAGCATTGCATCTTCGTGATAGCCCACTTGCTTACCATTGATGAACAACTCCATCGCCGATTGCACTCCCGCAAAGTGAATGAATACCTGTTCGCCCTTCCATTTATTAGGCACTGTGAACAGCGTTCTATACACTCCCGTAGGGTTGTAGTCCTTAGGGGTGTAAGGAGGGTTCATTGCAAACGGATATTTGATATTGGTAAAAACAGGAGGGTCATATCGGTTGCTTTGCAGTTGCCAATTTGAAGGCACTTTTATAGCGTCCCATTGGGTAATGCCTTTGCCCAAAAAGAAATCGGCAGGCACTTGTGAAGGGTGCTTGAAGTAAGCAAACTGCCAATTGCCGTTGAGGAGTACTTTTCCAGCCGGCTCATAGTGGCTATGGCTTTTTTCGGTGTTGATACTGCTTACCGCTAAGTTTTCCCAATCGTGGGTTTGCGCTGTGCTGAGGCTACTCGCCAAGGCAAGTACTGATAAGAATAAGGTACGTTGTATTCTCATAATCGTTTACTATTTTATGGTTTGTTATTCTTCTATTGTAAAATGTTGTTCATTACTATTATCGGCAGAATGTAAGCCCACCCACAGCAAGCACTCGCTGGGCTCAGTGTCCTTTTTTCCATTGATACCGTAAAACGCAAGAGCTTCGGAAGGCAGTTCAAAACGGACTTGTTTGCTTTCACCTGCTTTGAGAGAGATTTTCTGAAACCCTTTCAATTCCTTTACGGGGCGGCTAACACTTGCTACTAACTGTCGGGTATAGAGTTGTACCACTATTTCGCCCTCGGTTGTTCCTGTATTCTGCACAGAGGCATTTACTATAATGCTATCGTTATAACGTTTCAAACTTTTTTTATTCAGATGCACATTACTAATAGCAAAGGTAGTATAGCTGAGTCCATACCCAAAAGGATAAAGAGGCGTAATGGAACTATCCAAATATCCTGCGTTATAATGAGGGCGGTGGTCTACTTCTTCATTATTTGTATATACAGGTCGCCCTGTGCTTTTGTAGTTATAGTAAATAGGAATTTGCCCTACATTGTGCGGGAAAGACATCGTTAAGTGTCCCGAAGGATTTACATCGCCTGCTATCACATCAGCAATACCATTGCCTCCTTGCGTACCAGGAAACCACGCTTGCAAAATAGCTTGTACATTCTCGTTTTCCCAAGAAAGGTCGAGCGGTCGTCCGCTAAAAGTAATGATAGCTATAGACTTGTTTATGGCTTTTAGTGCTTCGAGCAATTGGCGTTGTGCTTGAGGCAAACGAATGTCGGTGCGCACCGCCGATTCTCCTGCCCAGCTGCTCTGTTCACCTACGGCTACTAATACCCTATCGGCTTTGCGAGCTATAGTAACCGCTTCTTTGAGTTGTTCTGTTGAAATAGTTGTAAAACCACAACCTTCGGCATAGAGAAGTTTTACGTTTGTACCCTTGTATTTTTCGGTAAGTCCTGTGAGTAAACTCACGCTTTGTTTGCCGTCACCTAAGCACGTCCAACTGCCGTTGATATCACTTGTGTTGTTCATCATAGGGCCTATTACAGCAATAGTTTTACCGCTATCTTTTTTGATGGGTAACACTTCAGCTTCATTTTTCAAGAGTACTACTGAGGAAGCAACAGCTTGTCGCGCTACTTTCAGATATTCCTCAGTAAAAGTATTTTCTTTGGCACGGGTTTCATCTAAGTATCGGTAGGGGTCATCAAAAAGACCTAAAAGGAACTTTATTTCCAATATATGCCTTACTGCTTTATCAATTTGAGCTTCGGTTACTTTACCTTCTTTCACTAAGGCACTAAGGTATTTAATAAAGGTTGCCCCGTTCATATCCATTTCTATTCCTGCATTGACTGAGAGGGTTGCCGCTTGTTTATCATCTTTGGCTACCCCGTGTCGTACCAACTCGTTAATACCTGTGTAATCACTCACTAACAAGCCGTTAAATCCCCATTCTTTGCGAAGCACCTCAGTAAGCAACCACTTGTCGGCGGTGGCAGGCACTCCGTTTATCTCGTTCAAAGAAGCCATTATACTGCCTACCCCTGCGTTTAGGGTCGCTTCATAAGGAGGTAAATATACATTGCGCAAGGTGTGCATAGAGAGTTCAGCTGTATTATAGTCCTTGCCTGATTCGGCAGCTCCATAGCCGGCAAAGTGTTTACCACAAGCTAAAAGCGTGTGAGGGCTACTCAACGTTTGCCAATTGTCTCCTCCTTGAAATCCTTTTACGCGCGCTTCGGCAATGAGGCTTCCTAAGTAAGGGTCTTCGCCTGCGCCTTCCATTGCCCGTCCCCAACGAGCATCGCGGGTAATATCTACCATAGGGGCAAACGTCCAATTGATACCATCGGCACTAGCTTCACGGGCAGCGAGTTCAGCTGTTTTGCGCATCAAAGCCAAATCCCACGAGCAAGATTCAGCTAACGGAATGGGAAAGATAGTTTTATAGCCGTGTATCACATCTTGACCAAAGAGGATAGGAATACCCAAACGCGTTTGTTCTACCGCTATTTTTTGTAATTTTCGTATACCTGCAACCGAAGTAGCGTTAAAAATACTTCCTACCAAGCCTTTTTCGAGGTAAGGTTGGTACTTATCAGCCATTACAGGACCTGTAACCGACCAATCGGCTGAGAATTGCGTCATTTGTCCGATTTTTTCTTCAAGAGTCATCAAACGCAGTACCGAATCTACGCGCTGTTCTATATGTCTATCGCCACTGAAACTCTTTTGGGTGATTTTTTCATTATCAGATTTTAAGATAGCGGGTGTTGCGCAACCTATCATAAGTAACGAAATAAGCGTTTTAAAGATGTGTTTGCTATATCTCATAGATACATTAACGTTTTTATAAAAAACACCTTCCTGCCTGTACCCTTCCCTTGAAATGAGAATTACATATTGCTTTGTTTTTATAATTTTGCCCTTTGCTCATCTATCAGGGCAGTAAGAAAACTAAGGAAAGAAGACAGGAAGATGCTATGGGTTTTCTAATACCACTACTATCGAACGCTTGAAGGCTGGAATCAATGCCTTTCCGTCATACATAGGCATATGTCGTTCCCATTTATCCGTCCAAGGGTCGTAAACACTGTAATGAGTATATTTTATATTTATGAGGTTGAGTGGTATTTCGAAATCTCGTTTCATTTGGGCAGGACGCCCCTCACGCAACTCTGTTTTCCAATTGTTAGTTAGGTCTCTGCACCACAATATCGTTTTTGTTTTGCCTTTTAGTCCGTAACAGGCTACAGCATTTCTTTTGAAATAGAAGGGTTGCATCGCTTCTTTCACGGGGTCAATTCCTTCAATAGCGTTTTTGAAACGCCCAAAATGATACCACAATTGGTTAGGTTCTATGTAATGATCCCAATGCCAAGTATTGCCCGAACCTGCACTACCTCCAAAGAAAGGTGCAAAGATAAAATCGTGTAACAAAATGCCCTCTGTGTCTTTTGTATAAAGCGACGAAGGTCCTGCGTGGTTAGGGTTTACAGCTCCTATCTCATTGATGACAACAGGCTTGGGGTCGTTTTTGGTAAATGTCAAGCCCATAGCTACGGCATCGGTTGCTAAATCACTCACGGCTCCTTTCACTATCGGGTATTGATGCCACTTGTCGCCCTCGTCTAAATAACGGTGAATGCTCAAAAACTCGTTGTCAGGTATTACTGCTAACTTCTTGTAGTAGTCGTCCATATAAGAGGCGTGCATACTGCCTAAGGTTTGGGTAACCAATTGCTCAGGGCATAACTTTTTCACCTTACCGAGCATCTCTTTGGTAAAAGGTAGCCACTCTGCTTCGGGTACTGCTGAATCCATTTCGTTCCACAACTCCCACCCATATACATACGGGTGGTTTTGGCATTTTTTAGCAATCGCTCTGAGGCGTTTTAAGTAGGACTTTTTGCCTTTTTTAGTACTTACATACTCGCTTACATTCTTGAACTTGGTAGCTAGTGAATAGCTGTTACACCAAGAAGCTTCAGGTGAGATGTTATTAGAGATAGTACGCAAGTGATGCAGGGTGAATTTAAGGTAAATATGATACTTTTCTGCAAGTTGTAGCAACTGTTCTATACGCGCTAACTTCTCGGGATTGTATTTTCCTTCCCTTTGGTCTTCTATTTCTAAGAACTCAGTGCTTATCCAGATGCGCATTGCATTTCCACCATTCTCGGCAAAGTGTTTAAAGTACTTTTCTACCTCTTCAAAATTGTGCGATGGTAGATAATTGGTGCTAATAGGAATCCACGTCGCACCGTTTTTTTCAAAATAGCGCGGGTGGGTTTTGCTTACCGTTATATTTGCTTGTGCCAAACATAGCGGACTGCTTAGGCAAAGCATTAAAAACAAAGCGTTTCTTAGTGTTTTATGTAGGGTTATGTTCATTTTAAATCAAGTAATAGGAAATAGGTAACAAGTTTTAAAAACGTTTTTGTCTTTATATATGAAACTATTTTTAAAATTATTCATTATTTTTATAAGTGATGCTTTTATTTGTCTTACGAATTTCAATCGTACAGAAAGCAGGCAGGTTCTTCTAATGAGCCTCTCAGAGTCCCTCCGACAAATCTGCTAATAATCCCGTGTGACTCACACCCTCATTTGCTCATTTCCAAATTTCCTAATTCTCTAATTTTCCCACCTGTCTTGCTACGACCTCGTGCCTAAATATCTTTGTTCACTTCAAGAGGCAATACTTCTACGGTTACAGTAGCGTTTTCAGGTATTTTTTGTACTACCGCACCGTAGTATAACACTACAGGTCCAAATAGTCCAAGTAAGTCGAGGTCTACCGTAAGCACGTAGCTATTATTGTTTTTCTTGCTAAACCTACATTTCGCCTGTGTCATTTCAGAAAGCCCCTTTCTTCCTATGATAAGAGTCTGTGTACCGAAATCAATATCCTTAAATTCCTTTATAGTACTGAGGTCAGTATTAGGAAAGAGCGCTTGTAGGGCTTCTTTATTTTGGACAACTCGGTAACCATCTTGGGTAAGGGCAAAATTCACAAAACTATGCTCAGGAGTATTTGCTACAGTCGCAAAACTCTTAACCATTACAGCCTCAGGAAATGTTGTTTCCTCTTCTGTTTTAGAACAACCACAAGCTGTTATCACCAATAACAACATTGCTAAAAATGCTTTTGTCTTCATATATAATTGTTTTTAAGATTACTTACTATTCATTTCAATTCCTACACCAAAGCATTTTCTATTATAAAAATACTCTTTGGCAGAAAGTTTTCTTTCGGGATTGTCGGCAACAACCGAGTGTGTATATAGAGAGATGTTTTCACCACATTACCTTCATCTTTCCCGTCACTACATTCCCCCTTTTTCGTTATACTCCCCCTAGTGCCTATGGCCTAAGGCCTATTGCCTATTCCTCTTTCTTTCGCCTCGAAACCCCGTTTTTACCATTTTTTGCATCGCTGTATCATACTATTAATCAATAATTTATATACCCTTTCTATACCAATCGTCCAAGATTCGTATAAGCTTCCTATAAGCTCTCTATAAGCTAACCCCACCCTTCTCATAGCCCTTTTTCATCAAAAAGTCTCTTAGTCTCCTTTTGAAAATCTTCGTTTCCTTCCGAAAGTCCTAACCAGCCCGATTTGCCCTATAAGTCAGACCTATCAACCCCCCTTTTTTATCATTACCCATTTTCTAATTCTCTCATTTCCTAATCTGCTAATTCACACCACAAAGTTATAAAATATTTGTCAATACAGCAATATGCTCTCTCTCTTTTCTCTCTAAGTCAGTTTTTCCCTTTATTTATTTTTCGTTCAAGCTTTAACTTACTTTTTACTGACATACCCAGCTGTGAACCCTCTCTGGTTTTACCTTTTACCTTAATTCATTCTCACCACCGCCTCTTTCAGTCCGTTACTTGTAGCGCGTAGTTGTACCTTTCCGCCTTTTTCACCTGAGCGGATAATCACTTGACATTTGCCATTAAAGAGTTTACGCTCTACACGCTCTCCTTCGGCAAAAGTATCTTTCTCGTGCGAACTGGGGTCGCCGTTTCCTACTCCTATAATGCGAGCATCTCCTGTAAGCTGAAACTGTATAAGGGCATCGGCATTGGGTACTTCACGTCCTTTTTTATCTACTACACTCACGTTCACTACTACGGCATCTTGCTTACCGGCTTTCAGTTGTGTTTTATGAGGAGAAAGCACAATCGCAAAGGGTTTTTCGGTAGTAGTTATTTCGGAGGTAATCCGCTTTCCACTCTTAGTGCCTACGGCTTTCAGCGTACCTTTTTCGTAGGGTACTTCCCAATATAAGTGTCCAAAAGCAGGTGTTTTTTGTTTGCCGAGCGTCTTTCCGTTCAAGAAAAGTTCCACTTCTTCGGTATTGCTATATACCCACACTTTTACCACAGTGTTTTGGGGCAGGTTCAGATTCCAATGAGGGGCTATGTGCAATACAGGCGATTCGCTCCAATGGGCTTTGTAGTAGTAATACACGTTCTTAGGGAAACCACACACGTCCATTACCCCAAAATGCGAACTGATATTAGGCCACGCAAAAGGGGTAGGCTCTCCGCGATAGTCGAAGCCCGTCCATACGAAACCTCCCATAAAACGAGGGTCGTTAGCAGTCGTGCTGTACCATTGCTGTGCTTGTGATGCCCAACTCGGGTAACTCTTGTCTTGGTCGAGCAGGTAAGCGCGTAGGGTATCAGCTACAAAATGACCGCTGTACCCCCCGGCTTTGTCAAGCACAGTTTCCGACAGATACACCCCTCGAGTACCCACGGTGCTGGCTACTTCGGTACCGATGATAGGTTGATTGGGGTGTGCTTTCTCATAATCGGTAAGCCCATAGAGGTTGTAATTGAAGCCTCGTACGGGTATGGCAGCACTCACGCCTTCACTTTCATTGCCCACATTAGCACCATAAGTGCTCACGCGTGAAGGGTCTAAATGCTCTTGCAAGCTCACCAACGTACGAGCGATGCGCTCGCCAGTTTCGGTGCTTTGTATTTTTTCTTCTTCATTCCCGATACACCACATAAAGACGCTAGCGTGATTGCGGTCGCGCTTGATAAGGTCTTCAAATTGTTGACGGTATTCTCGCCCGCTGTTTAAGAGTCGGGTCTCGTCCATTACTAATAAACCCAAACTGTCGCAAGCTTGTAGCACGGCAGGGCTATGAGGGTGATGGGCAGTGCGGTAAGCATTGGCACCCATTGCTTTGAGTAACCCAATGCGATAATACTGCAATTCGTCTAATAGTGCAGTACCTACGCCGGCGTGGTCTTGATGTACGCACACGCCTTTTATTTTCATTTTTTTGTCGTTGAGGTAAAAGCCGTCGGGTTGATAACTAAAAGTGCGTACCCCAAAGCGGGTGTGAATAAGGTCGGTGGTCTTTCCGTTGGAAATGATTTTCGTTGTTAAGGTATACAGATAGGGGCGCTCAGTGTCCCAAAGCTGTGCATTAGGAATGTTAAGGATACTCTTTACAGTTACTTTTTCGTTAGGAGCAAAAGTAGTATTTGCAGATTTGTGAGTAGCTATTACTTTCTTTTCACGGTTAAGAATAGTCCATTCCACCTGAAAAGTTTGTGAGCTTGTTTCTCGGTTATGCACAGTGGCTTCGGCGTGCATTTCGGCTTGTTTGCCAATGCTTTTAGTATAGATAAAAACCTCTTCGGGGGAAGAGTGAACAGAGTTGTAAGAGTTCAGCCACACGTGCCGATAGATACCTGCGCCTTCGTAGAACCAACCTTCGTTTTGGGTAGCGTCTACCCTTACGGTAATCACGTTGGGTTTGCCAAAATGCACCAAATCGGTAATATCGTACTTTATTCCTGTATACCCGCTGAGGTGATGCCCTACATAAATGCCATTTACCCAACACCGACTGTCTCTAAAAATACCGTCGAATTGCAGTTCGATGCGTTTGCCAGCTTCGGATTTGCTGAGGTCAAAGGTTTTTCTATACCAACCGATACTATGCTCGGGGAAGGTACTGCCTAAGGCTTTATATCCGTGTGACCAATCACCTTTTTCACTGAAAGGGAGAATTACTGCCCAATCGTGAGGGAGGTCTACGGTTTGCCACGCGCTATCGTCGTAGTCTATGCTCGAAAAGTTAATGCCTTTGGAAAGTGTTTTAGAGAAGTCGTTATACACGCGGTAAAACAAATCTTTAGTAGGGTCGGTAGCGTGCCCTAAGCTGAATTTCCAACCGTTATCTAACAATATATGCTCCCTAATGGCTTGCCCATAGATGGGGTGAGCAAGCCATAGGAGCATACCGATGAGAAAGGGAAGAAACTTGTATGGATATCTCATTTACTTTTTAGGTACATATTTGTATACCTTTACCCAATCTACTTGTAGTTTGAGTTGTTTGGTAAAAGGTTTGTTAATGTCTTTTTCAGTTTGAAAGCATAAATGGTGAGGTGCTTTAGCCATTGCTATAGGGTCTTTAAGAGTCCATTCGAGTTTACCATCGATGTAAATCTTTATGTACTCAGGAGCCCATTCCATTGCTACAATATGCCAATCGGTTTTGCTGTAGTTGCGGAAGCTCTGTTGATACTGTTGGTCTTTACCAGATACTGCGTAATGGATATAGGTATTCCAAGCGTTGTCCTCGTGATTTGTTTCATAGATGTCGTTTTCGCCATCGTCAGGCCATTTTTCACTCTCAGGCCAAGTAAGTCCTAAACCGCTGGAAGACTTATGAGGGTCTTCGTCCATACGTATTCTGAACTCAAACTTACCGTATTTGTAGTTCTTCTTATGGGCTATCCCTCCTGTTATAAACATTCCTTCGCGTTTATAATCTTTGTCGATAAGGCAATTCAAGAAGCCGTCTTTCACTTCTATAGCATAAGTACGGCGTGTATTCTCGGGTTTGAGTTTGCCTTCTTTTTCGAGGTATTCATTGTCGTACACTGCCCAATTATCTGTGTTTAAGGCATTGCCATCGAAGTTGTCTTGGAAGTCTAATACCCACTCAGTAGGGGTTTCAGGCATAGGGTTGTCTTCAATAGGAGCGTCTCCTCCCGATTTGTTACAGGCAGTAAGCCCGCACAATAACATTGTAATAAAACTAAAGGTTGTTGCGTTTTTCATATGTTTTTTATTTGTCTATTTAATATATTCATTTAAGGTGCTTTTTTAATAAAGATATCTGAAAAAGTTAAGTCTTCGTAATTGTTATCCCAGCTACCTATCTTTATCACAAAGTATAGCTTACCACTTTTAGTAGCTGTATAGGTCTTTTCCCCTGAAGCTAATTCCGACATCAGTCCGCTTTTAGGCGTTTTGATTTCTCCCGATAGGTCAAATACCTTACCATCGTTAAAGTCTTTGCCCTCTTCTGGTTCCCACTGACTTATATACACTTGTATCCAACCCCACGCTTTGCCTTTGGCGGTGAGCGTCATATCGTAAGTATAAGTTTCTCCTCCGCTTACTTCAATAGGCTGATAAATTACGTGGTTGAACATCTTTCCTTCGGTGCCCGAAGTGTAATGAATATTACCGTCGGTAATGGTGATATCGGCTTTTTCTGAAAGACCTCCATTGATGCCTTGTAACAGTATTTTCCAAGCGTTTTTCTTGATGCTGGTCTCTACCGGAGGTTTAGGAGGCTTAGGACTATTATCTTTCTTGAATACGATATCAGAGAGGGCTAAATCCTCAAAGTTGTTATCCCAGCTACCTATCTTTATTACAAAGTATAGCGTACCGGTTTTACCAGCGGTATAGGTTTTTTGGTCTTGAATAGCTGAAAGTTCGGCAAATGAACCACTCATAGGCGAGGTGATGTTGTTTTGGAGTTCTAATACCTTGCCATCGCCAAAGTCTTTGCCTTCTTCAGGCTCGTGTTCACTCACATACGCTTGTATCCAACCCCACGCTTGCCCTTTGATTTCCACGTGCATATCGTAAGTGTAAGTCTGTCCTTTTTCTACATTTACTGGTTGGTAAATCACGTGGTTGAACTTACCACCCACTTTACCTGATGAGTATTGGATATTTCCATCTACGATATTAATCTTAGCATCGGCTGTAATTTTTCCGTCTATACTTTGTTTTAGAATCTTCCAAGCGTCTTTTTTAATCATATTTTCCACAGGAGGCTTAGGAGGTTCAGGTGGAGTAGGCAAGAACTTCGCCCCGTCAATCACTACAATAGTAGTCGCTTTGTTTTGGAGGATTCTCTCATTGCCATAAATGCTTACTGCCAAAGCAATGCGATTTTTATAGTAATCAGCGTGGTCGGTAAGGAGCTTTTGCACATCTACGTCCAAGTAAAATGATTCTTCACTTTTACCAGAGGCAACGCTTACGCTTTCAGGCAAAGTGTAAGAACCTTCGGGCAGTACTACAGCAGGTTTTTTCTCGTCGTTTTTGTACTTTTCTACATAGGCATTAGTAGCTTGTGCGTCTACTTTTAGTTTTACAGCAAAGCCATCGGTAGAGAGACCAGAGTTCTTCACGCCGAGCACTATTTTCAATTTCTTAGTAGTCTCGTCGAAAGTGTAGTTCTCGGAGTTTCCTCCAAAAGGCACATTATATTCATTACCTCCGTTGTTCAAGGAGGCTTGTGGCATATAGATATTGTTTATACCAGGGTCTTCAAATACATCGTCTTTTTTACAAGCGATGAAGGCTACGAATAGGAGTAGCAATAATGTAATGTTTTTTGTTTTCATATATAAGAGTTTGTCCTCACCCCCTCCTTCTCCCCCTCCCCAAGGGAAGGGGGAGGGAATCCGCAAAAGCGATGAGGTTTGTTATTCAATTATTTTATCAAATTGACGTATTTCGTCACTCGTCATTCGTCACTACCAACCTGGGTTTTGTTTTACAATTCCGTTAGATTTATTGATTTCGCTATGAGGGATAGGGTAAAAGTACATCTTTTCGGTAAAAGTGCGCTTTTCTACTTCTTTTACTTGATAGCTAAAATGATTGCCGTTTTTGGTAGCTTGCACTCCAGTAAGCGGCTCATTGAGCACGGTAGTAGCGTCTTTCCAACGGCGCAAATCCCAATAGCGGTGTTCTTCAAAGGCGAGTTCTATACGGCGTTCGTGTTTTACTTTCTCTCTGAACTCCTCTTTTGATGCTGTAGTAATCGCAGGCATTTCCACACCCGTTCTGCCTCTCACCAAATTGATAGCCTCTTTGGCAGTAAGTGCATAACCGTTGTTAGCATCGGGTCCGTAGGCTTCGTTCATCGCCTCGGCATAGTTGAGGTAAATTTCAGCCAAACGGAAAACTACCCAAGAGCGAAGTCTTTTTTCATCTTGCACTAAATCAAGATTGTCGTTCAAAAACTTTTTGAGGTAGTAGCCCGTGCGTGAAGCGTTTTTGGCGTTGTAGTTGTCAGCGCCACCTGCGTATATTTCCATTGTGCGTCCGTTCCACTGACTGTTGTTGGTTACTATCGTATAGCCGAGTCGAGGGTCGCGATTGGCGTATATATCATTAGGGTCAGGAGCACCTTTGTACTCATAAGCACTTACCAAATTATGTGAAGGCGTAATGCCACTGTTGCCTCCGGCACTGCCAATAGGGTAGTTTTTCCTTTCCAAATCATTGGTGGCACTTTGGCGAATAGCAAAAATGGTTTCAGAGCTTTTCGCGCTTCTGTCTCCGAGGAACAAATCGCGGTAGCTATTGTCGAGGCTGTAGAGATTTAAGCTGAGAAGCTCATTGGCAGCACTGGCAGCTGCTTTCCACTTGTTCACATCGTTAGTGGGGTTGTACAACGGACTTGCCGCATAAAGCAACACTCTGGATTTGAGGGCTAAGGCAGCTCCTTTGGTAATGCGCCCGTCTAAACCTATATCAAAATCTCTTCCCCAATTGGTAATCAAGCTATCTTTGGAAGCATCGATTTCACTCACGATATAATTCACTACCTCGTCCACTGTGTTGCGAGGCAAATGTGTATTGTCATCGGTGGAAAGCCTTGTTTTTACAAGAGGCACACCTCCATAGCGTTTCAGTAGTTCGAAATAGAAATAAGCGCGCAACACGCGATTTTCAAAGCGCAAAGCCCTTATGCTCTTTACATCGCGATTGTAGTTGTTGATGTCGTTTTGAGTGATAAGGTTGCGGTTCTGCTTTAAGAAAGAAGCATAGTTAGGAAAAGTTTCCAAGAAATAATTAGCCGCTTGTATGCCCTCGTAGTTGTAAGCATACGTATTATCGGGATTGTTGGTGCTATTCCAGCTTCCTTCGTTAAAAACTTGAGTGTTTGAAGGCGAAAGTGTATATTCAGCCTCGTCGCTCACTGCCGCAAACAGATTGCCATCGATGGCATCAAAGCGGTTTTGCAAACGTGTATAGGCAGCATAACCAAAGTCGTACAACACTTGGTAATTGGTTTTTATCTGCTCGTCGGTATCGTAAATATCTTCTTTGGTGTCCAACACATTACACCCGATGAGTGTACTCATCAGCGCAATGTAGCTCACTGCAAAGATTGTTCTGCTCGGTTTATTACTCTTTAACATAGCGATATATTTTCGGTAGTTCATTTGTTTAAAACTTTAAAGACACACCCATAGTAACCGATTTGAGGGCAGGGTAACCCGATAGTACTTCGGGGTCTAAGTCGTAATCGGTAAGCAGTGATGAGAAAGTAAACGGATTGGCAGCATTCACATAAATGCGCAATTTGCTAACGCCTATCTCGTCGAGCATTCGTTTAGGAATGCTGTAACCTAACTCTATGTAGCGTACTCTTAGGTAATTAGCTTTCTTTATCCACAAGGTGGAAGGCTGGGTGTTATTGTTGTTGCTCAATAACGACAAACGTGGGTACTGGGCGCTGCTACGGGTGTCGATGCCTTGTGCAGGATAGTAAGCCCAGCGGTTTTTGGCGATAGCATACACATTGCCGTTGTTCTCGAAAGCAACTGTTTTTTGGCGTGCATCGTCTAATAAATTCACCTCTCTGCCTTGTACTCCTTGTACGAGCACGCCAAGGTCAAACCCTTCATAACCAAGGTTGAGTGTACCGGCATAGGTGAGTGTAGGGAGGTAGCTTTTGCCTATTTCGGTTTTATCGGCAGGGTCTATACGGTTGTCACCATTTAGGTCGCGGTATTTCACATCACCAGGGGCAACATTTCCAAACGAAGGTTTAGGGAGTGAAGGTAGCAGGTTGCCATTGCTGTCAAAATCGTTTATGTCGTAAAATCCGGCAGCTTCATAGCCAAAGCGCGTGCCGATAGGTCTACCTGTTTGAGCTGAACTCTCGCTACTAGCATCGTACTCAGCCATATAGTCTATTTTGTTTTTAGCAAATGAAGCATTAGCGCCTATACTATAAGTGAGTTTTCCTGCTGCATTGCTGTAGAGCGTACTCACTTCAAAACCTCGGTTAGTAACCTTTCCTATATTTTTATAGGGAGGGGTAGCCCCAAAGACACTTGAAATACTGTAATCAGGGGTGATAATACCTTCGTGTTTGTTGAAGAAAGCCTCTATCATCACGTCCCATTTGTTAAAGAATTTAGCTTCCGCGCCTATGTTGTACTTATAGGCTTTTTCGGCGAAAATATGTTCATTAGGCACGTATTTTAGTCCGATAGCACTATGCCACGACGGGTCATCGTTTCCTGTGGCAAAACCGCCTCCTCCGTAAGAACCGTAATAGCGTTCGTATAAGTAGCGACCTTCGTTGTACACATCGTTACCCGTAGTACCTACTGAAGCACGCAATTTCAACCGATTGATATTGGCATTCGCCGAAGGGTGTTGCTCATTGAAAACCTGATAGGCTGCTGAAAGAGCGTGATAAAAACCAAAGCGATTACCTTTCTTGTAGTTATCCGAGCCACCAAAGGCAAAACCAAATTCAGCTGATACGCGTTTGTTCCAATCGTAGAACACACGTCCGCCGATATTCTGATAAGCGTAGTTGTTGTTCAAACCCGCTTTTCCGTTGAGATTGTCGTCTATATTATAAACGTATTGAAGGTAATTTACCGCTGTTTGGAAAGTGTTTTGTCCAAACTCACGGGCATAACCTGCACCCAACAGAAACTGCAAACGGTTCCATTGGTTGGTACCCCAGTCGTCGTCTACTTTGTAGTTGCTATCGCGATGAGTGGTTTGTGCTGCCCCATTGAACATACGAGTGTAATCTCTACTTACAATGCGTGTGCCTCGTGTCCACGAACTGAGCGATACGCCTTGTTGTATGTATAAACCAGGGGTGATGAAGTCTAATTTCTCTTTTAGGTTGAAATTAGCCCCTAAAGTGCGGTCGTGTAGGGTTTTGATACCTAAGGCTCGGATAGAAGCGTAAGGGTTATCGGGGTGGATGGCTGTACCAGGGAATGAGCCATTAGGGTTTTGTGCCGGATAAATGATATTAGGGTAGCTCGCCAAGTTTTGCCAGAGCTTATACTCGTTGTAATTAGGCGATTTACGGTCTTCTATACGCCCGTTGATATTTACATTACCTTCAAATATTTTGAGCATACTGAAGTCTAAATTTGCCTTTACGAGATATTGGTCGAACCTTCCGCTGGAATGCGAATCGTCGTTCTTAGAGGCGTACAAACCACTGTTGCCAGCGTGCCCTAATAGCACAAAATACTTGGTAGTAGCCGAGCCTCCGCGTATGCTCACATCTTGCCTATCAAACAAAGCCGACTTTTTGAGCACTTTGTCATACCAATCGGTGTTGTATTTCACATCGTTAGGGATATTGTAAAAGCTTGTCCAAGCCCCTGCATCGTTACTGTAAGCCTCGTTGTATAGCTGAGCATACTCGGTAGCCGATAGCGGTTTGCTCAGTACCGTAGGCATTTGCACGCCTGTTTGGAAATCTACCCCTACCACAGGTTTGCCTTCTGTACCGCGTTTGGTGGTAATCCACACGATGCCGTGCGCTCCTTTCATACCAAATGGTGCTAAGGCAGCCGCATCTTTCAAAACTGTAATCGACTCGATTTCGGAAGGCGATAGCAGTATAAAATCACTTTGGTAACCATCGATAAAATAGGTAACCGAAGGGTAGTTGTAAGAACCCAACCCGCGGATATTTAGGCTGGCATTGTCCATTCCTCCGCCTTGCAATACAGTGAGCCCAGGTAGCAACCCAAACAAACTGTTGGTAAAGTTAGTTGTGGGCATTTTTAAGAGTTGTTCTCCTTTTACTGATGAGGTAGAAAGCGTAGACAATTCTTCGGGTACGTTCAGAGGGCTTTGTGCCTGCATAGCACCTGCCCAAAGCATACAGCCCACAAGGCTACAAAATAATATGTTATGTTTATATTTCATTTCAGTTGTTTTATTAATTGGTTATTAGTACCCTGGGTTTTGTATCAAGTAGCCTTTGTTCACTTCCGATTGAGGGAAAGGCTCTAAGTACTGACTGTTGTCCCAATACCCTGTATAGACAGGTTTCACAGCATAAGAAGCGTAATCCCACGCATTCCACCCTTCCGATTTTCCTGGGGCGTACTCAAAAACTACTCCTTTCTTTTCCCCTCCAATGATACCATTGGCAATATCGGTGAGTTTCCAGTGTTTTACATCAAAGTAACGGTGATTTTCTTCGTAGAACTCTACCGCCCACTCTCTTTGTACGAGTTTGCGCAAAGCGTCTTGTCCTGTTTCAGTAACATTGGGCAGCCCTGCACGCGAGCGGATAACGTTAAGGTTTTGCAAAGCCTGAGCAGGATTGCCTGCTTCGTTATAGGCTTCGGCGAGATTTAAATAGAACTCAGCCAAACGGTACAAAGGGAATTCAAACCAATCGCGGGTATCAGCCATATAGAAGAATTTCACACGGCGTCCTGCGCCTTCACTGCCTGCTCTCTTTTCCCAAGTAGAAGCATTTGCCAAACTCTCACTTGACCAATAATGCGAACTAGGGTTGTTCCACGCTTGTTGTCCTGCAATCGCTGCTGAGGCTTTAAAGCGGGCTTCTAACTCGTTGCACTTGTTCACATAAGTAGCGTAGCTTTCCCAATTTTCACCCGTCCACGTTTGGTCGGTACCATCAGTTTTGTAGTATTGGGTAAGCTGCAAGTAACTCATAGAATTTGCTCCTCCTGGTTGGCTGTGAGGGTTGTAAGCCTCTATAAAACTTTGTGATTTAAAGGCGAGGAGCACTTCTCGGTTGTTAGGGGTTGCTACCGCTGTACCGTAATCGGCTAAGGGGTTGCCCGTATTGATGATTTGATAACCATTGGCAGTTGCCCAGCGTATCACTTGCTCATTAGCCTCTATGGCTTGTTGCCACAACGAAGCATCTTGCGTACCAAAACAAATCAGGTTGTTATTACCTCCCAAACTCATATAAGGCGTATTGCTATTGAACAGTGGACGCGCGGCGTACATCAATGCTTCGGCTTTGATACACATTGGGATACCTTTGGTTACACGTCCTTTTTCCGAAGCGTTGTAGCTATCGGGCAGGTCGGGAATAGCTTTGTTGCAAAGGGCAATAATGTGGTTTAAGGTAGCGCGCAAAGTAGCGCGAGGAATATTTAGGTCGGAATCTACTGAAAGAGTACCCTCTATAATAGGCACTCCGCCGTAACGTTTGAACATCTCCTCATATCGGTAGGCGATGAGGGTATACATTTCGGCTTTGATACTTTTCTTTTGTACCTCAGTAAGATCGGGGACTTTATCGATATTCTCAATCACCAAATAGCACTGACGGATAGATTGGTAGTTGAACACAAAACCATCGGAGCTAAGCGCTTTGCCATCGGAGTCGCTGGCTACCATTCCAGAACGTTGAATTTTATAGGTGTCTTCCCAACTGAATTTCACATCGTTCACTTCTCCCGATAGGTGAGAGAGCGTTCCCGCTTTCAGCCCGCTAATGCGCCCATTGTCGTAACGCAAGGTAATACCTGATTGCAGGCTCATCGCGTAGGCTTGGGCAATAGCCGAGAGAGATTTCTGTTTGCTCGAAAAGATAGAATCGACATTCACATCGCTTCCTAAACTCTTTTCGAGGAAGTGGTCTTCTAACTTACAAGAAAATATTTGTGAGAAAAAGACGAGGATTAAGGTGGTATAAATGAGCTTTTTCATTGGTTGTATTTTTTAGAATTGAACGTTGAGCCCTACGCTATAAGTGCGGGTCATAGGGTAGAGATATCCAGAGGCAGCGCCGTTAGAATCTTGTTGTTCGGGGTCGTAACCATCGTGCATTTTAGACCACGTATAGAGGTTGTTACCGCTCACCGATACCTTCACCGATGAGATACCTGCTTTATCCAACCACATTTTCTTTTGCAAGAGATAACTTACTTCTACGTTTTTCAGCTTGATATGGTCGGTAGAGAGCAACCAGAAGTCGCTAAACAATCCGTTGATATTATCACCGGTGCGCATAGAAGCACGCGGGAAGGTAGGGGTAATGCCATTTTGGGCTTTCTCAGGAGTCCAACGCCCGTCGTACTGATGTTGGAAAGCAGCCCCTGTACCCATATAGAAAGGGTTGCGCGTATAGAAATCCAAAGGCATAGAACCTTGAGCCGTACCGGTGAACAACACCGATATTTCAAATCCTTTGTAACCTACATTGAGGTTTGCCCCAAAAGTATAGCGAGGGAAGTTTGCATAACCAATAGGCACGCGGTCTTTCTCGTCGATAACGCCATCGCCATTCACATCTACATAGCGGAGGTCACCAGGTTGTACTTTATTGCCATCAAAACGCGAATATGGGCGTTGCATTACCTCTTGCCAAGTGTTGTAGAAACCATTGGTGAGATAACCTCTATACTGCCCGATAGAATAGCCCGTTTCATTCATCCAAGGGTGAGGGTTGTTAGGCTCATCGCGGTAGTCTATTTTGTTTTTGGCATAGGATACATTCCCCCCAATGCCATAAGTGAAATCGCCTATCTTGTCGCCCCAGTGCACTTGTATTTCGTAACCTTTATTGGTTACCTTACCTATATTGCTCGCAGGAAGGTCAGAACCTACAATACCAGGCACTGTACCTCTGTTCCACAAGATGTTGTCGCGTTTTTCTTGGAATACATCGGTATTGATAGTAAGCCTATCTTTAAACATATTCAGGTCGATACCCGCATTGCTTTTTTTGGCGCGTTCCCAAGTAACATTGGGGTTCCCTACACGAGTTTCCCAAGCACCGGTATAGAAAGGGTCTTTGGTAGTACCATCACTACTACCGAAATAGTAACCTCCTGCACCATAACCATCGTTGCGATAGCCTTCATAGCCATAGCCCCAAGTACTAGGCAAGTATAGAAAACGGCGACCACCTACTTGGTCATTCCCTACTTCGCCATAAGAACCTCTGAGCTTTAAGTAAGTAACAATATTGTTTTTAGGGAAGAACTTTTCGTTCGTAACTACCCAACCCAATGAGAAGGCAGGGAAGAACCCGAAGCGTTTGCCAGGAGCGAAATTTTCGGTACCATTATACCCCATATTACCTTCAATAAGGTAACGGCGATCGTAATCGTAAGTAACCCTACCTGCGAGCCCCATAATACTAGCAGGTACGTTAAACTCAAAACCAGGGTCATACGTTTTTTGTCCGTTAGCCAAAAGTAAGGCAGTGATATTGTGTTTTCCGAAAGAGCGGTCGTAGTTAGTAGCTACTTCAAAATAGAGGCGACGCCACTTGCTTGATTTAAAGCGGTCGGTAAGGGTAGTGTGTTTGAGTCTGCCGCCAAAGAAGAGTAGTTCAGCAGGGTTTTTAGGGTTGCGAGTTACGCTATACGAAGGGATAGAGCGTTCTCTTTTCACACCTTTTCTATACAAATCGTTGTAAGAAAAAGTACCCGAAATAGAAAGACCCTGAGTGATATAATCGAGTTTGTGTTTCAGTTTTAAGTTTAGGTTCAAGTCGGTTTGATAGGTAGTAAGGTAAGGTCGCCAGAGCAAGCTAGACAACACCGAATAACCTGTACCTCCTTTGCCTACTAAAGGATTTACACCATCTACATATCCATCGATTAAACGCCCATCTACAATACCAGGACCTGCAAAAGGCGTATTCGCCAAGATATGCACTAACATCGACTTTTTGCGGGCTGTTTCGCTGTTTACATCGCCGTCTTGCTCACTACCTAAAATGCCTCCTACCTTTGAAGATACAGCAGCGAGGTCGAGTGTGAGGTTGGTGCGGTCGGTAAGTTCAAAATCGAAGTTAGAGCGGAAGTTGTAACGCTGGTATTTAGAGTTTACATCGGCGTTGTGGTAGTTAGTTTCTTTGAAAGTACCTCCTTGATAGAAATAGCCCAAAGAAGTAAAATAACGCGTTTTCTCACTTCCTCCTGATACGTTTAGGTTGAATTGCGTTTGAGGAGATACCCCGCCAAAAGCTTCTTTGAAATAGTTATGACTGGTGTAATACAGAGCAGGGCTATTTAGCAGAGCTTGTTTTTGTTCAGGAGTGAGGTTCATCGCTTCCACCTCTTGAGGTGTATAGTCGCGATTGTTCTTGAACTTCCATAGCTCGTTGTGAAAACCGCTTTCACTGAACAGTTTATCGAAGTTACTAGGGTCGTTGTCATTACGAATAGCTTCGTTGCGGAAACGAGCATAATCATAAGAATTGAGCAAGTCTAACTGAGTAGCCAACTCGCTCATACCAAAGTTATAAGTAAGACTCACCTTAGGAGCGCCAGAACGACCTCTTTTGGTAGTTACTACCACCACCCCGTTAGCTCCTTTCACACCATAGACAGCTGTTGCCGAAGCGTCTTTCAGTAAGTTAATACTTTCAATTTCGTAAGGGTCCATCGCATTTACAGCATTCATAGAGCTTTGGATACCATCTACTACTACCAAAGGTTCTTGGCTACTTGCATTGAAGGTACTCACCCCGCGAATACGAATGGTAGTAGCATTCCTGCCAGGCTCACCACTGGACTGAGTGGAGGTAATCCCTGGCATACGCCCAACCAGCGCATTGGAGACGTTGGCAACTGCATTTTCTACGAGTTTATTTCCTTTAACAGAAGAAATAGCACCTGTTACAGTTTCCTTCTTTTGGGTACCATACCCTACCACCACCACTTCTTTTAGTTCGGTGGTTTCGGGCAAGAGCTTTACGGTGATGCTGTTGCGGTTTTGCACCTGCACTTTGGTACTCTTATATCCCATAAAGGATATCTCTAAGGTAGCATTTCCGTTCTTCAAGCTGAGTTGGAAGTTACCGTCGAAATCGGAGGTTACGCCGTTTTTAGTACCTGCTTCCAATACGGTAGCACCCATCAGAGGCATATTGTCTTCATCAACTACTTTCCCTTTTACTGTTTGGGCAAACAGGGATTGTGCTCCTACGCATAGCCCGAACAGCCAAGCGAGCATCAGTAGTTTGGTTTTGTATGAATGTAATCTATCCATAATTTTGGAATTTTAGTTATATGGAAAATGTCTTATTTCGTTGGGGCAAAGGTAGGGTGTTATAGTTAAAGGGTTGTTATCATTTCTTTTCGTTTATTTATCAAATTCTATCTACTGTAAGAAATATTAAAGTAAAGGAAATGTTTAGGTATTTGTTATATTGTGTTTATCAAAGGTTTATAACAAAATACTTTTTTTGACAAGTGCAATATTACATATTTTAAAATAAATAAACAAATAGAGGTTTTAGAATAAATTTAGCAAGAAAGGGAAAGAGTTATTTAGGAAATAGGTTGAACGCACGAAATTGTCTTTTGAAAGAAGTAGACCTGACGGTGTAAAAAAGGTAGAAGGTAAAGCCAGAGAGGGGGCACAGCTGGGTATGTGAGTAAAAAGTAGTGACGGTTATTAGGGTGAAAGACAAGGTTTTTTAGGAGGTAGAGCGAAGGTAAGATAAAAGTAAAGCGAAGGATGAGTGGGTCTACAGTGGCTCTACAGTGGCTCTACAGTGGCTCTACAGTGGCTCTACAGTGGCTCTACAGTGGGTCTACAGTGGGTCTACAGTGGGTCTACAGTGGCTCTACAATGGAGACTAACCGAAGATTAATCGAATACCGAATGCACATTGATTGAATTTAGAATATTATTAAAACCAATCGAGGGAGGAAAAAAATCAGCAAATTAAAAAATGAGAGAATTAGAAAATGAGAAAATTAACAGATTAGTAAACGGAGACGAAGAAAATTGGAGAGGTTCGGAAGAGGTAATTCAGGTAAAAGATAAGAGGTGAAATGGGGGCTTAGCTTATAGGACGCTTATACGAATTGTGGACGGCTGGTAAGTTGGCACGTGTGGTTAAATGAAAGGGAATGGTATGCGGAACAATAAACCTTAAAGGAAAGAGGGCTAATAGAAGTTTATTAGTTAGCTCTCTAATATTATTGTATTCCTCCTATTCTTACTAAACTACCCAGTACTACCATTACTACCCCTATGAGGGTTACACAGATAATATGCACCGCCATTTCGGGTAACTTGTTGAGCTGACCTTTGCGCAGTTTGGGCAAAACGCGCGTTTGTGCCGAAATAGCAAAACAAATAGAGGTGAGCAAGCAAGTGAGTTTCAGCGATACCACGCGCTCAATAGGAGTAGCGAAAGAAAACCAAGAACTCAAACCTGCATTGTAGTCGTAAGCCATCAAAATACCTGTGATAACTAATACGGCAAGTGAGGGCATTCCGATAGGCTCGTAAGTCTTCTCGAAATTTGTTATATAGCTAAAATCTTTGCGTTTGAGAGCTTTTGGCAAATAGCCAATAGCCAATACTAAGTGTCCGCCTACCCAAATAGTGGCAGCAATGAGGTGCAGAATGAGAATGAGATGATGTGTATACATAGTATTAGGGGTCAGGGGTTACTTGTTATTAAAGGTGTTCATTGTAATATTAAGCCCTGCTAAGCCAAAAGAAAGGACGGCTTCGGCAGATTTCTGTAGGCGTTCAGGCAAGAGGGTTTGCTCTTCGGGAGCCCACTCGCCAAGCACATAGTCTATTTGCCTGCCTGATTCAAAATTACTGCTAATGCCAAAGCGCAAACGTGCATATTGTTGGGTGTTCAGTTGGGCTTGTATATCTTTAAGTCCGTTGTGACCTCCGTCGCTACCTTTGCCTTTGATTCGGATAGTGCCAAACGGAATATTCAAATCGTCGCAAATGACCAAGAGGTTTTCCAAAGGAATGTTCTCTTTTTCCATCCAGTAGCGTACCGCTTTGCCACTGAGGTTCATATACGTGGAGGGTTTCAACAATATAAAGGTACGTCCTTTCACTTTAATTTCGGCGAGGTCACCAAGTTTCTGAGTAGTAAAAGAAACATTATGGTCTTTCACCAATGTATCGGCTACAAGGAATCCTATATTATGACGTGTGTTGGCGTATTCAGCCCCTATATTGCCGAGGCAGGCTATTAAGTATTTTTTCATAGTGCAAAGGTAGTAATAATTTGTAAATTAGCTGATTTGTGAATTATAAAATTACAATTCACCTCCTACGCCTTTGTACTTTTCTACAAAAGCAGCTATTTTGCGAAAAACAGTTTGTTTTTTGGTTCGATATTGTGGGTTTAACGGACTCATTTTAGGCAAAATGCTATTGAGGTCAGTGCCATTTTCGCTAGCATATTCTCGTTTTAGAGAAAGCTGTATATATCGTTTAGCCGCCTCTTCATTTAAGTTTTCTTCCGCGATTAGCTCAGCCGCTTCAGCTTTTTGTCGCTCTTGGGCATAAGTGAAGAACGCTGCTATGATAGTCGGTTTGTCGTCAATAGTATCTAAATTAGTTTCGTTGATAAAATCTACTATAAGGCTTTCCTTGGCACGGTTACCTATGCTGGCACGGATAATGCGACGCACTTCCTCTACTAAAGCCTCTTTGTTTTTGTTCTTTTTGTGGTGTTCTAAGATGAGTTCGAGGATATAATCGAGGTCTATTTCTTGAGATTTGAGCAAATCTACTTCAAAAACCACCTCTTCCCAGTCAATTAACTGTTTTTCTTGCTCTTTGTTCTCGCGTTCCTTGCTCACCCAATCACGTATATCGTTATAAGTAGATTTATAATCTTGCACTAATCGGTCTTTTAGTACCTCTAATTGTACCATAGAAGCCACTTGTTCTTCGGTTAGGAAATGCTCCTCGGCAAAGGATTTTAACGCTTCAGGGTCGTTTTTATCAATCGTTTGTAGCGCTTTGAGATGGGCAAATTCATCGTAGTTCTGCAAGATGTTTTCCACCTGCAAATATTCACCAAAAAGCTTTACAAAGGCTTTCTTATCGGCTGTAGTGTGAATTTCATCAGGGTCGGGGAATTGTTCTTTTAGTTCTTTTACAATTTCGTTATAGCCTCGGCAAGCTTTACCGGTAATAATATCAGTAAAGCCCTCGAGATACTCTTGGTAACTTTTTTCGAGGATTACATTCTTGGTGCTCTTATCGCCGAAAAGGGTAATAGCATCGATGGTAGCTTTTTCTAAATCGCGGAAAGTAACGATATTGCCAAAACTTTTAGTGCTGTTGTAGATGCGATTAGTGCGAGAATAAGCCTGCAAAAGTCCGTGATAGCGTAAGTTTTTGTCTACAAACAACGTATTGAGCATAGGGGCATCAAAACCTGTGAGGAACATACCGACTACTATCAATAGGTCAACTTCTTGATTTTTCACACGGTTACTCAAATCGCGGTAGTAGTTTTCAAACGATTTGCTTTCTAATGAAAAACTTGTTTTAAACATCGCATTATAGTCGGCAATGACTTTTTCTAAAAACTCTTTGGCACTGACGTCCATAGCGGAAGGTTCGAAAGTTTCGTCGGTAATGTCGCCTATAGCATTCTGTTCTTCATTGGCAGCATAAGAAAAGATAGTCGCTATTTTGAGCGGTCGGTCACTATCTTTTTGCAAGGCGTTGAGCTCTTGGTAGTAGCATTTGGCAGCCTCTACACTACTAACGGCAAACATCGCATTGAAGCCCTTATTACTACCCTCATTCCTGTGGGTTTTGAGGCGAAAATTGCGCAAGATGTACGTAGATATTTCCCTAATACGTTCAGGGTGTAGCAAGAGGCGTTTGTTTTCGGCAGCACTGAGTTTGGCTTCATCTTGCTCGGTTTCTATACCCTTAAATTGTGGACGTACATCGTTGTAATCTACTTTGAATTTCAGTACTTTTTCATCGCGAATAGCATCGGTAATCACATAGGCGTGCAGTTCGCGACCAAAGACGCTGGCAGTGGTTTCGCTGCCCAAGGCATTGTCGGGGAAAATAGGGGTGCCTGTAAAACCAAATTGGTAGTACTTCTTGAATTTCTTTTTAAGGTTCTTTTGCGCTTCACCAAATTGGGAACGGTGTGCCTCATCGAAGATGAAGACAACTTGCTGGTCGTATACTGGCAAATGCTCTTCGCTCCTCATCAGGTTATTGAGTTTTTGGATGGTAGTAACGATAATTTTATGGTCGTTCTTAGTTAAATTCTGTTTGAGTCCGGCAGTACTACCTGAACCATTTACACTATCGGGCGAAAAGCGTTGGTATTCCTTCATCGTTTGATAATCCAAATCTTTGCGGTCTACCACAAAGAACACTTTATCGATAAAATCGAGCTGGGTAGCCAATTGGGCAGCTTTAAAGCTGGTAAGCGTTTTGCCCGAGCCTGTAGTGTGCCAGATGTAGCCACCTCCCTCGAGAGAGCTCCAGTGCTTAGCCTGATAGGCACTTTTTATCTTCCAGAGCAGTCGCTCGGTAGCAGCTATTTGGTAGGGGCGCATCACTAATAGTGTGTCGCTTACATCAAGCACCGAATAGGTGAGTAGCACTTGTAATAAAGTATTTTTCTGGAAGAAGGTAGCGGTAAAATCCTTCAGGTCACGTATAAGAGAATTATCAGCTCTTGCCCAATTCATCGTAAAGTCGAAGCTGTTTTTATTGCGCTTTACGGTGTTGGCAAAATAGCGGGTATCGGTACCGTTGGAAATGACAAATAGTTGCAAGTATTTGTACAATGAACTCTCGCTGTTGAAACTCTCCTTGCTATAGCGATGCACTTGGTTGAACGCCTCGCGGATGGCCACCCCTCGTTTTTTGAGTTCGATTTGCACTAAGGGCAACCCATTCACTAAAATCGTTACATCATAACGATTGGCGTGAGAGCCTTTCTGTTCGAACTGGTTGATTACTTGTACCTTATTGCGAATGATATTTTTCTTATCTACCAAATAGATGTTTTGTATATGCCCATCGTCAAACACAAAGTCGTAGATATAATCGCGGTGCAGTTTGCGCGATTTTTCTACCAAGTTATCGCTAGGGGCATCTAAATACTCTTCTACAAAGCGCGCCCATTCGGCATCGGAGAAGGTTACGCTGTTGAGGTTTTGCAACTGCGTACGCACATTTGCCAAGAGAGCTGCGGGAGTAGTAAGCAGAGGTAAGTATTCATAGCCTTGCCCTACCAAATCCTCTATAAATTCGCGTTCTAAAGCATTCTCACTTTGGTAAGTAGCAGGAGTTTCACTCACTTTAGAGAGCTTCGTATAATTTTCTAAAACAATGTAGTTTTGTGTTTCGGCGATAGTGTTGTAATTCATTGTTAAAAACTTGCTTATTTAAGGGTAAAACTTGCTTATTTAAATTTTGATATTGATTTTCAATTAGTTATAGTTGTATTTCTTCCTTGCTTAGCAAAGGGCAAAACTTGCTTATTCTTTCTTGAAGGTATATTTTGCATTTACACTTGTAAGAAATTGTATGCTATTGTTGCTGCTCCTCTTTCCAATATCTATCCCCTACAAGATGATTAAATAAAAGTTCTAAGGTTTTCTTTTCAGGGTCAGTAGGTGCTGCAATAGCCTCATTTGATAAAGTAGAGTGGCTGGTAAACTGAATGATTCTATTGTAATATGTTAGTTTGTCATCTGGTAATAAATCTGACCATTCTGGATAACCCAAAAAACTTGCTGTTTTTTCATAAAGATTTCTCAATAATATAAAATGATATTTTTGAATACTTTTTGTTTGAATAGCCTCTTCTATAGTCTGCTTTAGAAATAAGTGATAGGAAAAACTTGTATTAGAATCACCAAACTTTGGATCAATTTCAAATGTTCCATCTTCATTTTTATCCAACATATAAGCACAAGGAGAATTCTTCTTATTTTTTGACTTAAAATTAAGTTCATTATGCAAGACATTATAGAATAATGGGTTATGTGTTGTGATTATAAACTTTAATTGCTCATTCTGACTTGATTTTATGAGTTCAGCTATATCTACAGCTAATTCTATTAAGTGATTTTCATCTAAAGAACTTACTGGGTCATCTATAAAAACATATTCTAGCTCATTAAACCCATCTACAGGACGTTCTTCTGCTTCAGGAATGTTTAAAGTCTCAATAACTTGTTTTAACAAACTATAGAAGATACACCAAATAAGACAGCTTTCTTCTCCTTTAGAAATCTTTATATTATTAATTTTCTCATTATTTCCTCTTTCTATAGAAAATGTTATTTCAGAATATGCAGGAACTTTAATATCTTTTCCGTCTTCTCCTTTAATTGTATATTCTGAATTAAATATTGGGGTCAATTTATCATTGGTGTAACGTTGAAAGTTAGTGATAATATTCCTTTCTTGTCCTTCATCTACAAGTACCCAATGAGTAAAACCATTAGGACGAATTTTTAATTTTCTATTAGTATCCTCTTCTAGGTCATTATCCCAATAAAATAAGTCTTCTGTAAAGGCATTGTAGTAAATAATCTTTGAACGAGTTTTTTCATCATCATCTTGTTCAGAAGTGACTAAATCCTTAAAGATACAAGACAAACGTGTTTTACCTACACCATTGAAAGCATAGATAAGTTGTACTTTTTTAGAACTATCTTTTAGCTCTTGTGCTATTTCTTTAAGTTTTTTTCCCATAGTTATTATTTGTCATTTGTAAAAGTTAATAATTTCTCCCTATAATACTCATATTGTTTCCCGCGCAGGGCTATTTCTTTAGTCCGTTTGCACCCTGCTGTAGGGGTAAAGTCAGCGAGCTGGCGCAGCTGAGTATGTGAGGCAATTCGCCCTTAAACGACAATCCTTCCTCAATGTTTAGGGTCAATTGCCATTGACCCCTACGAGGGGAACGACAATAATCTCTCCCTATAATACTCGTATTGTTTTCTGCGCAGGGCTATTTCTTTGGGTAACCCCTCGCTGATAGAATTGACCAATGTATCGAACTTATCGAGAATAGCGACAATGCGGTTTTGCTCTTCTAATGGGGGAATAGGGACAATACATCTGTTTAAAACATCATAAGAAATAAATGGCTGAGATGCCTTATTTGCTTTGTCAATGAAATTTTGTAACAATAAAAGATAATATGCATATTTAGCGTTTACATTATCATTTATTTTCTTACAAATAATGCCATTGTAAGTAACAAAATGCTTCCCCTTAGCCCAATTTATTATTCCAGCATATGCTCCTATATGCCCAATAACAGGGGCATCTTCACTATTATATTCACTATGTGTTCCAACAATACCATTGCTTCCATATACAGGATAATCTCCCCCAATCGTTGGTATCTTATTTCCAATTCCATATTGAAACTTGTAAATATTATCTAAAGTTAGCCATTGAACAGCAGATTCATCAAATGATATCAATAACTTATTTCGATAGTATTCATACTGCCGCTTGCGGCAGTCCAGCTCCGCCTCCAGCTCCGCCTCCAGCTCCGCCTCCAGCTGGGTGAACTTGTCCAAAATACGAACAATCTCTTGCTGAACAGAAAGAGGGGGAAGAGGGATTTGAATAGAAGCTAATGAAGGGGCAGGCAAGTGAGCAGGAATTGCATCTGTCGCTAATGAATTAATGTATACCTGCATATCCTTTAAGACATACAACAAATATTTATTTTCTAAAATAGTATGTGGTTTTATACAATAACATACATCATTAGCCCAAAATCTTTCAGTAATGAAATTAACATAACCTGCTGTGCCATATTTAACAATAGTAATTGTGTTAGCTTCTTGATTGTATGCATCATAATACCCCATAGGTTTCACGCCTCCACTATAAACGGGGTATTGTTTATCATTAGAAAGTTCTAGTTTAGTAACTCTTTGTCCTCTTTTGATTTCCGCTATCTCCCCCAGTGGTTTCCATACTACTTCAGCGCCTTGCAGGAGGCGTTCTATATAAGGGAATATTTTAGGTTCTTGTGTCATTTGTTGTTATTATTGGTGTTTGAATAAAATAGGTTTTAGATTAAGCAAATTATGCCTAAAAATGATATATATTAACCAACTAAAGGGGTGAACTGTTTCCATTTTGGAAATAGTTACATCATTCTGAGTTTGCCTTATCAGTTGTGCAGTTGCCGAGATTTTCTCGATAACTGAATTTCTGTCAAGTTCTCCTTCTGCAACTGAAACCGCTTCTTGCGGTGTATTATAAATCAGATATTTTATTTCACTATTCATATCCTACCCCTCTATTTCTCTAATAATCTCCTCTATATCAGCCCTCAGCTCATTAATCCGCACTACGGTTTGCGCTACTTCGGCGTTGAGTTGCTTGATATCTATCACCTCGCGGGTATCTTTTGCCTCTACGTATGAACTCACAGATAGGTTGTAGTCATTTTCGGCTATCTGCTGGTTGTCTACCATCACAGCGGTGTGAGGTACCGCCTCTTTGTCGGCAAAAATGCTAACGATACGCGCTATATGGGCATCTGTAAGTACGTTGTTATTGGTTTCTTTCTTAAAAAAGTCCTCACCACTGGCATCTATAAATTGGGTTCGGGTATCGGGTTTGTGTTTGGAAAGCACCAATATATTCACCGCAATGCTGGTGCCGTAGAAGAGGTTGGGCGGTAGGGCGATAACGGTTTCTACATAGTTGTTATCGATGAGGTATTTGCGTATTTTCTGCTCGGCACCTCCACGGTAAAAGATACCGGGGAAGCAGACAATAGCGGCACGCCCTTTAGCCGAAAGGTAGCTGAGGGAATGCAATACAAAGGCAAAGTCGGCTTTAGATTTTGGTGCTAATACACCTGCGGGTGCAAAACGGTCGTCGTTGATAAGGGTAGGGTCGTCGCTACCTATCCAGTTCACCGAATAAGGAGGATTGGAAACGATGGCATCAAAAGGTTTTTCATCACCAAAACAAGGGTTGATAAGCGTATCGCCTAAGGCAATATTGAATTTATCGTAGTTGATATTGTGCAAGAACATATTCATACGCGCCAAGTTGTAGGTAGTATGATTGATTTCCTGCCCAAAAAAGCCTTCTTCTATCTGGTAGTCATCGAAGTGTTTTTTAGCTTGTAGTAGCAGAGAGCCCGACCCACAAGCAGGGTCGTAAATCTTGTTTACTGAAGATTGTCCCAACAATGCCAACTGCGCAATGAGTTTTGATACATTCTGAGGGGTAAAGAACTCCCCGCCCGATTTGCCTGCATTGGCAGCATAGTTCGAAATAAGGAACTCATAAGCATCGCCAAAGAGATCGATTTGGTGGTTTTCGAAATCGCCAAAACTAAGCCCTGCCACTCCATTAATTACCGCGGCGAGGCGTTTGTTTTTTTCCTCAACGGTATTGCCAAGGCGGTTGGAGGTAGTGTCGAAGTCGGCAAACAGTCCTTTGATGTCAGTCTCAGAGGGGTAGCCATTGGCAGAGCTTTCGATAGCAGAGAAGATAGCTGCTAAATCGGTATTGAGATTGGAATTGGTATTCGCATTTTTAGCTACATTCACAAACAGCTGAGAGGGGTAGATAAAATAACCCTTAGTTTTCGTAGCATCGTCTTTTATTTCGGGAGAAATTTCTTCATCACGCATCTGGGCGTAATGCACACTCTCGTCGCCTGCTTCAATGTAGTTCGTGAAATTCTCACTGATAAAGCGGTAAAAGAGGGTTCCTAACACAAACTGTTTAAAGTCCCACCCATCTACTGCTCCGCGTACTTCGTTGGCTATTTTCCAAATTGTGGCTTGTATTTCTTCTCTTTGCTTGATACTTGTCATTATATTACCTATTTTCATAGGTGCAAAGGTAATAATAATTTGCGAATTAGCCAATTTGTTGATTAGCACGGCTCTCCATACAAATCGTAATCGGTAGCATCGATAATTTTTACATTTGTAAAATCACCTATCTTTACATAGTGTTTTTTAGCATCGATAAGCACCTCGTTGTCTACATCGGGCGAGTCGTATTCGGTGCGACCTACAAAGTAGTTGCCCTCTTTGCGGTCGATGAGACAACGAAAAGTCTTCCCTACTTTCTCTTGGTTGAGCTCCCACGATATTTGCGACTGTATCTCCATAATCTCGTTAGCACGTGCAAGCTTTACTTCTTCCGGCACATCGTCTTCGAGCGCATAGGCGGTAGTGTTTTCCTCGTGACTGTAAGTAAAACAACCCAAACGGTCGAAACGCATCTCTTTTACAAAGTCTTTCAGCTTCTGGAAGTCTTCTTCCGTTTCTCCTGGGTACCCCACAATAAGGGTAGTGCGTATAGCCATTTCGGGTATCGCTTCGCGGAACTTTTTCAGCAGTTTAGTAGTCTTCGCTTGAGTAGTACCGCGCTTCATACTTGCGAGGATAGAGTCAGAAATATGTTGAAGTGGAATGTCTAAATAATTGCAGATTTTAGGTTCAGTCTTCATTACCTCCAATACGTCCATCGGGAAGCCGGTAGGGAATGCATAGTGTATGCGTATCCATTCAATACCTTCTACTTTTACGAGGGCACGCAGTAAGTCGGCAAGGGCGCGTTTCTTGTAGAGGTCGAGACCGTAGTAGGTAATGTCTTGAGCGATGAGTATAAGTTCTTTCACCCCTTTGGCAGCCAACTTCTCCGCTTCGGTTACGAGAGCTTCAATAGGGGTCGATAGGTGCGCCCCGCGCATTAGCGGAATCGCACAAAAGCTACAAGGGCGATCGCAACCTTCCGATATTTTCAGATAGGCGTAGTTCTTAGGGGTAGTAGTGAGGCGCTCGCCTATGAGCTCGTATTTATAGTCGGCGCCGAGTACTTTCAAGAGGGCAGGTAGCTCACTGGTACCGAAGTATTGGTCTACATCAGGGATTTCTTTCTCCAAATCGGGTTTATAGCGTTCAGAGAGACAACCCATCACAAACACCTTATCTACCAATCCTGCTTCTTTCTGTTGCACATAGTCCAAAATAGTGTTGATACTCTCCTCTTTGGCATTGTTGATAAACCCACAAGTGTTAATCACCACAATATTCCCCTTTTGTTCGTGCACCACCTCTTTGCCACCCGCTTTGAGTTGCCCCATCAGCACTTCGCTGTCATATACATTTTTAGAACACCCAAGGGTTACGACGTTTATAGTGTTTTTCTTTATACTTCTTGTTCGCATCTGTTGTTAGTTTCAGGGAGCAAAAGTACGACTAATTTACTAATTAGCAAATTGTCCGCCCTCACACAGTGAGGGCGGACAATTTGATTTCTGCTTTCAAAGTCTATTAGTAATTGAGTTCGTAATGGGTTACTAAATGAGGTTTGAATGTTATATTCATTTCTATTTGTGATAACTTTTTCTGATTGTTTTCAGTGATATATCTGAAAGTATATTCACAGATTTTATCTACTATCAGGTTAAGTGGTTTACCATTGCTATCTTTCTCTACTTTTATAGGAATGGTAAATTGAATTACACGCTCATTTTGTTTGTTATTGATGACTTTATAACTCTTACCGGTAACTGTTCCGTTATCAATCTTAGTCATAAGATCTTGCAAAGTGTTTGACATAGTTGTAGCATCAATATCTCCATAAGAGGGATTTTGATAATAAGCTCCTACTGAAGTTCCAGTTCTTAAATACTCGTTTTCGCTAATGTTTTTCACAAAACCATCATTATCAAAAGTGTAAGCAAGTTCTATGATTTTGTTTTCTATTTCTCCATTGTAGCGAGAAGACGGAATTACTACTTTCTTAGGCAAATTTTTAGGAGATGCACCAATTATCAAAGCGATAGGCATTTCGAAATAATTCATAAAACTTCTGCTTTCTCTACTGAAATCAAAAGAAAAAACGTTAAATTTGTTCTTATTCTCATTGTTGTAATAAGTTAAGACAGTTTCGAGAATTTTATTTCCTTCTCTATCATCTTTGCTAATAATTTTGCTAATATTGTCATTCTCCCAAGTAATAATCTCGTCACCTACACTTTTAAGTTGTTGTTTTTCGTTGTACATACCAAACCCAAGTGTGTTACCTGCTGCATTTAGTCCATACTCTACCGCTTGAATATCGTATTGACCATTCACTTCGGTATCATAAGGAGCGGTAATTATTACCGAATAGTCCTTATAGGTAAAAGTTCTTACATCTTCAGGTTTTCTTTCTTGTTTTATGGTAACCTTGTTGATTCTACCCATATTGTCGTATTCGTATAGGTATTCGGCAGTACGTAAAGTATACGTTTGGTTGTATAATTCAGCTTCTAAATAACTGTTAGGACTATTAGTGTTGCTTGTAGTACCTTCATCAATATAAGTACAGCTTATACGTTTTACTTTTTTAGTAGGCAAATAAGCTTGCTGTTGCTCCGATAGAGGCTTTGCAGGCGTAGGAGTGTTGTCGTCTTTACTGTTACACCCTACAAGGGTAGCCAATGCCAAAAGGCTTAATAAAAATCTCTTCATAGTGGTATTAGTAATTTAATTCGTAATTCGTAATTATATCAGCATAGTAGGTAGCATCCATACGGATATCAGTAGCAGAAGTATTGTTATAAGATACGGTAAACTTACAAACTTTATTCACGTTCAGATTGATAGTTTTACCATTGCTATCTTTTTCTACTTTTACAGGTACAGTAATCTCAAAAATACGAGTACTACCATCATCACTGATAAATTTGTAGCTCTTATCAGTAACCGTTTTATTCTCAATGTTTGCAATCAGTGTTTGTAGCTCACTCCAATAAGTACCAATTTCGTTGTTGCCATTGTTAGGAACGTATGAATATAACGAACCAGGGACAAATTTATTTTCTTTTTCAGCAATAGTTTTTACAAACTCATCGCTGTCAAAAGTATAACTGAAGCTCACTGGGCGCTCAAAACGACTACTATAAGAATCGTTTTCCTCTAAAGGAGTCGCTTCTATAGGTAAGTTTTTAGGAGCTGCTCCTTTTATGATAGCAATCGAAAGTGCAAAATATTCCTGATAGCTACGGATATCATCCCCTGTATGATCAAGTAAGTAAAATTTATTTTTATTAGTAGCACTATTGTAAGAAAATTTCACCCCTCTTTCTTTAACCACCCCATTTCTCGTTACTTTTCTACTGATTTTAGTGAGGTTGTCGTTTTCCCAAGTAAAAGTTCCTGCACTCATAGAGTTTTTGAGTTGTTGTTTCTCGTTGTATACCCCTAAGCTTAATATGTTACCAGAAGAATTGAGCCCATATTCTATAGAGCGAGGCTCTCTAATCCCATCATAAGGAGGAGGAGACGTAATGGTTACCGAAATATTTGAATAAGTGAGGGAACTTACAATATCAGAGTCTCCCTCTCTTTTAAAAGTAACCTTAGTGATTCTACCTGCATTGTCATACTCATAGAAGTACTCCATAGTTTTCACTGTAAACTTTTGTCCCTGATTCAACTCAGGGTTTAAAAAGTCTTTGTATTGTACGGAAGGGTAAGAACCATTTTCATAATCAGCCTCTACATAAGTAGCTGTTACGTGTTTTACTTTTTTAGTAGGCAGATAGTTTTGCTGTTCTTTTGTGAAGTCAGGTCTCTGAGGAGGGGTAGGATTATTATCGTCCTTACTACCACACCCTACAAGCGTAGCCATTGCCAAAAGGCTCAATAAAATTCTCTTCATAATGAATGTTAGTATTTAAATTTTGAGGCAAAAGTAATGCTTTTTTTTATTCTCAACTATTAAAGGAATGTTAAACTTTCAAACAATGGCAAAAAACCAACCTCTTTCAGAGTCCCTTCGATTAATCACACTTCTCATTTGCTAATTTCCAAATTTGCTAATTCTCTAATTATCCCAAACCATCTATTCTCTTTCCGTCGCTACATTCCCCCTTTGAAGGGGGCTAGGGCAGGGCTGTTACAAAGTTTTGTAAGTTATTTTAAATTACTATTTTTGCATTCTAATAAAATGTAAAAGTCTATGACACTGATAGAAATGTTATCTAGTATAGAGGATACTAGAAAAAGACGCGGTATCCGCCATAAAATGCCTAACTTCCTGATTATGTGCCTAACAGCAATAATGTCAGGTTATACTGGTTATCGAGAAATAGGCCGTTTCCTCAAAGAAAACCAATGGGAGTTTAAAAAGTATCTAACTTTCTGTAAAGTACCTACATATGGCTCTATTAGAAGGATATTTATGGAAATTGATTTTGATGATTTTGCCCAAAAATTCAATCAGTGGACTGCCCAATTTTTACCAATGTGTCAAGGTGAAACACTTGCTGTTGATGGAAAGGCTATTGCAGGAACTATTAAAGACACTCAAAATAACTATCAGAATTTTGTTTCATTGATAAGTGTTTTTGCTTCACAAAGAGGCATTGTATTAGCTTGTGATAAATTAGAGAACAAAAAAGAATCTGAAATTTATACCGTTCAAAGACTCTTACAAGCCTTAGACATTCAAGGTGAAATAATCACTTTAGATGCCTTACATTGTCAAAAAAACTCTTGAAACTATTATAAAGTCAAAAAATGACTACATAGTACAAGTAAAAGGTAATCAAAAAAAGCTTTTTGAGCAAATAAAAGCAAATGTTGCTACAAAAAAGTATTTAATGCACACTTACCAAGAGTGTTCTTTGCTAAGAGGTCGTGATGAATTGCGTATTACCAAAGTTTATAAAAATTTAGAGGGTATTTCTCCTGAATGGTTTGGTATAAAGCGAATTATAGAAACAACACGTTATGTCAAAACAAAGAAAGGTCAGACAATAGAGATAGTTTACCATATTAGCAGTGTAGCTAAGAATAAGGCTGATTTCTTTGCTAATCACATACGTTCTCATTGGGGTATAGAAAATCGTTTGCACTGGGTGAAAGATGTACAAATGAAAGAGGACAAGAGTAAGACTAAATCAGGTAATGCTCCTGAGAATCTTTCAATAATGAGAAATATATCAATTAACCTATTTCGTCTTAATGGAAAAGACTCTATCAAGTCAGCTATGGAATGGAGTATCATTAATTTCAAAGAACTTATGAATTTAATATATTATAAATCAAACATTTGTAACTCTATGTAACAGCCCTG